>JAYOMI010000137.1:0-7444 GCA_038120765.1 Rhodospirillaceae bacterium
GGGGCGCGCCGCGCTCGGGCTGGAACCGGGCTGGGCCGTTGATGTTATTTCGGGGGTCGGCAATTACGGCGAGATATTCGAACGCTACCTCGGCAAGGATACGCCCGTCGGCCTCGCACGCGGGCTCAACGCGCAGTGGAAGGATGGCGGGCTGATGTATGCCGCACCCTTCCGGTGAGATGCTTTGTATCCGTCCGCTAGAATGCCACAGCGCCCTTGACCGCCCCGTCTGCCCTCTCTTCCGGCCATGCCGGAACGGTACGCCCCTGGCGGAACGAAAACGTCCGTACCGTCGCTGTTCAGATCGGCGTCGTCCTCGCGGTTTTCGGAATCGTCGCCTGGGCGATCGGCAATGTCGCCGCCAACTTCGCCGCCCTCGACAAAACGTTCAGCTTTCGCTTCCTGTGGGAACTGCCCGCAGGCTACGACATCAACCAGCGGCTGATCAGCTACACCAACCAGGATTCTCATCTTCGGGCCGCCCTTGTCGGGTTGCTGAATACCGGCCTGGTGGCGCTCGTCGGCATCTTCCTGGCGACGGTGCTGGGCTTCGCCGTCGGCATCCTGCGGCTGTCGCATAACTGGCTGGTCTCGCGGATCGCCTATGTCTATGTGGAATTCACCCGGAACACGCCGGTCCTGCTGCTGATCCTGCTGTGGCACGGGATCATCATCAACACCCTGCCCCATCCGCGCCAGGCACTGTCTTTCGGCGGGTCGGTGTTCCTGTCCAACCGCGGGTTCTACGTACCGTCGCCCGTGATCGAGCCGGGGTTCTGGTGGGTCGTCGTGGTTTTCTGCGCCGGCCTTCTCGGTGTCGCCCTGCTGTACAGGCACGGCCGGCGACAAATGGCGGCGACCGGCATCCGCAAACCCTACGCGCTCTACGGCACCGGACTTGCCATCGCGGCGACGGTCCTCGCCTTCTACGCGGCCGGCGCGCCGGTCACGCTGGACCGCCCCGCGCTGCGCGGGTTCAACTACCAGGGAGGCGTGACGCTTATCCCGGAATTCGTGGCCCTGACCTGGGCGCTCGCATTCTATACATCTGGATTTATCGCGGAGAACGTGCGCTCGGGCATCATTTCGGTCGACCGCGGCCAGACGGACGCGGCGCGCGCGCTCGGTCTGACCGCCAACAGAACGATAAAACTCGTGATCCTGCCCCAGGCGATGCGGGTGATCGTGCCGCCGCTGACGTCCTCCTATCTCGACCTGATGAAGAACTCGTCGCTTGCCATCGCAATCGGCTATATGGACCTTGTCGCGACGCTCGGCGGCATCACCCTGACCCAGACCGGGCGGGAAATGGAAACCATGCTGCTGGTGATGGCGATCTACCTCGCCATCTCCCTGTCGATTTCTTGGGGCATGAATATCTATAACCGTCGCCAGAGACTGGTCGAACGATGACAGCGCACCCGCCGCCTTCCCGTTCCTACCCGCCCGGCGAACACCCGGACCTGCCGCCGCCCCCCGCGACGACGGGCATTCCCGGCTGGCTGCGGTCCAATCTGTTTTCATCGCCGTTCAACAGCCTGATGACGGTGCTGGCGGTCTGGCTGATCTATCTGTTCGTCGATGCCGCCGGCGGCTGGATGATCTTCGATTCCGTCCTCCATGCAGACTCGCGCGTTGCCTGTCAGGCGATCGACAGCGGCGCCTGCTGGGCGGTCGTCACGACCCGGCTCGACCAGTTCGTCTACGGCTTCTATCCCGCCGCCGAACGCTGGCGGCCGAACCTCGCATTCGCGCTTCTGCTGGCGGCCCTTGTGCCGGTCCTCTTCAGCGCGGTGCCCATGCGGCGCGCCCTGCTCTGGTGTGCTGCGGCGTATCCCTTCGTCGCCGCCTGGCTGATCCATGGCGGGTTCGGCCTGCCGGTCGTCGAGACCGGACGCTACGGCGGATTCATGCTGACACTTATTATCGGTGTGACGGGTATATCGGCATCGCTGCCGCTCGGGATTCTGCTGGCGCTGGGCCGGCAATCAAAGCTGCTGGCGCTGCGCATACTCTCCACCGCCTTTATCGAGTTTTCCCGCGGCGTGCCGCTGATAACGCTGCTGTTCGTGGCCTCCACGATGCTGAACTATTTCCTGCCGCCGGGGACAAGTTTCGATCTGCTCGTGCGCGTGCTCATCATGGTCTCGCTATTCGCCGCGGCGTATCTCGCAGAAGCGGTGCGCGGCGGATTGCAGGCGATCCCGCGCGGGCAATACGAAGCCGCCGAAGCGCTCGGCCTGTCGCGCTGGACGACGACGCGCCGGATTATTCTTCCCCAGGCCCTCAAAATCGCAATCCCCGGCATGGTCAACGTCTTCGTCGGGCTCTACAAGGACTCCACGCTGGTCGTGATCATCGGCCTGCTCGATCCGCTCGGCATCGCCCGCGCCGTGCTTGCCGACGCAAAATGGAACGGGCTTGCGACCGAGACCTATCTGTTTGTCGCGCTGTTCTTCTTCCTGAGCTGCTTTGCGATCTCGCGCTATTCGCTCTGGCTTGAACGCCGTCTTGCGACCGGCCATCAAAGGGCGTCCATGCCATGATCCGGATTGCGGGGCTCCATAAATGGTACGGCGACTTTCACGCCCTGAAGGATATCGATCTCTCCGTCAGCGAGGGGGAGCGCATCGTCATCTGCGGTCCGTCGGGCTCAGGCAAATCGACCCTGATCCGCTGCATCAACCGGCTGGAAGACCACCAGCGGGGATCGATTTCCGTCGGCGGCACCGAGCTGACCCAGGATGTCCGCGACATCGAACGCATCCGGTCCGAAGTCGGGATGGTGTTCCAGCATTTCAATCTTTTCCCGCACCTGACCGTGCTGGAGAACTGCACGCTCGCTCCCCTGTGGGTGCGTAAAATGCCGGCGGCGGCCGCAGAGGCGCGGGCGCGGGAATACCTCGCGCGGGTGCGCATACCGGAACAGGCCGACAAGTATCCGGGACAACTATCGGGCGGTCAGCAGCAGCGCGTCGCCATTGCCCGCGCGCTCTGTATGGAACCGAAGGTCATGCTGTTCGACGAGCCGACATCCGCGCTTGATCCGGAAATGATCAAGGAAGTGCTCGACACCATGATAGAGCTTGCCGAAAGCGGCATGACCATGCTGGTCGTCTCGCACGAAATGGGATTCGCCCGGCGCGTGGCCGACCGGGTGATCTTCATGGATGGCGGCGAGATCATCGAAGATGCCCCGCCCGCCGATTTCTTCGACAATCCGCAAAATGAACGGACCCGGCTATTCCTCAGCCGGATCCTCGATCACTGAGATTAAAAGTTACGCCCTATTCGGCCGCTACCGGCGCGGCAGACGGCACATCGTAACTATTGAGAATATCGTCTACGACGCTTTCCCATTCGCCCCATTCCGCCGTCAGGAAATTGTAGTTCGTGACGATAAAGCTGGGACCGGCATAAAACCGTTCGTACTGCATGTGGCGCCCGGCAAAGTCGGAACCAAGCAGATCCCTGGCAAGTTTCAGCACCTTCATTCTATCGACCGCGGACTCGCCCGGCACCGACCAGTAGGTATCGAACGTCTCTTTCATCTCCGGATCGTCAATGACCGAAATGTCGGCGGGAAACTGGAAAGGTCCCCCTCCGAGCAGTTCCGAAACCGTCTCGCAGATACGCGAATGATTGGTGGTGCACTAGTGCAGCGCGGCATACATGTAGCGGCGGTTAATATTGACGAAACCGGGCGCGTGATCGTCTTCGAGGTTCTCGACCTGTCCGTAGATCATCGCTTCCAGCGCCGACAGACTGGCGGCCAGCGAACCGAGGGTCGTCTGCACGGCCGGGATATGACGGATCGAATTCATCTCTGTGACGCGGTTAGCAAGACCGACGATCAGCTTCAGCTTTTCCCAGAAACGGATATTGGACTGATGGTTACCCATCGCGTGTGCCGGGGTAATCATGTAGATTTCCCGCGACAGATCTACCGCTTCCAGGGTGAAAACGCGATCCCACGGCACGAACACGTTGTCGAAAATAACCATCGAATCCGTCTCGTCGAAACGGAAGGCGAGCGGGTTGTCGAATTCGCTGACGGCGTATTTCTCAAACGGCTTGCGCGCCCACATCCTCACGCCCGGCGCATTCAGCGGCACGGCACAGGTCACGGATTCCTTTTCCTGGCCGGGACCCAGCGGCAGCAGATTCCCGATCCACGTTTCATCGGCGAAGACGGCGGACGTACCGAGCATCTTCATCCCGTCTATGACGATGCCGTCATCGCGTTCTTCCACCACTTTAAGCGTCGGCACCTTCATGCCTGAGCGCTGATACAGCTCCGGCTTGCGTGCGCCCTGCGGCGGCAAAACCGTATAGGTGGCGCAGATGTCGTTGTCGCGCATGTATTTGTAATAATTGACGAGGTTGTCGCCGAACCCGGGTCGGATTCCGTCGAAGATATCGGGCCGCATCGCAAGGCCCGCGACGAAGGACGACACGTGATCCGGAGACCGGCCAAGAAGCCCATGCGACCATTGTGCGACCCTCCGATGGGTCTCGGTTCGTTTTCGAAGATCGTCCTTCGTTTCGGCTGCAGGTACCATGCCGAATGACGCTCGCCATCCTCTTCATAAGACATCAGATCGATATTCTCGGGCGCGCGCTTGTTGTCGTAAATCCGGGCGAAAGACTGCGCTGCATTTCGGAAAGCGGGATGCGTCGTAACATCATCGACCAGTTCGTTTCCGATATAGACCTTGCGGCCGTCACGAAGACCTTCGAGATAATCCTGTCCGGTTTTAAGCATGTCGAGACTCCCCTTCCAATTGATCGGCTTCACATTTGACTAATATTATTAGCTAACTTATTTAGCTATACAATCAAAAAAAAGCGACGGGAAAACCAATCCCCGCCGCCCTCTCGGTCCTGTCAAGTACCGGCGCGCCCGCCTATCGGGCGGATGCCACAGACAGCCGGCCGACCACCCCGTGTTTTTCGATAAGCCGGGCGATCAGGCCGCTCGCTTTCGCATCTTCGACAACATCCGACAGATATGCCGCCGCCTCGGGTTTTGTCCGGGCGGTACCGACCGCCTGCTGCACCGCCGTAAACTGGCCGACGAGGATACGGCCGCCAGGCACCTTGTCGAGATCGCCGTTCAGGGCGGGACGCAGGCCCGCCAGCGCATCCAGTTTCTCGGTCAGGAAAAGCTCCAGCGCGCCCGGCAGGCCCTGCGCCCTGAGCAGCTCCGCATGTTTCAGGCTGCGCGAGAGATAGAGATCGTAGGCGCTGCGCCCGGACACGGCGATCCGCACGCCTTCGGCATCCACGTCTTCGACGGTTTTCAGCGGTGAGCCTTCAGGCACCAGATACGTCGCCTCGATCTCCACATAGGCCGCGGTGAAGGCGATTTTCTCGGCGCGGCTCGCCTCGGCGCCGATCAGGCCGATATCCCATACGTCTTCCGTCACCGCGTCCGCCAGTTCGCCGGGCATCGGAAACTGAACATAGGATACCGGCACGCCGAGACCGTCCGCGATATGCCGCGCGAATTCCGGCCCGACCCCATCCGGGTCGCCCGACGGGGTCGCGCCCGTGACCAGCAATTTGTTGGCCAAGTTGATCCCGGCGCGCAGGACGCCTGTCGGCGCAAGCTGATCGCGGATTTCGTCTGACATGCTTCTTATTCCCGGCAAATTGGTGAAGCCGGATATTAGGCATCGCAGACGAAGTCCGGCAAGTCACGGACAAGCCAGCGGCGGAGACTACTCCGCCGCCATGTGACGCATCTCGCCCGACAGCGGCACGTCGTAGTCGGCAAGCACGCGGTCGACCGTGCCCGTCATTTCGTCCCACGGGCAATAGATAAAGCTGTACAGCGTGTTGATGAAGGCAGGCCCGGCATAGAACCGCTCATACTGCTGATGCCTCCCGGCAAAGTCGCTTCCCAAAAGATCCCAGCCCATTTTCAGGAACTTCATCCGGTCGATCGCCGACTGCCCGGGTACCGACCAGTAGGTTTCGAACTTCTGTTTCAGCTCGGGATTGTTGATCACGGAAATATCCGCCGGCATCTGGAAAGGCCCGCCGCCCATCAGTTCCCGCACCGTCTCGCAGATCGTTGCATAGTTCTGGGTGCACCAGTGCAGCGCGCCGTACATATGCCGCCGGTTAATGCTGAGATGCCCCGGAACCATTTCCTCGGCATCCTCGATCTGGCCGGAAATCATGGCGCCGAGCCCCGCTTCCGCGGCGGCCAGCTTGCCGAGCGTATCGCGGACGGCGGGCACCTGGAGGACGTTATTGATCTCCGCCGACCGGCGCGCGATGCCGATGATGAGCTTCAGCTTTTCCTGGAAACGCACGTTGGACTGATGGTTGCCCATCGCATGGCTCGGGGTCTCGAAATAGATCTCGCGCGACAGGGCCGCGTTGTTGTGTGTGAACACCCGTTCCCAAGGCACTTTCACATCCTCGAAAATCACCATGGAATCCGTCTCGTCGAACTTCCAGGCAAACGGCGCGTCGAATTCCGATACCGCGAACCGCTCGAACGGCTTGCGCGTCCAGATGGTCACACCGGGCCAGTTGAGCGGCACCGCGCAGGTCACGCTCTCGGCTGCCTGTTCCTCGCCCAGCGGCAACAGGTTGCCGACCCAGGTCTCGTTCGAGAACACGGCCGACGTGCCGAGCATCTTCATCCCGTTCAGGGTGACGCCTTCCTTGTCTTCGGCGGTGACGCGCAGCGTCGGCACGGTCAGGCCTTCGCGCTGGTACAGCTCCGGCTGGCGCGCGCCCTGCGGCGGCAGGACGGTGTAGCAGGCAAAGGTATCGTTCTTGCGCATGTAGTCGTAATAGGCTTTCAGATGCGCGGCCGATCCTTTCAGATTGTCCTCGAACAGGTCGGGCTTCCACAGCAGTCCCGTGACGAAGCTCGCCACATGATCCGGCGAGCGGCCGATCAGGCCGCATGTCCATTCCGCAACGCGGCGATGGGTCTCACGCCGGCGGCGCAAATCGTCCCTCGTTTTCGCTTTGAGGAACCAGGACGATGACAGCTCGCCGTCTTCATCCTCATAGGCCATCACGTCGATATTCTCGGGATCGCGCTTGCGGTCGTAGATCATCGCGAAGGATTTCGCCGCGTTCGCAAATGCCGGGTGAGTTGTCACATCCTCGACAAGTTCGTCGCCGATATAGACCCGGCGTCCGTCGCGGAGCGATTCGAGATGTTGCTGTCCTGTCTTGAGCATAAATGCCTCCTGGCTGGATATCGTATGGGAATGTTCTGGAAATCTGCGTGACGGTTCAGCGCCAGATGGCGCCGACCGCAATATCTGAAAGTTCGGTATGGTCACGGGCGAGATTTTCGGCGAGTTCGGCCGCCCGGGTGCTCGTGCGCGTCATGTGATCGACGATCCCCCGGAACTGTTCGAAAGTTTCCGGGCCGATCCCGTCGAACAGCTCGTCATTGATCGCCTGCAGG
>JAYOMI010000137.1:7454-7808 GCA_038120765.1 Rhodospirillaceae bacterium
TGGCGAGCATGTTCGGCGCGTACGGTGAGACGGCTTGCCGCCCCTCGGCGGTGAGGCTGATGATCACGCTGCGCCCGTCATCCGGGTTGGGCCGTTTGTCGAGAAAGCCCCGGCGCATCAGTTTCTTGGTTTCCATGGTCACGTAGGCACCGGACGTATGCAGCCGCTCGGCGATGACCGACACCGTCACCGGTACCTGTTCCGAGAGTTCCGCGACGACCATCAGGATATGATACTGGATGCCCGACAGGCCGAGCGCCGTTGCCATCCGTTCGCGGATCCGGTCGAAATTCACCGTCATCGTGAAGATGCCGTAGATCATCCTGCGGAATTCCGTGTCGCCCCCGTCGGCGT
>JAYOMI010000138.1:0-1865 GCA_038120765.1 Rhodospirillaceae bacterium
ACCGGCGCCGCGCACTTGCCGATAACGGCGTATTGACCACCTGGGTGCTCGACCTGTCTTCAGCGCGCCAGCTCGGCCTTGAATCGACAGGCCATGCATCCCGCGGCACGTCGTCGCCGCCGTCACCGTCTGTCACCAATCTCTATATGGAGGCCGGCGGCCAGTCTCCGGCGGAGTTGATGGCCGACATCGAAAACGGCTTTTTCATCACCGAGCTGATCGGCATGGGGATCAATATGATCACCGGCGATTACAGCCGCGGCGCCACCGGGTTCTGGCTCGAAAATGGCCAGATGACCGACCCGGTCAGCGAAATGACCATTGCCGGCAATCTGAAGGATATGTTCGCCAATCTGGTACCGGCGAACGACCTCAAGTTCCGCTATGGCACCGATGCCCCCACGATCCGGGTCGACGGACTGACGGTCGCGGGCGTCTGATCGATCAACCCTCCGGTTCCTGTTGGAATATCAGACAATTGGCCGGATTCGCCGGGCATGGTATTCTGATTCCCGGTATTACCCTTACGCGAAACGGAACACGCTCCCTTGGCTGAACCTGTTCAGGCGCCCGATCGGGGCCACGAACTTATCGACGACGCGCATGCAACGTCCGACGCCCTCGTCCGGCGGCTGGCGAAAGAGCAGCTGTGGCCCCAGCGTGGCCGGATCGGGCTGACATTTATCTGCATGGTCTTCGTTGCAGCTTCGTCGGCTGCAATGATCTATCTACTCAAAGACGTGGTCGATCAGGTGCTTGTCTCCCGCGACCGGCAGATGCTTTATCTGCTGCCCGGCGTAATTATTCTCCTCGCCCTCACATCCGGCATTGCCGGTTATTTCGAGGCCGTGAACATGGAGGTGATCGGCCACCGCATGGTCGCCAACCTCCAGCGGCTGATGTATCGGGGCATGATTTTCTCGGACCTGCAGTTTTTTAACGACAATTCGGTCGGCCGGCTCATTTCCCGCTTCATCAACGATGTCGGCATGCTTCGCCACACGGTCGCCAAGGCACTGACCGGTCTGGTGAAAGACTCGTTGCTGGTGATTTTCCTTGTTGCGATCCTGATCGTTCACAACTGGTTTCTGGCGCTACTGACAGTGGTGATCTTCCCACTGGCGCTTTATCCGATTGTCCGGATCGGCAAACGCATGCGCAAAATTTCGCGCAATACGCAGGTCGAAACCGGGGAGATGACGACACTGCTCGACGAGACATTCCAGGGCGCCAGGCACGTCAAGGCCTACACCATGGAAGAACAGGAGACCGCGCGGGCGACCAGCGCTATCGAGAAAGTCTACCAGCTGTCCCGGAAGTCGGCGCGTGTTCAGGCAATCAGCCGCCCGCTGATGGAGACCCTCGGCGGCATCGCGCTGGCGCTCGCGATCCTTTATGGCGGCGCGCAGGTTATCGACGGCACAATGACCACCGGTGAGCTTGCCTCATTCCTCGCAGCCCTGCTCGCCGCCTACAAACCGATGAAGAATATCGCCAACCTGAACTCGACGCTCCAGCAGGGCCTGGCGGCGGCGCAGCGTGTCTTCAACGTACTGGACCTCACACCGTCGATAAACGACAAACCGGATGCCGTAGAGCTGGCCAATATCCGGGGCGATATCCGTTTTTCGAACGTCCAGTTTCGATACAATGCCAAGGGGGCCGCTCTGAACGGTATCGATCTCGACATTCCGGCGGGCAAAACGGTTGCGCTGGTCGGCCCGTCCGGCGCAGGCAAATCGACTGTCCTTAATCTCATCCCGCGATTCTACGATGCCAATAGCGGTTCCGTGACGGTCGACGGACACGACGTTCGGGACGTGACGCTCGAAAGCCTCCGGCGCGGGATCGGTCTCGTCAGTCAG
>JAYOMI010000138.1:1875-7795 GCA_038120765.1 Rhodospirillaceae bacterium
CGATGATACGATCCGCGCCAATATCGCCTATGGCCGGCCCGGCGCATCGGACGAACAGATTGTCCGCGCGGCCGTTGATGCCGACGCACATGATTTTATCACCGGCCTGCCGGATGGCTACGATACCCATGTCGGCGGACGCGGCGTCAAGCTGTCAGGCGGACAGCGGCAACGTATCGCCATCGCCCGCGCGATGATCAAGGACGCACCGATCCTGCTGCTCGACGAAGCCACATCGGCCCTCGATACCGAAACCGAACGCCAGGTTCAGGCCGCCCTCGCCCGCCTGAAGCGGGGACGCACCACCGTCGTCATCGCACACAGGCTCTCCACCATTATCGACGCCGATACGATTTTCGTAATGGAAAACGGCCGCATTGTTGAATCCGGATCCCACAGCGAGCTGCTGGCCAGGGGAGGCGCCTACGAGCGCCTCTATACACTGCAGTTCACGGGTGATAACGCCAAGGAGAAGCCCGCTGCGGTGGATGCGGATACCGCCAACCCAGACGCCGTTCCACCGGCCGCCGCGCAGGCCTGACCGATGGCCGCCGCAAGCCGGCTCATGCGTCGCCCCGCTGTCAGCGCGGTCCTCAGCTGGCTCGCAGCCCGATATATTCAGCTGGTCTGGGCCACCGGCAAGTGGCGCATAGACAACATCGACATCGCCGATCGTCTGGTGGCGGACGGGACCCCGTTCATTGCCTGTTTCTGGCACGGTAGAATGCTGATGATCCCGAACGCATGGAAATACGATGCGAAGATGAGCATTCTTATCTCACACCACCGCGACGGTGTTTTTATTTCCCGCACGCTTGCCCATCTGGGTATCGGCACGATTGCCGGTTCGACCTCTCGCGGTGGCGCCGGTGCGCTCGTGGCGATGGTCCGATCCCTCAAGCGGGGCGAGTATCTGGGCATCACGCCGGACGGACCGCGCGGTCCGCGCATGCGGGCGGCGCCGGGGGCGGCGGCGGCGGCACGGCTTTCCGGAGCGGTCCTGCTGCCCGTGTCCTATGGCGCGGCAAGACGGCGGGTGCTTGGATCATGGGATCGCTTCGTCGTGCCCTTGCCTTTCAGCCGCGGCATCGTCCGCCTCGGGAAGCCCATAGAGGTCCCGCAGGACGCGGACGAAACCGCCCTGGAGGTCATTCGTTTAAAGCTCGAGAACGATCTCATCACGCTGACGACCGCTCTCGATAGAGAACTCGGTGTGGTCCCGGTAGAGCCTGCCCCGAATACCGCCCAGCTTGCCGCGAAAGGGGTCGCTGAATGAGCATCGCCGCCTATCGCGCCCTCACATGGGCTTCGGGGCCCCTTATTCGCCGGTATATGCAGCGACGACTCGCCGCCGGGCGTGAGGATGCCGAACGGTTCGGCGAGCGTTTCGGGGATGCATCTGCGCCGCGCCCCGTTGGGCCTCTGGTCTGGATTCATGCGTCCAGCGTCGGCGAGTCGCTCTCGATGCTGAGCCTTATCGAACGTCTCCGGCGTGAGCGGCCGGAGATATCCGTCCTGATGACATCCGGCACCGTGAGCTCCGCGCGGCTTCTTGAGAACCGTCTGCCTCAGGGTGTCACCCATCAGTTCGTTCCTGTCGACCGGATGTCCTGGGTCCGGCGGTTTCTCGACCATTGGCAGCCGGACCTGGTTCTTTGGGTGGAATCGGAATTCTGGCCAGGGATTCTGTCCGAAGTGAGGCGACGCGCCATACCCGCGATGCTGATGAACGCGCGCATATCAGCGCGCTCCTGGCGCGGCTGGCGCCGTGCCCCCTGGATGATCCGACCTATATTGGAGACCTTCGATCTCTGTATGGCGCAAACGGAACTAGACGCGGAAAGACTGCGCGATCTTGGCGCAACCGGCATCTCCTGCCCCGGCAATCTGAAATTCGCCGCGGACCCCCTGCCCGCTGACCCGGACGCGCTTGCCACGCTAGAGGCGGCGACAGCAGCACGACCCCGCTGGCTCGCCTTCAGCACCCATCCCGGCGAAGAAGAACTGATCGCGGCTGCGCATCGGATACTCGTCCGCAACCTGCCGGATATCCTCACCATCATCGTGCCGCGACACCCGGCGCGGGGTGCCGAAATTGAAGCCCGGCTCGTCGGATCCGGCGCCGCCGTCAGCGTCCGCAGCCGGGGCGAGCCATTACCCAAGAACACCGGCTTCCTGCTGGCGGACACGATGGGCGAACTCGGCCTGTTTTTCAGGCTGACGGATATCGCCTTTGTCGGCGGCTCGCTGGTGCCCCATGGCGGGCAGAACCCGATCGAGCCTGCCCGGCTCGGCTGTGCGATCGTCCACGGGCCGCATATGGAAAATTTCCTCGCGATCGAGGGGGAACTCAACGCCGCCGGCGCCTCGTCGGTTGCGACAACCCCACCGGAAATCGTGCGTGAGATCGGTACCCTGCTGACCAATGCGGGGCTGCGTCAGCGCCGCATTTCGGCTGCCCGGTCGGTGGCTGATGGCAAGTTCAGCATTCTCGACGCGGTGTTCTCGCATCTTGATCCCATCCTGAACCGTATATCCCCGGCCCAGCCGATACCGGTATCCCGCGATGCGCGCTCCTGAATTCTGGCGCCATGACGGACTGCTGGCAGCGCTTTTATCTCCCGCCAGCGCTGTCTGGCGCCGCCGCACCGCCGCCCAGATGCGCCGGACGATACCGGAATTCGTTGACGTGCCCGTGATCTGTATCGGCAACGCCGTTGCCGGAGGCGCAGGCAAGACGCCAGTCGCAATGTCGGTGGCCGACAGATTGTCCGCGCGGGGGGCAAAGCCGCATTTCCTGAGCAGGGGCTATGGCGGAACGACCGTGGAGCCGACACGGGTCGATCCCGTTCATCATACCTCGCACGAGGTCGGCGATGAGCCGCTGCTTCTTGCCCGCCATGCGCCAACATGGGTGGCGCGAAATCGTGTGGCAGGCGCGAGAGCCGCCGTTTCGGCCGGCGCCGAGGTGATTGTCCTGGATGACGGCTTCCAGAACCCATCGTTGCACAAAGATATCTCCATCCTGGTCGTCGATGGCGGCTACGGCTTCGGGAACGCACGCGTCATGCCGTCCGGACCATTGCGAGAACATCTGGGCGACGCGATTGCACGTGCGGATGCGCTGGCAATCATCGGTACGGATACCCACGGCATCGAGCAATCGGTTTCCGGCACAAAGCCTGTCCTGGCGGCCAGGTTCGTGCCCCGGATTCAGGACGACGACCTGTCCGGCGCGGCGGTCCTCGCCTTTGCAGGGATAGGCAGGCCCGAGAAATTTTTCGAAACACTCGCTGGTATGGGATGCCAGTTGAAGGGAACCAGGGAATTTGCGGATCATCACCCCTACACCAGCGACGAGGTGATGAAATTAATAGAAGACGCAGCCGCCGCCGGCGCAGTGCCCGTCACCACGGAAAAAGATGCCGTGCGCCTGCCGGCTGAAGCGCATGGCATCATCCGCACGCTCGGCGTGACGCTGGAATGGCGCGACGAAGCGGCGCTCGATAGACTGCTCGCTCCGGCCCTTTCCCCGGCCCCAACCGTGAAAGCATAGATTGTGGCGCGCTATTCCGAGCGTTTCTGGCAGAAGCCGCAGTTCAGGCACTACCTCGAATTTGCGGCGATCTGGTCGATCTATGCGGTTATGATCCGGATGCCCGTGAACACCGCATCGAACCTTCTGGGCAAACTCGGACGCGCAATCGGACCACGGCTCTGGCTGAGCGACCGCGTGCGGGAGAATATTCTCCACGTCTGGCCTGATATGCCGAAGGACCAGATCGAGGAGATCGTCCTTGGCGTGTGGGACAATTTTTCCCGCGTCAGCAACGATTACTGGAACCTGGATCGAATACGCGAAGATCAGGAAAGCCGGATCGAGATCGTCGGCGCGGAACATCTGGACGCGCTTCGCGCTAGCGGCAAATCGGGCATCCTGTTCGCTGGGCATATCGGCAACTGGGAAATGGTGACCCTCGCCGCCAGGACGCACGACCTGCCGCTGACAGTCGTCTACCGCCCTTTCAATAACCCTCTGCTGGATGCGCGGGTTCGCGACCTGCAGCGCGGGAGCGGCGTCGAACTGATTATGAAGGGTCGTGAGGGCGCCCGCAGGATTACCCAGGTCCTCAAAGCCTCCGGGAACACCATTATGCTGGTCGACGTGCGGATGAATGATGGCATAAAAGCGCCGTTCCTCGGCGTTGACGCGATGACACCGTCCGCACCGGCAGCCCTCGCCCTGAAATACGATGCGCTTCTCGTCCCGGTCAGGGTCCAACGCACGGGACCTGCCCATTTTCGCGTGACCTTTGAAGAACCAAGACCGCCGGTGAATACGGGGGACCGGAATGCGGACATTCTGGCAACGACAACCTGGATCAATGACCGGATCAGCGCCTGGATTGTCGACCGGCCCGATCAGTGGATGTGGTTTCACCGGCGCTGGGGCAGGAAGCCCAAACGTCCCGACTGAGAATACGCCTGACGCCTATTTCGGCATCGGCCCGACCAACAGGGCGGGATCAAGCCGCTCCTGGAACCAGTTAACGCGCCAGTCGAGATGAGCCCCCGTCGATCTTCCGGTAGAGCCGATTTTTCCGATGAGTTCACCCTGTTCGACCATCTGCCCGAGGCGGGCAATGACGGCACTCAAATGAGAATAGACTGTCGACAGGCCATGCCCGTGATCGATAATCACCGTACCGCCGGTAAAATACATGTCGGTGTTCGCCAGCGTAATCCGGCCGGGTGCCGCGGCGATAACGGGCGTGCCAGCCGGCGCGGCGATGTCGACGCCCAGATGCGGCCAGCGCGGCTCACCATTCAGAATACGCTGACTGCCATAGACGCCGGAAATCCGTCCTTTTGCGGGCCAGATAAACCCGCCGGCAAAATGCGCCACCGGCGTAAAAACCGCCCGCGCATCGCGGATAACCTTGCCCTCGGCCTTGATGCGCAGCAGGGCGGCAGGAGACGGCGAGACCATTTTCGGCGGGAGCCCGTTTATGCGCTGGATGCGATATTTCCGCTTTTTGATTTTCAGCGTCCGGACAAGCCGTTTCCCATCGGCACCCACCGACTGCAAAATGGCCGTTTCCGGCGCGTCGCGCCCGAAACCCAGAACGAAGCGGCCATCCGGCGAGACGGTGACAAGGCGGCCATTCAGGCTGATGGCCGTATCGGGATCCGTCTTCCCGAACACGAGCCCGCCCTGGACGAAATCACCCTTCAGTACCGGCGCCGCCGCCAATGCCGGCCCGGTTATCCACAGAAACGCGAGTAACGCGGCTGAAAGTTTCGACATCAGAACAGCGAGCCCTGTCCCGCCTCAGGTTTCGCCGGGGGCTTTGCCGCGCTGCGGGCGGAAGTACCAGGCGCTTTCGCCGCCCTGGATGCCGCCTTCGGCCGGCTCTTCCCCCCCTGATCGCCGCCGGAACCCATAATCGTCGCCCCGACATCCCCGTCGGAGAAGTGTATGGATACCGCCTGACCGGCGGAGGTGGCGGAAGCCTGCATCAGGGGCTCTCCATCGGCATCGCGCACAAGCGCGAAGCCGCGGTCGAGAACCCGTTCATAGGACAGGCTGTTCAGCAACTGGCCGGAGGACTTGAGCGCGGCATCCGCGTTCGCGATCGAACGGTTAATGCCGCCCGTCATACGCTCGACGGAAGATAATCCCTCGAATCTTGCCGCACGGTCGCGGACGAGGGCGCGCAAGCCGCCGATCAGACGTCCATCCAGCTGCGCGATGTCCCGCGCAGCACGGTCGAGCACATCGCGCGGGTGGCGCAGAGAGGCGCTTGCCGTCGCGAGCCTGGCGCCCGCGCGCTCTATCTGGCCCGCCGTTCCGTTGGCCGGCCGCGCGGTCGGTTGGTCGAGAGACTGCGGGGCCCGGGCGGGCCGGGCGGGGGGCCGG
>JAYOMI010000139.1:0-7550 GCA_038120765.1 Rhodospirillaceae bacterium
ATCTCCAGCGAGGTCGTGTTCTCGATCGATATCCGGCACGAAAACTCGGAATATCTCGAACAGATGGCGGTCCTCACCGAGACGATCTGCGGCGCATATGACGGCCCCTGCGAGGTGGAAGCCTGGCGGATCGCTGAATCGGACTCGGTATACTTCGACGACCGCATGACAGATGCGGTCGAAGAGGCATGCATTGCATTGCAGACGCCGCATCGGCGCATGTTCTCTGCGGCGGGTCACGACGCGCGGCAATTGAGCTATATTTGTCCGACAGCGATGATTTTCGTTCCCTGCGAAAAAGGGATCAGTCACAATGAAGCGGAAAACGCCACTCCGGGCGATCTGCGCGATGGCGCGAAGGTTCTCGCGGACGTGCTGACGAAACTCGGAAACGACACAGATAAAAACTCGAAGGAAATCTGACTATGGCCGGTAAAAAACTTTACGACATCGTTCTCAAGGGCGGGCGCGTCATCGACCCCGCCCAGGGCATCGACGGAATTCGCGACGTCGGCATCAAGGACGGAAAAATCGCCGCGGTGAAGGCCGACCTCACGGGCTCGAAGCAGAACATCGATGTCCGCGGCAAGATCGTCCTGCCGGGCATGATCGACAGCCACGCCCATGTATTCCAGCATGTCAGCGGCCGTTTCGGGCTCAACCCGGACATGGCCGGCGTCCATTCCGGCGTGACCACCCTGGTCGATCAGGGCGGCCCCAGTTGCATGACGTTCCCGTCCTTCCGCAAGTTTATCGTCGAGCCCTCCAAAACGCGGGTCTTGGCGTTTATTTCGATCTACGTGGTCGGCGGGCTTGAAGGGCATTACTATCCGTACCTGTACGCACCCGAAGGTGTGGACGTGAAGGCCACCGTCCGGGCGGCGCGTGAAAACGCCGACCTGGTGAGGGGTATCAAGTCCCATGCGGAAATCGCCGGGTACGAGCGCTGGGGGCTGGATGTGATGAAGCTCGCCGTCAAGGCCGGCAACGAGCTGAACCTGCCGATATATATCCATTTCGGCCAGCTCTGGGGACGTCCGAAGAAGCCGAAATACAAAATCGACGTCGACAAGGTGCTCTCCGATACGGTGAAGATTCTGCGGCCGGGCGATATTCTGGCCCATCCGTTCACCCGCCATCCCGGCGGCTTCGTGAACAGCAAGGGCAAGCTGCACCCCATTGTCAAGCGGGCACTCGACAAGGGCCTGAAGATGGATGTCGGCCACGGCTCGCATTTCAGCTTCGATATGGCAAAGAAGGTCCTCGATGCGGGCGTGCTGCCGCATACGCTGGGCGCCGACATGCACGGTTACAATACAAGCGTGCTGCCCCAGCCGGGAACGCCAAAGGATCATCCCGACGACGAGATGCACCTGTTCGCCGGACGGGCGCAGTTTTCGCTCTGCCATGCGATGAGCGAAATGCTGGCGCTCGGCGTGTCGCTGGAGGATGTCGTGCCGATGGTCACCAATAACTGCGCCACCATGCTGGGCATGGAAGGCGAGATCGGCACCCTGAAGAAGGGCGTCGATGCGGATATCAGCGTACTCAACGACGATCGCGGAAAATGGACCTTGGTCGATAACAGCAAGACGGAGGTCGCCGCCGAGCGTTTGCTGACGCCGCTGTTCTGCATGCGCAAGGGCGAACGTTTCGATGCCGATGCGGCAATCCTGCCGCAGCCCGACCTGATCGCCGCGTGACGGCCGGCAGGACCGGCATCGACACGACCCGCAAATGACCCGCCGGCATCACGATGTCGGCTGGAACCCCGACGCTGCGGGGGCGATCGTCCGGAACGGAAAGCCGGACGCGCCCTGGCAGGTCGCATTCATCGCCACCCTGTGGGCTTTGATCAACCGGGAAAAGCCGCTGATGAGCCTTGATGAAATGCGGCGCGGGGTCGAGGACATGCGTCCCGAGGAATACGACGCAATGCCCTATTACGACCGCCAGACCCTGGCGGTCACGAGCGCCATGGTGGAACGCGGATACCTGACCTGGGGCGAGGTCGAAGACCGCATAGCCAAGTTGGCAAGCCTCAGATAACTGCCTGTGACACAGCACCGATCGGCCCGTTCAGTGAGCTGAATTTATCGACCTTCAGGCGACCCTGTTTCCATCGGCTATAGTGTCCGGCAATGTCCAACAAAAGCAGCGGAGAACCCCGTGTCAAAATCCGAAACATATGAAAAAGGCGCGGCCACCCGCCGTGCGGTGATGGGCGACGCCATGGCCGACAAGATGGCAAAGTCCGTCTATACCGGCCCCGTGATGGAGACGTTTTCCGAATACGCCACCGAGGCCGTGTTCGGCATGCTTTGGTCGCGGCCGGGACTGGACCACAAGACCCGCGCGATGATCACGCTCACCTCGGATGTCTGTAATCATTCGTGGCCGGAACTGGAAATACATCTCCGGTTTGCCCTCAACCTCGGCTGGACCGAGGAAGAACTCACCGAGGCCCTGCTGCATCTCGGCGGCTATATCGGCGTTCCCAGCGTGCGCGAGGCGATGATCATTGCGGATCGTGTGTTCAGGGAAGTGCGCGAGGGCGGCGACTAGACGCGAATTCAGGTGTCGCGAACTGACGGATGAAAGAGGTCTTCCGGGTCCATCGCCGTGTCGACAAACCCCTGATTGGCCGCGTAGCCGATAAACCGTTCAAGATTGGTGAAGTTCGCCTGAACGCCCGACGCCCAGAGATCGCGGCCGAAAGCGTCGCCTTCGGCCTCGATGGTATATTTCGCCCACGGCATGCGCGACCAGTTCGGATCGGCGAGATATTCCGCCGACAGGGCGTCGGCGTTCCCGAACGCTTTCATCAGGATTGCCGGCAGGTCGGGGCATTTCGCAACGCTGCTTTCCTTGAGAGCGACAAGATGCATGATCGGCCAATACCCGTTGCGGTCGACGAAGCGTGCCTCTTCCTGTCCGGGGTCTCGGAACAGCCGCCGGATGGTGCCGGCCAGCGACGGTGGCGGTGTTGGGGTGCGTGAATAGAACAGCGCATCGACCGCGCCTGTACATAACTGTTCGGTCAGGTTGGATCCGTCCGGCAGGGCGGCGATATCGAACCGGCCCAGGTTGTCCGTCGCCACAGCGTCCGGCGTTTTCACCCGCCATGCGATCGACTCCAGATCGACGCCGTGTTCGCTTGCGAGGTCGCCCTTGGCCAATACGGCAAGCGTGGTCTGGAATGACTGCAGCGCCACGGTCCTGCCTTCGAGATCGCGCGGGGTCTCAATCCCGCTGTTACTGTTGACGAAAATCTGTCCCTGGCTGAACAGGCGTCTCGGAAAGACAGGGATGGCGGTGAAGGGAAGACCCTGCGCCTTCGCCGCGATATAGGAAGCCAGAGAGGTTTCTGCCGCATCGAACGCGCCGTCCTGCAGCATGCGTTCGTGACGGTCCGTGCCGTCGCGCAGCGTGGTGGTCTGTCCGACCTGAAGAACCCTGATTTTCGGAGTGTCCGGCAGGTTCAGGGTGCCGTCGAAAAACGGCAGGTGCCGGTCATACCGGTCAATCGCCAGATCAATCGTCAGATCGCCCATTCGTCGATGTCCTGTTTGTCATTTGAAGCCAGTTGCCATGACCCTATTATAAGAACAAGCGAAACAAAAACGGGGAAACGGGCATGGCATCGGGAATTGAAAGTTTTGTCGACGCGGTCAGAGGCGTCTTTGCGGGTACAGAGGATGCGCGGGCGCAGGCGCGCGGCATTGCCGCCGAGCTGAAGGTTCTGCTGGCGCAGCCGGATCTGATGCAGGAAATTGCCGAGAAGGCGGATGGCAGGACCGGGCGTATCGATCTGCATATAGATGAAGAATTCGGTCATCCCGGTCCGGGCTTCTGCCTGATGACGTCCATTTCACGGCCGGGCGGACGGACGGGCGGCGCGCGCGCACACGATCACGGCGCTTCCTACGTGGTCTACGGCGTGCACAAGGGCGCGATCGAGCAGACCAAGTATACCTGGGGCTATGAGGGCGACCTGACGGCGCCGGTTCTCAAGCCGGGTGATTGCTTTGTTCAGAATGCCGGCGAAGTCGCATTTTTCCTGCCGGGTGAAATCCACCGGACCACCGCCGTTGGCGACGACGCGCCGGTCGTGCTCCGTCTTGAAGGGCAGCTTCTCGACCGCGTGGCACGGCATACATACGATCTCGACAACAACGACGAAGCGCGGCTGTATGCCTAGGTGTCTTTGCGTGGCGTCCGGGCGGGGTTCCGCCGTCAGGCTGCGTGGCCGCGTGCCCTTTGCGATCCGCTGCCGCGCAGGCGCAGGCCAAGGCGGCGAAAGACCGACAGACGGTCGATAAACAGCTTTCCCTCCAGATGATCCATCTCATGCTGCAGGGAAACCGCATCCATGCCGGACAGATCGCACTCGAACGTATCGCCGTTCCGGTTCTGCGCGCGAACGCGGATCTCCGTCCGCCGCAACACGTTTCCGGTGACGCCGGGCAGGGAGAGGCAACTCTCCTGAATCAGTCCCCAGGCTGCTTTGGTCAAGATTTCGGGGTTCACGTACACCCGGGGCGTTGTGGAGTCTTCGGCAGGCGCTATGATGGCCACACTGCGCAGATCGCCAACCTGGGGCGCGGACAAACCCAGTGACGAAGTGGCGTCCATCGTCTCCAGCAGGTTGTCGATCAGAAGGCGCAACCCGGCATCGAACGAGGTCACCCGTTCCGTGGGCACCCGCAGACGGGGGTCCGGATGTTCTATAGTCTCAAGTCGCGCCATGCTGGGGCCCGATATCGGTTGTCTTTCTCAGGGGGGCGTCGTCGTCCGGCGTGTTCCCTTTACGGGCCATAACGCCCCTGAGAATCGGCAGGGTCGCCGCGATTGTGACGATCAGCAGGAGAATCTCGATCGCGTAGACGGCGATAAACCCGCCCGTCGCCGCATGATCGGTCGTGACGCTGTCCGAAGCGCCGAGCACAGCGTTCACGAC
Source organism: Rhodospirillaceae bacterium (assembly GCA_038120765.1). Lineage (GTDB taxonomy): Bacteria > Pseudomonadota > Alphaproteobacteria > MPNO01 > UBA830 > CAXBCP01. Next base: position 4,961 of record JAYOMI010000139.1, read on the forward strand.
ATCGCGGATAACGCCGCTCATCGCCATGGCAACGCCTGCCGCTGAGGTCTGAACGGCGCCCCACGCGCCGAGTGCGAGGCCTGCCTGTTCCTTGGGGGCCTGGCGCATCGTTGCGGTCAACGTGCCATGGCCGAACAGCGCGGTCCCGAAGCCGATGAGGAAATTGCCGATCAGAAACGGTGCCGACAAGCCGAGCGGGACGGAGACGATCACGAGCCCGAATGCCGGAATGCCGAGGGCCGCCAAATCCGATCTGCTTTGCCTCGAGCACATTGCAATCGATGCCATGTTCGGCGGCGTGGAGCGCCGTCGACAGGCCGGTAAAACCGCCGCCGACGATGGCAAGGTCGGTCGAGATATCGCCGTCCATCGCAGGCGACGGGTTGTCTTCTTCGGCCGTCATGTCCCAGAGCGAAATTGCCGTCTCGTCGGTCATCTCTTCGGCCTTGCTGGTCCGGCCTGTGCCGTCGACTGCGACGGATCAGGCGGAAGGGGTGAACGAAGGGTCGTCGGTCCTGCGGGACATTTAGTTCAGCAGGCTGTCCGCTATTTTTTCGGCACACATGATCGTCGGTATATTCGTATTTGCGCGTGGCACGCAGGGAAACAGCGACGCGTCGCAGACAGTAAGGCCGTCGACTCCATAGACGCTTCCATCCGGCGCCGTCACGGCCAGCGGGTCGTCGGCCTGTCCCATCCGGGCGGTGCCGGACGGGTGCCAGCACCCGGTGACATTCTCGCGGATGAATGCCTCCATCGCCTTTTCGTCGGTCATCAGTTCGTCAAGCGTTTTGCCGAGGGTAATAAATCCCTTGATCGCGGCGCGGCGCAGCGGGGCAGGGCCGTCGAGAACAGCGGCCAGGATATTCGTCAGTATCCTGTTCTTCGTATTGACGGCGCCGATTTTCCGGACGCGCTCGGAATAGGCGCTGGGAAAGGCGTCGGCGGCGATCCCGGCCATCGCGGGATGGGCGAAATACCCGGCCATCCGGTGCACGCCCTGAGCGAGGCGGTCGTAATCCCGCCGGTCGGAGAGCATGTTGAAATCGACGTCGGGTTCTGCGGTGGGGTTCGGGCTCGCCAGCAGCACATTGCCCCGCGAGTAAGGCTTGTTGCACCACATCAGGAAGGAGCCGAGCCGCACGCCGACCGCATGCCACGCGGATTTCGCGGTCACGGACACATACATGTCGCCCGGGCCGCATTCCGGCACTTCGGACGAATAGCGGAACGAAACCTGAGCGTGACGCCGCGTGCCGGTATCGGCGCGCAGGCGGGCATTGGATTTCAGATATGCCGAGACGGCGATGGTCGGATGCTCGTTCAGGTTATTGCCGACCCCGGGGCGGTCGGCGATGACGTCGATCCCCATATCCTGCAGGTGGCCGCCGCGGCCGATGCCGGACCGCATCAACAGGGTCGGCGTATGCAGGGCGCCGGTGGAGACGATCGTGCGCGCCCCCTTCAGCGTGCGCCGGGTTCCTTTGGTGTTCACCACGGCCCCGATCACCCGGCGTCCCTCGAAGACGAGCGTTTCCGCCGTGGTTTCCGGCAGGATATGAAGGTTCGGACGCGCGCGGACATCGCGGTTCAGGTAGCCCATGGACGCGGAAACGCGGGTCTCGTCCTTGTTAGAGATGGTGCTGCGGAACCAGCCGTCCTCGAAATAGCCGTTCTGGTCCTCGACCTCTTTCAGCCCGCTTTCGCTCAGAACACCCGTAACCGCACGGGTAAATTCGGGCCAGTGATCTTTGGGCACACGGCGGATGGAGATCGGACCGTCCGTGCCGTGATAGTCGTCCTGGATGTCGTGATCGGTTTCCAGCTTCCGGAAATAGGGCAGCACGCTGTCCCAGTCCCAGCCCTTCGCGCCCTTCTCTTCCCATTCGTTGTAGTCGAGGGGAGAACCGCGATTGGCCATCTGGGCGTTGATGGACGAGCCGCCGCCGACAACACGCGCCTGTTCGAGAAAACGCGGCGCCTGACGCTGCGCGCTGTTTGACGGTGTATGGGAGAGGCGGACCTTCAGTTCGCTCCAGTGATAGGCAGGATTGAAGGAGGCCCCCATCGGATAGGAATCCAGCATGTCCGCCGGCTCGTTTCCCGGCGTATAATCCTTGCCTGCCTCGACAAGAAGTACTTCGTTCGACGCGACAGCGGACAGGCGGTTCGCGAGGGTGCACCCTGCCGACCCACCACCCAGGATGATGTAATCGAAGTGTTTGTTTTCGGTTTCGGTCACGTGGGATGCTCCGGGTTTTGTGTTCTTGCGTCATCTGAATTCTGTTCCCGATCTTAACGATTTTGCCGACGAAATCGACTGTCACGTCGGCTTGCTGCATCGGGTGCCCCGCGTCTAGAATGCGGCAGTCGATAATCGCCAAAGCGCCTGTCGGTCGGAAAGAGATCGCGGCTGCAGTAGCGTTGGAATGCCGACGTCTCCGCTCTGTGCCTGTCCCTTAATTGTTCGGAATTACGAGGTTCGCCATCACTGGTAACAATGAATACGATGTCGCCGTCATCGGGGGTGGCCCGGCCGGGGCGACCTCGACGATTTTATGGAGCAAACGCTTCGTCTTTGCCCGAAGGC
>JAYOMI010000140.1:0-7358 GCA_038120765.1 Rhodospirillaceae bacterium
CATCTCCGTCAAAAAACCCTTGCCAACACGGAGCCGTCCACACATGGCTAAAAACGGCTGTCTGGCCACCCGAAATTCACGTCCGCTGCACCTCCAGCATCAGACGTTCGCCAACAGTCTTCCGTTTTCGGGGTTAGAGCGGACCTAGCTGACTGGTTTTTAGAACAGCCGTTTTTGACCCGAAGGAGACATGTCGCAAATGAAAACGGCGGCCCCGAAGGACCGCCGCTTTTCCGCACGATGCGGGCGTGACCGGGCGATAGCTAGATTCTCTCCCAGAGATCGGTCTCCTCGTCGAGGCGCGCTGTCTCGAGCCCGCGAAAATCGCCCGCGGACACAATTCAAACGACGCGTTTGCATTCGGTAATCGGCACATGACGATACCCGCTATCCTGCATGAGGCGCAGCGCGTCGATTGCGATCCTGCCCGGATCGATCGTATCGGGATCCGGCGTCATCACCTCGGCGAGGCGTGTTTGCGCGGCGTCGCGTCCTTCGGCGAGGACGCTGCAGACCGCATCGCGGCCGGTAAAAATACCGACCAGGTGGTTGTCCTGATCCGTCACGAGGACCGCCCCGATCCTCCGCTCGCGCATGCGCTCGCAGGCTTCCTTGACGGTGTGGTCGGGAGACAGCGTGACCGGGTTCTGGTCGCGGACGATCTCCATCATGTGCCGTTGCGTCATTCTCATCCTCCTTGACAATAAAGACGGGCCGGCCTGGCGCTGCCGAATGGAAACATACCGGTCATCATCCGTGTGGCGCAAGCAGGGGTCCGTAATCCGATGTCCTGAAAAGGCATGTCGGTGAGCGTTTTTAGGCCGACAGGTGCGCACACCGATGATCCGGTAAAAAGGACAGAAACTCACGACAGCGGTGAGAAGCGGCACGACCCCGATCCACCCATACAGATTGTACCCGGTGCCGGGAGCAATGATGCCGAGCGCGTATGCGATCAAGGCAAGCCCGACAACGGCCCTCAGAATACGATCGATGCTGCCAACATTTTTTGCCACGATTTCCTCCTATGGGTCCGGCCAAAGCAATTCAGCCGGAATATCCTTGGCGCAGTCCGGCCGCGCCGCCTTGACGTATATCAAGCGGGATTCGACAAAATCCTTGACGCCGGGCGGCCACCGGAACGGCTCCCGCCGCCCGACAGGCGACATGCCGCAACGGAAAACGGCGGCCCCGAAGGACCGCCGTTGCGAGAATTGTCGGCCGATGCGGTTACTGACGTATCCTTCCGACGCGGTCCCATACAGCCCCCGGACCGGCAAGCGCCGGGTTGGACGTGTAGATGGAGGCGGCGGCGGCGCCCGCCCTACTCCGCCGCCTGCGCGGCGGCCTGCGCTTCGGCGCGCAGCAGCCGGTTGATCTTGAGCCGGAACAGCCCCGCCGAGGCGTCGAGGTCGAGACCGACCTTGGCCCGCCCGGCGTGGCGTTCCTCCTCGGCCTGTACCGATTGCAGGATTTCCTTGTCCTCGGCGAAGGCGATGCGGAACTGGTCGCTGATGCCGTCGCCGACGGACGTGTCGTCGGCCAGGAAATTGCGCACATGCAGCCAGCGGTCGATGGTGCGCGTCTCGGTGATCGGCGTCATGAAATGGCAGGAAAAAACCTGGAGCCGCCCGTCGCCGCCGCTCTCAAAGCTGCCGGTGCCCGCCGCGGTCGCGCCGAAATCGATAATCGACACCGACGGCAGGTACATCAGGTAGCGCTGCCACATATCGACCTTGCCGTCATAGGTGCCGAAGGCATCGACAAACCCGGTGGGCGACGAATTCGGCGTGAAGCGCTCCGTCAGCACGCCCCAGGGCTCGTCGGAAAACACGACGGGCGCGTTGATGCCGTCCGGATTGCCGAGGGTCGAGGGATGCACGTAATTCACATGGGTCGGATCGCACAGGTTGTCGCACAGCAGAAGATAATTCGCCTCGACATCCAGCGCATCGCCAAAGCCGACGCCCCAGCGGTCCTGGTGGTATTCCGGCAGGTCGTAGATCTCCGACGTGTCGGCGGCCGCCGCATCGCCCATCCAGATCCACACCAGCCCCATGTTTTCATGGACCGGATAGGACCGGATCCGGCAGTTCGCCGGCGGCGCGTCCTGCGTCGGCGCATCGACGCAGGTGCCCGCGCCGTCGAAGGTCAGCCCGTGATAGCCGCATTGCAGGTCGTCGCCGATGACGCGGCCCTGGGACAGGGGCAGGAAGCGGTGGGGACAGACATCTTCCGCCGCGCGGACCGTCCCGTCCGCCCCGCGCCACAGAACGACGTTCTCGCCCAGGATTGTTTCGGCATGCGGTGACGTGGTCAGATCGGTCGCCCAGCAGGCGACGTACCAGGCATTACGGACAAATGTCATTGTTCGACCCCTCTGGCTTCGGAACGCATATTTGTTCGTGTACATACAATTATGCGGACGGCCGGCGGGCGTTGTCAAGCGAACACGGTTGAGGCGAAGAGGGATCACCCGAACAGGGGCGACATCTCCGGCACCGGCCGCGGCGTGAGCAGCAGGCTCGACTGGTCCACCAGCAGCGGCGTGATCGTCCGTATGAACGCCTGCCAGTCTGCGTCGGCCGCCAGCGCGGCGACGCGGGTCTCGCGCTCCGCCGCATCCTCGAACCACCACCAGAGCGTAATGTTTTGCAGCGGGCCGGTCATGGACATGAAGGCGCCGATCGTGCGCCCGTCCATCGTGGCGAGCGCCTTTATCCCGTGCGACTTGCACGCCTCGACGAAGGCCGGGATTCCGCCGGGGCGAAGCTGGAACGCGCGCTCCTCGATCACCCTGTCGGCATTCAGGCCGGCAAGCTTCGCGCCGGTTTCCGGCAGCCAGTCATTGCCGCCGCCCCAGAGCGGGTTGAGCGCATCCACCGGCAGCAGTTCGGAAAACCCGTTGACCTGGCGGCGGACGATCTTGCGGGTGTTGACGAAATAGGGTGTGAGTTCCGGCACCGCATAGAGGCCGCGCATGCGCGTGTTCCAGTCGTCGAAACTGTCATAGCGGTACAGGTGCACCACCTGGTCGGTCGGGCCTGTCCGCGTCGAGAAATACCCGACGAGACGGTCCATGTAGCTTTTGACGAGATCGAAACCGCGATCCGTCTGCGCCTTGTCGAAGGCGGGCACGTGGCCCGGTTCCATCGTGTATGCGCGTCTCTCGAAGATCATTATTCGGCGGCCTGTTTGTTGTGCGTGAAATGCGGCATCACTTCCCCGACGAATCCGTCGAGCGACATGCGGGACTGCTCATAGGTCAGCGAGCCGAAGGCGAAGCGGCAGACGAAATAGTTGGTGGCCGAGGTTTCGAGATAGCGCTCGATCTCGGCGCGCACGGTGGCGGGCGAGCCGAAGATCAGCAGGTCCTTCGCGACCGTCTCGTCGAAGTCTTCCGTATAGGCGGCGACCACCGGGCTGTCGCCGTGTTCCTTCCACAGGGCGACGAAATGCCGGTACCAGGCGGGATAGGCCTCGCGCATGATCCGCTCCGCCTCTTCGTCGGTTTCGGCGATGACGGTGTGGCGGCAGATGGCGATCTTCGGCATCGCCGCCTCGTCGCCGGTATAGGCATCGCGGTAGCGCTGCATCAGCTCGGTCGAGCGGGCGAGCGGCGAATTGGTCAGCGCGTTGATGCCCCGCGCGCCCGCGTTCGTGGCGCCTTCCGGCGTGCCGACCCCGATCCACAGCGGCGGGTGCGGCTGCTGGACGGGGTGAATGTTGACCGGCACGTCTTCGAAATCGAAATGCCTGCCGTGCCAGTTCAGCCGTTCCGTCGCCGGGTCCATCGCCAGCAGCGTGATATCGAGAATCTCCTCATAGATGTCGCGCGCATCCTTCGGGTCGACGCCGAAATAGCCGAGCTCGTAGGGCGTGATCCCCTTGCCGACGCCATAGAGAAAGCGCCCGTTCGAAAACTGGTCGAGCATGCAGATCTCCTCGACCAGCCGGAGCGGATGGTACATCGGCAGCACGTAGACCATCGGCCCGAATTTCAGCCGCGTCGTGCGCTGGGCGACGGCGGACAGAAAGACGCTCGGCGAGGGGGCGACGGTGAGCGGCGTCGCGTGGTGTTCGGCGATCTGATAGGCGTAAAAGCCCGCGGCATCGTACGCCTCGATCAGTTTCAGCCGGTCTTCGTAGGTCTGCGCAAGCGGCGTATCGGGCCGCCGGTCGAGATGATCGAAAATGCCAAAATCGATACCGGTCATCGGTCTCCTCCGTGTCTTGTTCGGTCTCTTGTTGGGTCAGTGTTATGCAGTCTTGCGCAACAGGTTAAAACACCGGGCAGCGCCACGCCAGCGGGCAACAAAGACGATGCGCCCTGCATTCTGCGGGAGGCTCGCCGCGACCCGCCGCGACCGGCGAAACGCCGATTGAGAATCGGCCTCAATAAAGATAACCTGATTATCTACTGACACCTGAATATCAGCGGAAAGGCACGAAATGACGGCTTCCTACATCGTTCGCTATCACGGTACCGCGGCCGACCCGGACCGGTTCGTCGATTATTACCGGAAAAGCCACGCTCCCATTCTGCAGCGCTTTCCGGGGATCGGCTCGCTGGTCCTGCATCGCGCCGCCGATTTCACCGACCCCTTTGCGATCACGCCCGGCGGCAACCTGCTGATCGCGCAGATGACGTTCGACGACATCCCGTCGCTGAACGCCGCGCTGGCCTCGCCCGCCCGCGCCGAAGCGCGCGACGATTTCGCAGGCTTCCAGGCCTTCGACGGCGAGGTGACGCACCAGGCCTTCGTATCCGAGTCGATCTTCCGGGCTACTTCGTGAGCGCCTTTTCCGGCATCCGGTCGCCCCAGGGCATCATCGCGACGGCGGAGACCGAATTCTGCGGCGACCCGTCGATCAGCTTGTCGCTATAGGCGAGATAGACCAGCGTGTTGCGCTTAGCGTCGAGAAACCGGACAACATTGAGCCGTTTGAAAAAGACGGACTGGCGTTTCTTGAACACTTCCTCCCCTTCCTCGTCGTCCTCGATCGCCTCGACAAACGCGATCGGGCCGACCTGCCGGCAGGCGATGGAGGCATCGGACGTTTCCTCCGCAATCCCCAGTGTGCCGGTCAGCCCGCCCTTGCGCGCCATGCTGACGAAGCAGGTCACGCCCTGCACCTTCGGATCGTCGAAGGCTTCCACCGCGACCTGGTGGTTGCGCCCCAGCAGCTTGAACGCCGTGTCCACATGGCCGATTTCCTCGGCGGAAGCGGGTGCGGCGAGTATCGCCGCGAGTGCCAGTGACGCGGCGAAGGCGGATCGCACTATCGCGCCCCTTGCAAGAGAGTTACGCACGGCCGGTTCCTTTCGATTGAGCGGGTTGCAGAAGATGTGGGCGCGCCGCGCCGGTATTTCCACCTTATCCCGTGTTAATCTGCCGGCCGCCTTCCGCGGTTCCGCCCGCACCGCCCCTTGAACGAGCATCAGAGAGCCATGTCAGAAAACAAACGCCGTATTCTCCAACGCGACCGCAACCCCCACCTGTTCCGCCCTGCGACGTTCCGCTCGGTCACCGCGCGGAACCGGATCATGATGTCGCCCATGTGCCAGTATTCCGCGACCGGCGGTATGCCGGAGGAATGGCATTACGTGCACCTTGCCAGCCGGGCGGTCGGCGGCGCCGGGATCGTGGTCACCGAGGCGACGCATGTCTCGCCCGAGGGACGCATCACCCCGAACTGTCTCGGCATCTGGAACGACGACCAGCGCGACGCGTTCAAACGTATCGCCGCCTTTATCGCCGATCAGGGCGCCGTGCCCGCGATGCAGATCGGTCACGCCGGGCGCAAGGCCTCCACCGCGCGCCCCTGGGACGGCGCGGGACCGCTTGCCCCGGACTCGGACCAGGGCTGGCAGGTCATCGGGCCGTCCGCCCTGCCCTTCGCCGACTGGCAGACGCCCGTGGAAATGGACGGGGATGCCATCGCCCGGGTGCTGCAGGATTTCGCCGATGCGGCCCGGCGCGCGCGCGAAGCCGGGTTCAAACTGCTGGAACTGCATGCCGCACACGGCTATCTCGGTCACAGCTTCCTGTCGCCGCTGAGCAATCGGCGCACCGACGGCTATGGCGGATCGCTCGAAAACCGCAGCCGGTTCCTGATGGAAACGCTCGGCGCCATCCGCCGCGAATGGCCGGAGGATCTTCCGCTCTTCGTGCGCCTGTCCTGCACCGACTGGGTCGATGGCGGCCTGACGCTGGGCGACACCGTCGAGGTGGTGAAACGCCTTGCCGCGGGCGGCAACGTCGACCTGATCGACTGTTCTTCCGGCGGCAACGACACCCGCCAGCAGATCCCGGTCCATCCCGGATACCAGATACCGCTGGCGGAGACGGTCAAACGCGAAACGGGCATGGCGACCGGGGCGGTCGGCCTGCTGCACAGTCCCGATTTCTGCGAGGAGGTGATCGCCAACGGGCGCGCCGATCTCGTCGTCCTCGGGCGCACCCTGCTCGCCGATCCCTACTGGCCGCTGCACGCGGCGACGAAGCTCCACGCCGAGAACATGACCTGGCCCGTGCAGTACGAGCGCTCGGATATTTTCTGACCCGACGCAACCGGTCCAAAGAAAAAGGGCGGACCCAACGGCCCGCCCCTTCCCTGACGAGGTTCCGGCGCCTACCGACCGGAAAGACTACGCAACGCTACGCTCCGGCTCAGGCGCGTCCCCCAACGGCCCGGTCCAGGATCTCCGGTGTAGCTTCGGCCCGGTCGCGTTTGGCGTCTTCGCCGGCGCGAAGCTGGGCCCGTTCGGCGGCAATTTCGAGGCGGGCCATAATTTCCTTGATGTCGAGATCGCCGTCGCTGAGCGACGCTTCTTCAGGCTTTCCCGCTTCCGCGGCGCCGTCATCCGCGGCTTCGGGCAGGGTTTCCCCCTTCGTGGCCGCGACGGCCTCGAAGACGAGTCTCGGAAAGTCCGAGGCGCCCTCGGATTTCTCGTATGTCCGTCGTCAAAATTTTTGGGCCAGTTGATCGTCTGATTTAACGGAGGATCTGGCTCTCCTTGGTGGATGTTAAGCGGCGTGCCGCTGATGATTCAAGCGGCGGTTTTTGATGGTGAGTTCCTTGATCCGTTTTCTCCTTTCGATAATGGCGGTGGCGCGGCCGAAGTAGGCGTCAGCCGGCGTGACGTTGCCGAGGCTTTCGTGATAGCGCTCGTGGTTATAGTGCTCGATGAAGGCCCCGATCTGGTTTTCGAGGTCACCGGGCAGGTAGTAGTTTTCCAACAGCACACGGTTCTTCAGCATCTGCTCGGCCAGCGCCTCCTTGAGGTTGCGCGTCTCGACACGCAACGTCTTCACCTCATTGCTGGTGGCTTGGCGTGCGGTATCCCCGGCCAG
>JAYOMI010000141.1:0-7195 GCA_038120765.1 Rhodospirillaceae bacterium
GGCGGCATTCCTGCGCGTCAGGTCCACGGCGGTCTGGGTCAGATCGACCGCCGTCACTGTTGCTCCGTGCTTGGCGATCCGTGTCGCCAATGCTCCCGAGCCGCAGCCGATGTCGAGCACCTTGAGACCGTTGAACTGCGACCAGTCGAGCGTATCTCGCATGAACGGGCTCTGGGAGATGATCTGGTTTTCGATCTCGGTCAGTTCTTCTGCAGACCGGGGCAGCCGTTCTTTGGCTTCCCAGTCGGCATATGTCATTGGTTTCGTTTCCCACCACAGCCTGTTTCGCTGCTGACCGACAGCTGTCTTGCCTTCTGCCTGTTCACGCGTCGACAGAAACGGGTTTTCAGCATCGGCTTGCGCCCGCCCGGTGGTCTCGGGTGTCCCCGTCTTCTGTGTCACTCCGCTGCCTCTTCGCCTTTAAGAAAGTCAGGACGGCCAATCGCCGTCTTGCACCTCGAAGCCATGATCAATACAGCATGAATCGGCAAACGGAAAATGACCGTCAGCGCCGCAGCCATCTCGCCCGCGGCCCGGTGCGCCTGCGCCGCCTGGAGACAGATGATCGCGGCGCGCATTATACCGACGCTTCTTGGGTAGCGGCTGCGCCCGCGGAGCGCTGAAAGGTGACGGTACAGGATCCGGACAGCCGCCCGGCGCCTTTGCTCCGCCTGGCTGGTGATGCTGTTCGGAGTGACATGATACCGGGTAAGAGCTTCGGCAAAGACATGATGCCGAACCCCCGGCATGCTGATTGTTGCGAGCCAGAGTTCGTAGTCCTGCCCCGCGCGCAGGGATGGATCGAACCCCCCGACGTCCAGCAGCAACTGTCTGCGGGCCACCACCGTCGATGTCGCGATGTAGCCGCGGAGGAAATAATCGACGAACGGATCGGGCCGGCGGTTGAAGTTGTGCGCGCAGCCGATATGGGCTGAGGTCCCACCCTCGGTCCGGAGATAATCGTGCGATACGAGGTCCGCCGCCGTTGCTTCCATTTCCGACAGACTGCGGAACAGTTTTTCCGGCAACCATTCATCGTCGGCATCGAGGAACGCAACCAGCCCGCAGCCGGACGCGAGCAATCCCCGGTTCCGTGCAGCGCCGGCGCCGAGATTCTGCTGATCGATAAGACGAATGGCGCAGGGCGTGTCGCGGGAAACATATCCGCCGACGATCTCCCGGGTCCGGTCCTGCGAGCCGTCATCGATCACGATAACCTCCGCAGGTAGCGCGGTTTGCGCCAGCACGCTGTCAAGCGTCCGCGCAATCGTGCTCTCCGCCTGGTAGGCAGGGATAATCACGCTGACATCGGCAGCCGCTACTGAGCCTTCAGAAGACACGATTGGACCTTACGGATCGCTGTTCAGGTGGGATAGCCATAGTCGAATTTGATTCCGGGCGAAAGCATGGGCGTGCATTCGCCCGCGCGGCACGGATTTGCAGTGCTGATTTATGGCTGTTAGGGTCCCGGAAATACCAGAAATCCACCGGACACTCCGGGGATGTCTCTGTCGGCCCGCCGGAAATCGGCAAGTCGCCGGATGAATGCGGTGCGCCGACTGCGCCCCCTTAACGAAACCAACAGGAGATACATCATGGCCCAGGCCAATAGCGGTGACACCGTTCGCATCAGTTATACAGGTAAACTTACCGACGGGACGGTGTTCGATTCCTCCGAGGGGCGCGAACCGCTGGAATTCGTCATCGGCGAGAACACCATCATCCCGACCCTGGAAGAGGCCTGCGTCGGCATGGAAATCGGTGAAAAGGCGACCGTCGATGTCACCGCGGACAAAGCCTACGGCCCCCATCATCCGGACGCCGTGCAGACCGTCGAGCGCTCGATGATCCCGCAGGAGGTCGACCTGACCGTCGGCGCCCAGCTTCAGGCGACTGCACCGGACGGTCAGACGCTCGTGCTAACCGTCGCGGCGGTAGAGGGTGACGAGGTCACGCTCGACGGGAACCACCCGCTCGCGGGTCAGGACCTCAGTTTCGACATCGAAATGATCGAGATCGTCAGCGCCGCAGAATAAGTAGCGCTCAGGGACGCGGCCACGGGCCGCGTCCCTTACAAAGCAGCGAGCGGCGGCCATGTGCCGGTCTGCCTTCCTGCACACGGGCTTGAAGCAGAATTACCGGTCGCGGCGGTCCACACCGCCGCGCTCCATGTGGAGCGCAATTCATTCGTCATGAATGGTGGTTACGGTGCGGGTGGCCACCGCCGAACCGTGAACGCACGATCCGCGCTCGGGGCCGTCACGTACACCACTTCAGACGCACACGGGGACAGATACGGATATCACGGTGAACAAGCTCTCTATCGTCAAACTCGAAGACCTTGAAGACCGCCAACCCGAATATGCCCTTGTGGCAGACGTGGACCTCGTCATCGTGCGGTTCGACGACGCCGTCTCGGTCTTTTACGGACGCTGCCTGCACCGGGGCGCGTTGATGTCGGATAGCTTCGTCGACGACAGCGACAACCTGATCTGCGGCGTCCACAACTATGATTACAAGCTGGAAACCGGTGTATCGGAATACAATAATTCCGAGGTCCTGCCGAAGTTCTCGAGCTGGATCGAGGACGGCGACGTTCTGGTTGACGAAGATGAAATCCGGACATGGGCGAAGGACAATCCGCAGCCCTTCGACAGGGACGCCTATCTCGGCCTGTATGCCGATACCAGCCACGGTACCGCCGAAGAGCCGCTGAACGGGCTTATCTAGCAATATGCACGAGACGGTCTCTCGAAGACCGGTCACCACGGGCAGGTCGCATCCATGGGCGTTCCGCGGGACGACCTGCCGGGCTGGGACGATATCCAGATTCTGACAGCGCAGCTTCACCGACCGCCCCTGCTCGATAAAGACGATGTCGGCACCGATGTTATCATCGGGCCGAACGCGCAAAAGCCTCTGAAGCTGGAGATACCACTCCTCGTCTCCGACATGAGTTTCGGCGCATTATCCGAACCGGCAAAGATTGCGCTGGCACGCGGCGCTGAGCTTGCCGGCACCGGCATCTGTTCCGGCGAAGGCGGCATGCTGCCGGAAGAACAGGCAGAGAATTCCCGCTATTTCTACGAGCTTGCGTCGGCGCGCTTCGGGTTCGAGTGGGACAAGCTTGCCCGGGTTCAGGCGTTTCATTTCAAGGGCGGCCAGGGCGCCAAGACCGGCACCGGCGGTGCACCTGCCGGGCGACAAGGTAAAAGGCAAGATCGCGGAGGTCCGCGGCCTTGACGATGGCGAAGACGCGGTATCGCCTGCCCGCTTCCCGGACTGGACCGAAACGAGCCAGATCCGGGAATTCGCCGACGAAGTGCGTGACCGCACCGGCGGCATCCCGATCGGTTACAAGCTCTCCGCACAGCACATCGAAAAGGATATCGATGCGGCGCTGGATGTCGGTGTCGATTACATCATTCTCGACGGCCGGGGCGGCGGCACATGCGCTGCACCCACGATTTTCCGGGACAACATCTCCGTGCCGACAATCCCTGCCTTGGCACGCGCGCGCCGCCATCTGGACAAAGCCGGCCGGCGCGATGTGACGCTGGTCATTACCGGCGGCCTCCGGAAACCTGCCGATTTCATCAAGGCGCTGGCACTGGGCGCCGACGCCATCGCCGTCTCCAATGCCGCCATGCAGGCAATCGGCTGTATCGCCATGCGCGCCTGCCATACCAATTTCTGCCCGGTCGGAATCGCGACGCAGAAACCGCATCTCGTCAGCCGGCTAGTGGTCGAAAACTCCGCAATCCAGCTGAAGAATTTCTTCGATGCCTCGGTCGAACTGATGCAGGTGATGGCGCGTGCCTGCGGCCACGATCATCTTTCGGGTTTCTCGGTCAAAGACCTGACGACCTGGAAACGCGAGATGGCGGATCTGTCCGGCGTCGCCTATGGCGGGGTGCGCTGACAAAAGAAACGGCCACCGGAAAAATACCGGTGGCCGTTCAATTCATTCAGACGTGCTGAATTCAGCTATTCAGGCGGAAACCGACTGACGGTTTTCGGAACGCCCGCCCTGGCCGCCCTTGCGGGACGAGCGCCGGGGCGCGCCGGACCGGCCTGACGGACGATTGCCGCCGGGTTTCTGGCCGAGCATACGGGCAAGACCATCGCCGTCCCCCTCGTTTCTGGGCCGTAATTCCGCGCGCGCGCCCTGAGCGGCAGGCTGCGGCTTCTGCTTGTTTCTGCGCGGCGGGCGATTGCCGGACCGGGCCGTCTTGGGCGCACCGTCGCGCTGCTGGCGATTGCCGTTACCATTTCCGTTGCGGCCGCCTCCCCGACGCGGTTCCGGTGCATCGCCTGCCCCGCCATCGCCGGTCGAGCTGATTTTATATCCAACCAGCTTCTCGATATCGCGCAGGAATTCGCGTTCGGCGCCATCGCATAGCGAGACCGCAATACCGGATTTACCGGCGCGTGCCGTCCGCCCGATCCGGTGAACGTAGGATTCCGGGATATTCGGAAGCTCGAAATTCACCACATGGGAAACATTATCCACGTCAATCCCGCGCGCGGCGATATCGGTCGCGACAAGGATCGTCACGCTGCCATGCTTGAAAGCGTCCAACGCCTTGGTGCGCTGGTTCTGGCTCTTGTTGCCGTGAATTGCCGCCGCGGACAGGCCTGCATCCGCGAGGAAACGCGTCACCTTGTCGGCGCCACGCTTTGTGCGGGTGAAAACGATCGCGCGCTCCACCTCTCTCGCGCTTAGCATGTCCGTCAGGATCCGGCGTTTCGACGACCGGTCTACCAGGATAACGCTCTGGTCGATCAGTTCGATCGGCTTTGCGACGGTCTCTATAGCGACTTCCACCGGATTGGACAGAAAATCATTGGCAAGGGCGCGGATCGGTTTCGGCATGGTCGCGGACAGCAAGGCTGTCTGGCGCTTTGCCGGCACCTTCGCCATGATCTTGCGGATCGCCGGCATGAAGCCGAGATCCAGCATCTGGTCGGCCTCGTCGAGGATGACGGTTGTCGTCTGGTCCAGGCGGATTGCGCCGCCCTGCATGTGATCCATCAGGCGGCCGGGCGTCGCGACAAGAATATCGACGCCACGGGCCATCGCCGTGATCTGCGGGCCTGGTTTCACACCACCGACGACAACAGCCACCGACTGACGACCGTATTTGCCGTAGGCGCGTACGCTGTCGGCGATTTGTGCCGCTAGTTCGCGCGTCGGCGCGAGGATGAGGGTACCGCAGGTTTTCGGCGCAGGGCGCGCATGGTCGTCCGCCAGCCTGTGCAGCAGCGGCAGAACAAAAGAAGCGGTTTTCCCGGTGCCGGTCTGCGCGGTCCCGAGAACGTCGCGACCTTCGAGCATGGCCGGAATGACCTGTGCCTGGATAGGTGTGGGTGAGGTATAGCCCTCGGCCTCGACGGCCTTGAGGACGGTCTCGGCGAGGCCGAGATCACTGAATTTTTTCAAGTCTAGTCTTTCATATAGCCGCCACGATTCACGAATCCCTGCGGATTGCGCGCGGCGGTGTTTTAAATTTTAGGAAGCTCGCGTAGATCAGCTGCCTGCGTTTGTGCCTGGTGGCACTGGCTAATGCGCAACGATCAATACGGATAAGGATAATTGCTTAACTGCCGATCACCTTTGACGAAATTTCTGTTCGAAAAGTCGTCCTCTACACGAGGAAGTATCGGCTGTTAGGGGTATATATGGTCATAGACTGATTAATAGCAACCTAATTCAACGCTACCCCAAAGAAAGCGCTGACGATGAAGATGACAGATATTCCTTTCGGCGACACCGACTGGTCCGACGTAGAAGTCACCGAACACAAGGGAGAAACCGGATCTGCCTTCTGGCGGACCCGCCAATTCGGCGACATTCGCGTCCGCATGCTGGAATATTCCCCCGGCTATCTCGCAGATCACTGGTGCGTCAAAGGCCACATCCTGTTCTGTCTGGAAGGCGAATTGCATACAGAACTCGCCGACGGCCGGACTTTCACCCTGACGCCGGGGATGAGCTACCAGGTGGCGGACGAGGCGGAACCGCACCGGTCGTCCACGACCGTCGGCGCGAAACTCTTCGTCGTCGACTGATGTTACGGGGGGCTCAGCCCGGGCGGCCGGGCGCGTTTGCCAGTTCAGGCGCTGCGCGACCGGACCGTTCATTCTCCGGCATCGATACCGAAGGCAAATTCCTGAGGCGTTCGCCGATCCGATTCTCCTCATCCCGGTTGAGCCATCGGGAAACGGCATATATTCCCCGGAACAGAGAGAGCCGCCAGGCGAGCGTACCGCCCCGATAGAAATCACCGGCCAGCAGCGAAATAACCGCGTTCTTGACACCAAGCGGATTCCGCGGCGCCATGAAGAGATTCATCATCGTCCGGGTGTTGAAGCGCATCACGAACCAGGACACCCGCGTGATCGCATGGTCGATTTCCCGCTGATACCGCCGCTGGTATGCCGCCGCCTTTGCCGGGCGGTCGAGAATGTCGTTTACCGTGCGCGCAGCGCGCTCCGCGCCGCTCATTGCCAACAGGACACCTGTCGAAAAGACCGGGTCGACGAACGCATAGGAATCGCCGACCAGAAGGTAGCCGTCCCCGCCCGCCGATGTGGCCTTGTAGGAATAATTGCCGGCGCCACTGACCTCGCCGATGCGCCGCGCATCCTTCAATACGTCCCAGGCCTTCGGGCAAAGACGAAGCGTTTGCTCCATAAAATCGTCGAGGTCGCCCCGGCGGGTTTTCAGGTAGTCAGGCATACAGACGGCACTAATACTGGTCACCCCGTCGGGCAACGGGATCATCCAGATCCATCCATGCTCGAACCAGTAAATCGAAATATTCCCCGCCGTTTCCCACGCACCGGGATCCACGCCTTCGTAATGGGCAAACAAGGCAGCGCTGTTGTGGCGGCTGTTTCGGACGCGGAGGTCGTGCGCGCGCGCCAGAAAGCCGTCGCGGCCCGACGCATCAACCAGGTAGGTCGCGGTTATCTCGGACATCCCGTCATCGCCATCGAGTTCGAGACGCCAGCCACGGGCCGAACGTTGGCTCCCGGTGACGGCATATTTTTCCTTGAGTACGACGCCGGCATTCTCGGCATCGCGAAACAGGATTTCATCGAAGTCCGAGCGTCTTACCTGATAGGAAAACGGCAGCACCGGCGCTAGGGACTCGGCAAAGAAAAATGCCTGGCGATGATCATGTTCCGG
>JAYOMI010000142.1:0-1029 GCA_038120765.1 Rhodospirillaceae bacterium
GATGTGTAGGTCCAGTCGTTCTGGAGTTCGCCAGAAAGCTCTCCCGATACCGAGGGCGCGCCGTCTGCCGCGCCTGCAGCGTGGGGTGCGGAGGCCAGTAAAATCGCAGCGGAGAGGGCGGCGAAAGCGTTTTTATTCATTGTTGCGTTGCATGCATTGAAGTTGGGTAAGCGATCCGGCGGGATGCATCCGGGATCGGTTATGGCTGTTAATAACGTAATGTTATAACATTAAATATGATGCTGTCTACTTTCGGAAATGCGGCCCGGGCAATTCGAACGCATGGCTCTTTCCAGTCTATTGCAGCCTTGAACAGCATTTGTCACCGGGATTCATCGCAGACGCAAGGAAGCCGTTACCAGGGGATCGCGCCTTGCCGCATGTGCACCGTTTGACTAACGTAGCCGTGCCGACGAACCGGGAACGGGGAGAGGTGTGGAATTTTCTCTTTCGCACCGAAGCCTCGGCTGCCCCCGCAACTGTATACGGTAAGCCTGTTCCGACATGGCCACGGCGGTAAGACCCGCGGGAAGGCCGGAACGCGGCGATGACCCGTGAGCCAGGAGACCGGACGGAGGCCGTATCGTCAGACCGCGGACCGGGGTGCGTTCCGCGAAAGGCACGGGACGATGCGTGTTTGAATATTCCGCGGAGGAGGCGGATAAAACATGGCTATCGCCCGACAAATACCCGCGACCGTTGTCACCGGCTTTCTTGGCGCCGGCAAGACCACCATGATCCGCAACCTGATCCAGCAGGCCAACGGCAGGAAACTCGCCCTCGTCATCAACGAGTTCGGCGACCTCGCCGTGGACGGCGAATTGCTGAAAGGCTGCGGCAATCCCGACTGCACGGACGAAGACATCTTCGAGCTTGCCAATGGCTGCATCTGCTGCACGGTCGCGGACGATTTCCTGCCGACGATCGAGAAGATACTGGCCCTGCCTCAACCGCCCGACCACATCGTGATCGAAACCTCCGGCCTCGCCCTGCCCAAACCGCTGGTCCAGGCCTTCGGCTGGCCCGAGG
>JAYOMI010000142.1:1039-2219 GCA_038120765.1 Rhodospirillaceae bacterium
CGGTGCTCGACGGCCCCGCCGTCGCCGCCGGGCGCTTCGCCGACGACCCCGACCGGGTCGATGCGCTGCGTGCAGCCGACGACGAGCTCGATCACGAAAGCCCGCTGCATGAACTCTATGAAGACCAGCTCGCCTGCGCCGATCTTGTGCTGCTCAACAAGACCGACCTGATGGACGATGCGGCGATCGACACGGTGTCGGCCGAAATCGGCGGCCGGCTGCGCGCGGGCGTCCGCATGGTGAAGACCGCCAACGGTGTCATCGACACGGCAATCCTGCTCGGCATCGATGCGGCGGCGGAAGACGATCTCGACGCCCGCCCGTCGCACCACGACGCCGATGACGATCACGACCATGACGATTTCGAGAGCTTCGAGGTTGCCGTGCCGACGGGCGTGTCGCCCGAGGAGCTGATCGTCCGGCTGGAAACCGCGGTCGCCGATCACGATATCCTACGGGTGAAGGGTTTCGTTCATGTGCCGGGCAAGGACATGCGCATGATCGTCCAGGGCGTCGGCGCCCGCATCCAGAGCCATTTCGACCGCCCCTGGGCGGCGGCGGAGCCGCGCGAGACGCGCCTCGTCGTCATCGGCCTGACCGGCCTCGATCGCGCCGCCATTACGTCCGCCCTGGTCTCGGGGCCCGCCCTGGCGGCGCTGGGCTGAAACAATGCACCTGCTAGCGGCGACGCCGGGCGTTGTCTCCGACGGATCGGAAGCGGTCGATCTCGGCCAGACGCCGGGCGACATCGTCTTCCTGTCGGCGGCCGATACCGACCTTGCCGCCCTCGCAGGGGCGCAGGTGCGAGCGGGCGACGACGCGCCGGGCCTTCGTCTCGCCAACTTTCTGCAGCTGCGGCATCACATGTCGGTCGACCTCTATGTCGAGAAAATGGTGTCGAACGCGCGGCTGGTCATCCTGCGCCTGCTCGGGGGTGTCAGCTACTGGCCCTATGGCGTCGAACAGATCGCGGTTACCTGCCGGCGGCGCGGCATCGGGTTCGCGGCGGTCCCCGGCGACGATCAGCCGGATTCGGACCTCACCCGGCAGTCGACCCTGAAGGCCAAAGACGTTCATCGCATCTGGCAGTATCTCGTCCATGGCGGGCCGGCCAATGCCGACAACCTGCTCGCCTTCGCCGCCAGCCTTCTGGGCGGCAGCAACGACTGGAGCGAACCCG
>JAYOMI010000142.1:2229-7012 GCA_038120765.1 Rhodospirillaceae bacterium
CTGATGACCGCGGGCCTCTACTGGCCGGGCATGGAGGCGCCGGCCATGTCGGCGATCCGGGCGCACTGGCAGGCGGATGCGCCCGTCGCCGCCATCGCGTTCTACCGGGCGCTGGTGCAGTCCGGAAACCTGGAACCAGTCGATGCGCTGATCTCGGCCCTGAGCGCGCGCGGCCTGAACCCGCTGCCGGTCTATCTGCAAAGCCTGAAGGAATCCGTGTCGGTCGGGGTCGTCTCGGCGGCGTTTACCGAATGCCCGCCCGACGTCATCCTGAACGCCACCGGGTTTGCCGTTTCCACGCCGGGGGCCGAGCGCACCGAAACCCCGTTCGACGCGGCGGGCTGCCCGGTGCTGCAGACCGTATTCGCTGCGACCACCGAACATATCTGGAGTAAGAGCACCACCGGGCTGATCGCCCGCGATATCGCCATGAATGTCGCCCTGCCGGAAGTGGACGGCCGCGTGCTGTCCCGCGCGGTGGCCTTCAAATCCGAAGCTCGGTTCGACGAGGCGACCCAGACGGCGGTGGTCAAGCACCTGCCGTCCGAAAACCGCATCGCGTTTGTCGCCGATCTCGCCGCCGCCTGGGCGAAGCTGCGTCATACACCGGTACCGGATCGCCGCATCGCGCTGGTCCTGGCGAACTATCCCAACCGGGACGGGCGCATCGGCAACGGCGTCGGTCTCGATACGCCCGCGGGGACGATGACCCTGCTCCGCGCCATGACGGATGCCGGCTATACGACCGGCGATTTGCCTGCCGACGGCAATGCGCTGGTGGACCGCCTGCTGGCGGGGCCGACCAATGCCGCCGTGAAACAGCGCACCGTCGAAGAGACGATTTCGCTCGCCGATTACCAGATCTTCCTGTCGGGACTTCCCGCGGTACTGCGCGGTGCGGTGACGGATAAATGGGGCGCGCCGGAGGCCGATCCGTTTTACCTCCCGGGCGAGGCCGATTGCGGCGCCTTCGCGATCCCGGCCTTCCGCTGCGGCAATATCGCGATCGGGCTGCAGCCGGCGCGCGGCTACAACATCGATCCCGAAAAAACCTATCACGACCCGGACCTCGTTCCGCCGCACGGCTACCTCGCGTTCTACGCCTGGCTGCGGCGGCAGTACCGCGCCGACGCGGTCATCCACATGGGCAAGCACGGCAATCTCGAATGGCTGCCGGGCAAGTCGCTGGCGCTGTCGGAGACCTGTTTTCCCGAGGCCGCCCTCGGGCCGGTGCCGCATATCTATCCGTTCATCGTCAACGATCCGGGCGAAGGCACGCAGGCGAAACGCCGCGCATCCGCGGTGATCATCGATCACCTGACCCCGCCGCTGGCCCGCGCCGAGACCTACGGCCCGCTCGCCGATCTGGAGCGGCTGGTCGACGAATATTACGAGGCCGCCGGGGTCGATCCGCGCCGGATCGACCTGCTGCGCGAGAAGATCGTGGACCTGACACGCGCGTCGGGGCTCGACCTCGATTGCGGGATCGATCCGGACGAGCCTGCCGACGAAGCGCTCGCCAAGCTCGACAACTACCTGTGCGAGCTGAAGGAAATGCAGATCCGCGACGGGCTCCATATTTTCGGCGAAAGCCCGGCGGGATCCTTGCGCGATGCCCTGCTGGTCGCCCTTGCCCGCCTGCCGCGCGACGACGGGCAGGACGGCAACCGCTCGCTGATCCGTGCATTGAGCGCCGATCTTGGCTTTGACGGGTTCGATCCGCTGGACTGCGTGCTGGGCGATCCCTGGACCGGCCCGACGCCCCCGGCAATGCCCGGCGACGATCCGTGGCGGACCAAGGGCGACACGGTGGAACGGCTGGAAAACCTCGCCCTCGCCCTCGTCGCCGGCAATGCGTCGGCGGGCGACTGGCCGCAGACGCGCGCGGTGCTGCAACAGATATCGGAGCGCATCGCGCCCGCGGTCGAGGCCTGCGGGGATGCGGAAATCGCCGGCGCACTGACGGCCCTCAATGGCGATTTTGTTCAGCCCGGTCCGTCCGGCGCGCCGACCCGCGGGCGGCCCGAAGTGCTGCCGACCGGGCGCAATTTCTATTCGGTCGATACCCGCACCGTGCCGACGCCGACCGCATGGACGCTGGGCTGGAAATCGGCGACGCTGCTGGTCGAACGCCACGTGCAGGAACACGGCGAATGGCCGCGGCGCATGGCGCTGTCGGCCTGGGGCACGTCCAATATGCGCACCGGCGGCGACGATATCGCGCAAGGCCTGGCGCTGATGGGCGTGCAGCCGCAATGGGACCGGGGCTCCGGCCGGGTCACCGGGTTCGACGTGATGCCCCTGGACGTCCTCGACCGTCCGCGTGTGGATGTCACGTTGCGCCTGTCCGGCTTCTTCCGCGATGCGTTCCCGGCGCAGATCGACCTGTTCGATTCCGCCGTGCGCGCCGTCGCCGCGATGGACGAGCCCGCCGACCAGAACCCGCTCGCCGCCCGTGTCGCCGAAGATACCGCAGCGCTGGTCGCCGACGGGGTGGATGCGGACACCGCGCGCCGTCGCGCGGGGCACCGGGTGTTCGGCTCCAGGCCCGGCGCCTACGGGGCGGGCCTGCAGGCGCTGATCGACGAACGCGGCTGGGACACAGATGCCGATCTCGCGCGCGCCTATATCGCCTGGGGCGGTTACGCCTATGGCGACGGCGCCGACGGCAGGGCGGAACACCGTTTGTTCGAGCGCCGTCTCGGGACGGTGCAGGCGGTGGTCCACAACCAGGACAACCGCGAACACGACCTGCTGGATTCGGACGATTACTACCAGTTTGAAGGCGGGCTGACGGCGGCCGTCCGGCATCTGTCCGGCGACCAGCCGGCGGTCTGGCACAACGATCATTCGCGCCCGGAGACGCCAAAGATCCGCAGCCTCGAGGACGAGATCGGCCGGGTCGTGCGCGCCCGCGTGGTCAATCCGAAATGGATCGCCGGCGTCATGCGTCACGGCTACAAGGGCGCGTTCGAAATGGCGGCGACCGTCGACTACCTGTTCGCGTTTGCCGCCACGGCCCATTGCGTGAAGGATCATCATTTCGATCTGGTGTTCGACGCTTATCTGGATGACGACGACGTGCGCGGGTTTCTGGAAGACAACAACCCGGATGCGCTGCGCGACATGGCCGATCGCCTGCTCGAAGCGCAGGATCGCGGTCTGTGGCGGCCGCGCTCGAACAGTGCCGCGTCGCGCCTGATGGAATTGAAGGGAGCTGCCTGATGGTCAAGAAACCCACCACCGCCGAAGAACTCGCCCGCGCCAACGAGAAATCGAAAAAGCGCAAAGAATCCCGCGACAAAATGCTGGCCGACAAGACGGTCGAAAAGGGCCTGCTGATCGTCCATACGGGCAAGGGCAAGGGAAAATCCACCGCCGCCTTCGGGCTGGTTGCGCGGGCCATCGGCAACGGCATGAAAATCGGCGTCGTCCAGTACGTGAAGGGCAAGTGGGAAACCGGCGAGCGCCTCGTGCTCGATCATTTCCCGGACCAGGTGACCATCCGCACCATGGGCGAGGGCTTCACCTGGGAAACCCAGGACAAGGCGCGCGATATCGCGGCGGCGGAAGCCGCCTGGGCGGTCTCGAAGGAAATGATCGCCGACCCAAGTTACGATCTCGTCGTGCTGGACGAGCTCAACATCGTGCTGCGCTACGATTATCTGGATATCGACCACGTGCTGGAGACCTTCCGCAACAGGCGCGACATGCTGCATGTCGTCGTCACGGGGCGGAACGCCAAGCCCGAACTGATCGGGATCGCCGACCTGGTCACCGAGATGACCCAGATCAAGCATCCCTTCCGCGAACAGAACGTGCGCGCCCAGAAAGGGATCGAGTTCTAGGGATGCTGCCGGATCTCACATCATGATCCCCGCGCTGATGTTCCAGGGCACGGGCTCCGATGTCGGCAAATCGGTGCTGACGGCGGGGCTGTGCCGTGCCTATACGCGGCGCGGGCTGAAGGTGCGCCCGTTCAAGCCGCAGAACATGTCGAACAATGCCGCCGTCACCGCCGATGGCGGGGAGATCGGCCGGGCGCAGGCCCTGCAGGCGCGCGCCTGCGGGGTGGCGCTCCATACCGACATGAACCCGGTCCTCTTGAAGCCGCAATCGGAAACCGGCGCGCAGGTCATCGTGCAGGGTAAAATCGTCGGCAACGCGAAGGCGCGCGAATACCAGTCGATGAAACCGGGCCTGATGGCCAGCGTGCTGGAGAGTTTTCACCGCCTGTCGGCGGAGGCCGATCTCGTGCTGGTCGAAGGGGCGGGGAGTGCCGCGGAGGTCAATCTCCGTGCCGCCGACATCGCCAATATGGGCTTTGCCGAGGCGGCCAACGTGCCCGTCGTGCTGATCGGCGATATCGACCGGGGCGGGGTGATCGCGCAACTGGTCGGCACGTGGAACCTGCTGAGCGAGTCCGAGCGCGCGCTGACGCGCGGTTTCATCGTCAACAAGTTCCGCGGTGACGTCTCCCTGTTCGACAGCGGTCTTGCCGTGATCGCGGAGCGGACCCCGATGACATCCTTCGGCGTGGTCCCGTGGTTTGCCGGTGCCGGGCGGCTGCCGCGCGAGGACGCGTTCGATACGGGCGGGGATGCCGCGCAATCCGGGGATATCAAAATCGCTGTCCCGGTTCTGTCGCGCATCGCCAATTTCGACGATCTCGATCCGCTGCGCGCCGAACCCGATGTGTCGGTGGTCATGGTGCCCGCGGGCGAAGCGCTGCCGGGCGATGCCGATCTGGTCCTGCTGCCGGGCTCGAAGGCGACCCTCGCCG
>JAYOMI010000143.1:0-6996 GCA_038120765.1 Rhodospirillaceae bacterium
GAGAAGGGCGCTGCGATAAACCTGACAAAGAAAGGCCCGGCGGCCTTCGAATACCGGACCATCGGGATCAACGGGGGGCTGATCACCGGCGGCTCGGGCACGATCTCGGTCACGTTGTGGAACAGTCCGCCGCAGGACCTCCTCGGCGAAAACCGGGGCATGGCGGCGTCGGGCGGCGAGATCGCGGTCGCCGGGGCAGGGTTCTGGTTCGCTGCGCCGAAGAACACGCCGGCGGCCATCGGCTATGACTTCAATCATTTCCAGGGATTTGGCTTCGCCGCCGGGGCCGGCGGCTCGGTGTTGCCCGCTGATATCCGCGGCACCACCGCGTTGACCCAGCGACACTATCCGCCCTTCCGGGCGGATGCCTGCGGCAAGGTGAATATCCGGCCGTGCTACGTGATCGAACGCGTGCCGTCCTGCGACAAGGGCCTGAAGGAAAACTTCGTCAAGCATCAGTGCGTGAAGTAGCCGCGTCCGCGCCGGCCATTGGTCTTGTCCCCTTGTCCGGTTCTGCCTCCGCGGATAACGTGCCCGTTCGGAAACAGGGAGCGTCGTTCGCCATATGGACTACACGACACTGGGACGAACCGGGCTTCGTGTAAGTGTCGCCGGGCTCGGCTGTGGCGGGAATGCCAAGGCTGGACTCGGACGCGGGAAAAGCGAGGCGGAGGCCGTGGCGCTGATCCGCCGGGCGATGGATCTGGGCATCAATTTTCTCGATACCGCGCGATCCTACGGGACCGAAAGGGTCGTGGGCCAGGCGATTGCGGCTGTGCCCCGCGAGTCCGTCGTGGTCTCGTCGAAAAACGTCGCGGGCAGCAACGTGACGGGGGAGATCCTGACAGCCGCGATTGATGCCTCGCTCCGAGAAATCGGAACCGACTATCTCGATATCTTCCATCTGCACGGGGTCCATCCCCGGCAATACGACCATGCGCTGGCTGAGCTGGTGCCGGCGATGCTGCGCGCGCAGGAGGCGGGCAAGATCAGGTTTCTCGGAATCACCGAAACCTCGCCCAACGATCACGCGCAGACCATGCTGAACCGGGCCGCCGGCGACGGGTGCTGGGACGTGATGATGCTGGGTTTCAACATGATGCACCAGGTCGCGCGTACCGGTTTGCTGCCGAAGACGATTGAAAACAATATCGGCACCCTGATCATGTTTGCCGTGCGGAACCTTTTCAGTGTGCCCGGCCGGCTGCAGCAAACCATGAAGAGCCTTGCGGCGGCGGGGGATGTGCCCGAAGCGCTGGCGGAAAACCCGGATCCACTCAGTTTTCTGGTGCACCCGGAAGACGGCGGTGCGGCCAGCGTGATCGAGGCGGCTTACCGCTATGCCCGGCACGAGCCCGGCGCCGACGTGGTGCTGTTCGGCACCGGCAGCATCGACCATCTGGAGGAAAACATCGCCGCGATCCTGAAGCCGCCGCTGCCCCCCGCCGACACCGCGCGGCTCGCCGGGCTGTTCGGGCATCTGCAGGGCACGGGGCTGGACCTGCCGGGACCGGCCTGAGGATCGGGCATTCCCGGCCTTCGGGCGATTGCTGAATGAAATCGTCGAATGAACCGGTGGTTTTGCCCTGCGCGGCACCCTAGACTTCCGATTGATGAAAACCCTGAAACGTTTGTGGAACGGCGAGCTGGCGCTGGCGGACGCGTTCTGGAACTGGGCCGTCTTCGGCGGCCTGATCGTGAACCTGACCTCGAGCGGCGCCTTCCTGCTGCTGATCGTGGCCGAGCGGCCGGTGGCGGCGGCGATCGTCGGCTACGCGTTTTCCGTGCCGTACAATATCGTCGTGCTGGTCGGCGTCTGGCGCTCGGCTGCCCGGTATGACGGCGAGCGGAAGTGGGCCGATGCGGCGCGGTTGGCGACGGCGGTCGGGATGGTGCTGCTCAGTGTGACGTGAGATTGCCGGGAGACCGTCCGAGCGACCTGCGCCCGGAACCGTGAGCTGTTTTGGGGGGATAGCCGCCCGGGCTCCCGCGGATAGACTCTTGACCTTGCCGCCGGCCGCGGCGAAACCTTGCCGGCATGAACACCGATCCGATCTCACCCGATACCATCTTCGCCCTGGCGAGCGCGCCCGGCCGGGCGGGGGTTGCGGTGATCCGTATCTCCGGGCCGGCGTCGGGCGATGTTTTGCGCGTCCTCTGCGGCTTTGCCGACCTGCCGGAACCGCGGCGCACCATACGGTGCCGTATGGTCGATCCGGCGGACGGCGAACCGCTGGATGACGGGCTGGCGATTCGCTTTGCGGGGCCGGCGAGTTTTACCGGCGAGGACGTGGCCGAACTGCATATTCACGGCGGGCGGGCGACGGTCGAGGCGGTGACGTCGGCCCTGGCGCGCATGCCCGAGCTGCGGCTGGCGGAACCCGGGGAGTTTTCAAAGCGGGCGTTTCTGGCGGGCAAGATCGACCTGACGGAAGCGGAGGCAATCGCCGACCTGGTGGATGCCGGCACCGATGCCCAGCGTCGCCAGGCATTGGCGCAGCTCGGTGGCGGGCTGGCCGGCCGGCTGGAAGCGTGGCGCGCCGGGCTGATTGATATTCTCGCCCATACCGAAGCCTGGATCGATTTTCCCGACGAAGATCTCCCCGAGGACGTGGAGCTTGCAGCGCGGGCGCGGATTTCAGCGCTGGAGGCCGAAATCCGGGGATTTCTCGACGATAACCGGCGCGGCGAGCGGCTGCGCGACGGGCTGCAGGTTGCCATACTCGGCGCGCCGAATGCGGGCAAGTCGTCCCTAATGAACGCCATCGCCGCCCGGGAAGCCGCCATTGTTTCGGCGACGGAAGGAACCACGCGCGATGTGATCGAGGTGCATCTCGATCTCGGCGGCTGGCCGGTGACCCTGGCCGATACCGCCGGGCTGCGCGAGGCGGCCGACGACATCGAACGCGAGGGCGTACGCCGTGCCCTCGACCGCGCCGGGACGGCGGATCTCCGCCTTGTGGTGTTCGATGCGAGCCGCGATCCGGATGCGGCGAGCGTCGCACAGCTCTCGGCTGCCGGCGGCGCTGTACTGGCGATCGTCAACAAGGCCGACCTGATCGCAGCGCCGCCGGCAGACATCGCCGGGGTGCCGACCCTTGCCCTGTCGGCGAAAACCGGGACCGGCCTCCCGGATTTGCTGCGCCGGCTTGAAACCCTCGCGGCCGAAATCATGGCGGGGGGCGAGGGCGTGCCCCTGACGCGGCTGCGCCACCGGCTGGCGCTGACCGACAGCGCGGATGCCCTGGCGCGGGCGGCGGCAGGGCGCGCGGGCGCGGGCGACAGCGAACTTGTTGCCGAGGACCTGCGGCTTGCCGCGCGGGCGCTCGGGCGGGTTACCGGGCGGGTGGATGTCGAGGATCTGCTCGACGTGATCTTCAACGACTTCTGTATTGGTAAATAAATCAATATGTTGTGGTTTAATCTGTAATTGGTCTAGAAATGTTTCACGTGAAACAATTTCCGGCCGTTATATGCTCCCGGGGGCGCTCTGATGGGCGATTGTCGCTTTACGGCGTCGGAGGCCGACCCTATATTCCGCGCCATGTCAGACTCCGGAACATCATCTGATGCCAAGGGCGCTGCCTATGACGTGATCGTCGTGGGGGGCGGCCATGCGGGCTGCGAGGCGGCGGCGGCGTCTGCGCGCCTCGGCGCCCGGACCCTGCTGGTCACCCACAAGGAATCGACCATCGGCGAAATGTCTTGCAATCCGGCGATCGGCGGGTTGGGCAAGGGGCATCTGGTGCGCGAGATCGATGCGCTCGACGGCGTGATGGGCCGGGTCATCGACCGCGCCGGTATCCAGTTCCGCATTCTCAACCGCCGCAAGGGTCCCGCCGTGCAGGGCCCGAGGGCCCAGGCCGACCGCAAGCTGTATCGCCGCGCCATGCAGGAGACGCTGGCCGATCAGGCCGGTCTCGATATCCGCGCGGGCGGGGTCGAGGATTTGCTGCTTGTGGGCGATGGCGGGAACCGCCGTGTCGGCGGGGTGATCCTGGCCGACGGCGCAACGGTGCGGGCGTCCCGCGTGGTGCTGACCACCGGCACGTTCCTGCGCGGGCTTATTCATATTGGCGAACAGAAGATTCCGGCGGGCCGGGTCGGTGAGGCGCCGGCGCTTGGCCTGTCCGACACGCTGGAGGCCTGCGGTTTCGCCCTCGGACGGCTGAAAACCGGCACGCCGCCGCGGCTGGACGGCACCACCATCGACTGGCGCGCGCTGGAGGTCCAGCCAGGCGACGATCCGCCCGTGCCGTTCTCGACCCTGACGGACCGGATCGATACGCCGCAGATCGACTGCCACATCACCTATACCAGCCCGGCGGCGCATGACATCATTCAGGCCAATATTCACCGCGCGCCCATGTATTCCGGGCAGATCGAAGGCACCGGGCCGCGCTATTGCCCGTCGATCGAGGACAAGGTGGTGCGCTTCGCCGACAAGTCGCGCCACCAGATCTTTCTGGAGCCCGAGGGGCTGGACGACGACACGGTCTATCCCAACGGGATTTCGACCTCGCTGCCGGAAGACGTGCAGCACGCCTTTCTGGCGCAGATTGCGGGGCTGGAGCGCGCGCGCGTTATCCGCCCGGGCTATGCCATTGAATACGATTACGTCGATCCCCGCGAATTGCGCCCGACGCTGGAAACCCGCCGTTTGCCGGGGCTATACCTTGCCGGCCAGATCAACGGGACGACGGGATATGAGGAAGCCGCTGCCCAGGGGCTGATGGCCGGGCTGAACGCGGCCCGCGCGGCCGGGGGCAGCGACGTGCCGTTCACGCTCGACCGGGCCGATGCCTATATCGGCGTGATGATCGACGACCTGATCACCCGCGGCACGGCAGAACCCTACCGCATGTTCACATCGCGCGCGGAATACCGCCTGACGCTGCGCGCCGACAATGCGGACCAGCGCCTGACCGGGGCGGGGATTGCGCTCGGCTGTGTCGGCGCGGCGCGGGCGGCGGCGTTCGCCGACAAGATGGCGGCGCTGGATGTTGCACGTGAAACATTGTCCGCGCTGACCGCAAAACCGCGGGAACTGGCCGCGCACGGGATAAAGGTTTCGCAGGATGGGGTGCCGCGGACGGCGCTGAAACTGCTGGCCCATACCGGCGAGGGCCCCGATTCGGGAATTGACACGGTTCTGAAGGTGTGGCCTGAAACCGCATCCATCCCGTCCGCGGTCCTGCAGCAGGTGGCCAACGATTCCCTGTATGCCGGGTATCTCGACCGCCAGCAGGCCGATATCGCGGCCTTCCGCAAGGACGAAGCCCTGGTCCTGCCCGACGGGCTGGATTATGGCCGTATCGGCGGGCTGTCCAACGAGATGCGAGAAAAGCTCGGCGCCGCCCGTCCGGCGACCCTCGGCGCCGCAAGCCGGATTCCTGGCGTGACCCCGGCGGCGCTGACCGCCTTGCTGCGCCATGTCCGCCGCAGCGAAAAAGCCGCCTGATTTATGACGGTCGATTTCCCCTTAACCCCTGAAAAATTTGAAAAAATCACGATTGTTTCACGTGAAACAATGGACAGGCTGCGGATTTACGCCGCCCATCTCGAGGAATGGCAGCAAACCCTCAACCTGGTGTCGCGCAACAGTATCCCCGATTTGTGGGACCGCCACATGCGCGATTCCATCCAGCTGGTTGACCACATCCCCGCGGAGATCCGGTCGATCACCGATATCGGCAGCGGCGCGGGTTTCCCGGGACTGGTGCTGGCCATCGTGACCGGTCTGCCGACGGAACTGATTGAATCCCATGCCCGCAAGGGGGCTTTCCTGCGCGAAGTGGCGGCGGCGACCGATGCCCCGGTGACGGTGACGACCGCCCGGGTCGAGGATGTTGCGCGCGAAAGATGGTCACAGCGCCGTGAATCGGTGGATAACCCTGTGAATATCCTGACCGCCCGAGCGCTGGCGCCGCTTGAAAAACTCTGTGAGATGGCGGATTTGCTTGGCGCGCAGCATTGCCTTTTCATGAAAGGCGGGCGTTGGCAAGAAGAATTGACCGCGGCCGAGAAACGCTGGAGAATAAAGCATCAGACATTCGAGAGTGTCACCAGCCCGGAAAGTCGTATAATACGCATCACGGGACTGAAAAAGCGCTAGCGTCCGCATGGATTACAGCGGGCAGGGTTGTCCCGCAGCGCAGACGGCAGGCAAAGAACGAACAGCAAAGAACGGATCCGGGGACGCTCCCGGCCTGAAATGACAACAACTGGTCCAGAACCATGGCAGAAGATTTTCCCGATACCCCGGCCGATACGCTGACCGCGCCGACGGCTGCGGGGAGCGCGGACTTGTCGACTGCCGGGTCGCCGGCGACGACGGGCCGGATCATTGCGGTCGCCAACCAGAAAGGCGGCGTCGGCAAAACCACGACGGCGATCAATCTCGCCACCGCGCTTGCCGCCGTCGGGCGGCGCGTGCTGGTTGTCGATCTGGATCCCCAGGGCAATGCCTCGACCGGCCTCGGCATCGAGAGCGCGCGGCGGACCGCCGGCACCTACGATCTGCTGCTGGGCGAGATCACGCTGGACGACGCGCTGATCGACACCGCCGTGCCTGGTCTCGCGATTATCGCCTCGACGATGGATCTGTCCGCGGCCGAATTGGAGCTCGTCGATATGGACCGGCGGGAATACCTGCTGCGCGAGGCGATCCGCACAGCTGCCGCGCAGTTCGACTACGTGCTGATCGATTGTCCGCCGGCGCTCGGCCTGCTGACCCTGAACGGCCTGGTTGCGGCTGATACCGTGCTGGTGCCGCTGCAATGCGAGTTTCTGGCGCTTGAAGGGCTGAGCCAGCTTGTGCGGACGATTGACCGTGTCACCGGACGATTCAACCCTGCATTGCAACTCGAAGGGATCGTGCTGACCATGTACGACACCCGGAACAAGTTGTCGTCGCTAGTCTCCGACGACGTGCGCAGCTATTTCGGCGACAAGGTCTATGACACCGTTATCCCTCGGAATGTAAGGGTATCCGAG
>JAYOMI010000144.1:0-6892 GCA_038120765.1 Rhodospirillaceae bacterium
TCCTGGAACACATCCATCCGGACACGCTGGTGGTCAACAACCCGACGGAGGTGCGCAACGCGCCGGAAAAACTGTTCGTCACCCATTTCGACGGGCTGCTGCCGGAAACGCTGATCACCTCGGACAAGGCCGAAGTCGAAGCGTTCCGCCGCGAATACAAGGACATCATCGTCAAGCCGCTGTTCGGCAACGGCGGCGCCGATGTGTTCCATCTGAAACCCGACGACGAAAATCTCGGCTCGCTGCTGGAAATGTTTACCTCCAAATACCGCGAGCCGATCATCGTCCAGCGCTATCTGCCGGAAGTCCGCCAAGGCGACAAGCGCATCATCCTGGTCGACGGCGAGCCGGCCGGCGGCGTGGCGCGCATCCCGGCGGACGGCGATGCCCGCGCCAATTTCCATGCCGGCGGCGGCGCGCAGAAGACCGAACTGACCGCCCGCGAACGCGAAATCTGCGAAATAATCGGCCCGGCCCTGGTCGAACGGGGGCTGACCTTCGTCGGCATCGACGTGATCGGCGACTACCTGACCGAAATCAACGTCACCTCGCCGACCGGCATCCAGGAGATCAACCGGCTCGATGACGTGTTCGTCGAAAAGCTGCTCTGGGATGCGATCGAGCGCCGCTACAGCGACGGCCATGACCGCCGGAAGATGTAGAAAGCAGATCCTGCCCGGAAACCCGGAACGCCCGCGCCTGACCCGGCTGCCCCCAATCGCGGTGCACGCCTGTTCCGATTGCATCCCGCGCCGAGCGGGTGTACGAGACGGCCTTTCCGAATTGCATTGAAAACGGCAGTCATGAGCGACACGAAAAAAACCACCAAATCCGACACCAAGGCTGCAGCGAAACCTGCAGAGACCGCATCGGCCGAGCCCAAATCCGCGGACGCCGCGCCCGCCCCCGCGAGCGGCGGCAGCGAAGGCGGCAAATCCGCCCGCGAATCCATCGGCGGCGCGGCGGTCGGCCATTACGGCTATTTCAGCAATATCAAGACGCCCGAATACAAATCCGGCTGGGATAACATCTGGGGCAAGAAAGATTCCGGATCCAGGAAGAAAACAGCCGCCGCAAAACCGAAGGCCGCACCGAAGCCAAAAGCGCCCCGCGTCGTGTCGTTCGATTTCGAGGACCTGCCCGCCGATCTGCAGGCCACCCTCGCCAGAGAGGCGCGCGCGCAGTTCAAGAAAGCGCGGGTCAATTACGACGCGCGCGACAAGGCCGGCGCGGTGACCTGGCGGATCGACTGCACGGTCGAACGCTAGGGCGCTGATCCGTGCGAAGTTTCCCGGACCGGCTGCGCCACACCCTGATATTCGAGGCCATCGCCCTGTTCCTGGTGGCGGTGCCGGGCGGCTGGCTGCTCGACCGGCCGATGGAAATCATGGGCGCGCTCAGCCTGATGTTCAGTGTCCTCGCGATGGGCTGGAACCTTTTCTACAACTGGATGTTCGATCTGTGGGACCGCAAATACCGCGCCATGGCGCGGCGCGGGGTCGGCATCCGTATCGTGCACGCCACGCTGTTCGAGGCGGGGCTGGTGATCGCCGGTCTGTTCCTGATCGCCTGGTGGCTGGACATGACGTACTGGGATGCGTTCCTGCTCGATGTCAGCCTGTCGGCGTTCTTTCTGGTCTACGCGTTCTGCTACAACTGGGCCTATGACATGGTCTTTCCGGTACCGCGCGCCGCCTGATCGCGGCGACCCGGTTTGCCGGGCGGGTCAGGCGTTGTCGAGGATCGTCTTCACCTGCATCGGCACTTCGGGCTCGATGGCGCGAAAGGCGGCTTTGTCCGTTTCCGTCAGATAGTCGACGATGGCGGGCACGAAACTCGCCCGTTCGCGGATGGCGCTGAACCAGCTGAAAACCCGCGGCGCCTCCATCGCCCAAAGGCCCAGCAGGCCGAGATCGAACAGGCGGTTCGCATAGGGCGTGACCGCCGCGTCGGCGAGGCTGTAGGCGTTGCCCGCGAGAAAGTCGGATTTCTCCAGCGTTTCCTGCATGTCGAGGACCAGCCGGTTCAGCGCGTGCACGGCGCCGATTGCGATGGGCGCGTCCAGCCCGTCCTCGTAGACGGCGGCGAAGCGCTTGCGGCGGTTCTCGTCGGGGATTTTTTCCAGCCGTGCCGCCTGGTCTTCCGCACTCAGGGCAAGAAATCCGGGGCGGTAGACGGTGGCATGGGTCAGCGTGCCGATGGACGGATGGATAAGATCGTCCACCCGTTTCATCCAGATCCGCATGCGCGCGCGGTCTGCGGGACTTTCCGGCAGCAGCGACGGCACCGGATGGGTGTCTTCCAGGTACTGCATGATCACCGAGGATTCGACGACGATTTCGCCGCCATCGTCGAGCGTCGGCACCACCCCGTTCGGATTCAGCGCGAGGTACGCGGGATCGAACTGCTCGCCCTTGCGCAGGTCGATATTGTGGCTTTCGAACGGAACGCCCTTTTCGAACAGGACGAGCCGCACCTTTATGGCGCAGACCGATGTGTTGCCGTCATAGAGTTTGAGCATTTTTCTTCCCGTGGTGTTGCGGGAAGTCTAGCGCAGTTTACGACCCAATAGAACGCCGCTGCAGACAGGCCATAACGGCGATGCCGAGGCCGAGCAGGGCCAGCGGCGCCGGTCCGTTGACGCTGACGGCCGTTTCCTCGATCAGGAGGGTTTCGGCGATCTGGGGCGTCACGGTTTCGAGCGCATCGTAATCATCGATACCCGCGACAAAATCGGGACCGCTCGAATAGGCCGCAAGGTGGAAAAGATCGACGTCGTTTCCGACACCAATCGTGAAAATCAGGATCCCGTCGTTTTTCGCGGCGTCCGCAGCAGATATCGCGGCAATCAACGGATTCCCGCCGGGTTGGTTCGCTTCACCGTCGGTTACTAGCACGATTGCCTGTTGCGCGCCGGCGCGTCCATTTGCAGAAAGTTCCGATGCTGCCAGCGCGAAGGCGGCTGCGTGGTTGGTTTGTCCAAACTGTTGGGACATCGCGTCGAGGGCGCTGTTGGCCGCGGCGAGGTTGCCGGTCAGTCCGAGATCAAGAACAGCGTTTGTCGAAAACTGCACAAGGCCGACATTCAGATCGGCGCCCAGCAGATCGGGCGCGACCGGCGGTCCCGGGTCCCGGTCAATTCCCGGAACCCCGTTTTGAAGGGTGCTGATATAGCCCTTCGTGGCGTCTATCTGGGTCTGGTAATCGCCAGAACTGATCGATCCCGAACCGTCGAGGACAAATATAACGTCCAGCAGGGGCGCGGCGCGGGCGCCTGTCGCCGTGAAGATCGAAACGGAGATCAGCACGGCGAAAAGCCGTGCGCAAAGCCTGAAAGTCATTTTTGCCTACCCCTGGTGACCCGGCTCATCCGCCGGGGTGTCGAAGTTACTGTCTAGAAAGTCTCTCAGATGCGGCGGTTATGCGCCCAGCGGCCGAAGCCGATACCGGCGAGTCCCAGCGCGAAGACCGCGATCAGGCCCGGTTCCGGCACGGCAACGGTCGTGCTGCCTTCGATATTGATCGTCGTCGAAAAGATCAGCCCAGCCGGTCCGCCGACATCGGTCATGTTGATGTAGAGCGTGTTCACGCCTGTCACCAGCAGCGGGGCGATATCCGTGCGGGTGAAATTGGTGACGGTGTCGAACCCGCCGCCGGATGTCGAGCCGGACAGCGCAGTGCCGTTGATAAAGAGCCCTTGATTCGGGCCGCCGCCGATAATGTTGTCGACGGCGAAATCGAAATCGATGCTGGCGGCCGTGATGATCGTGTCGGTGATCGTGAATTCGATCGCGTACAGCGCCGATGATCCATCGTCCCCGAATTGCGCGCCGCCGATCGGCGAATTCGAAATCCAATGTGCCGGCACGGCGGCGGTGGACGCATTCGCGTTGAACGCGGCGGCCCTGATCCAGGCCGGGTGGTTATTGATAACGGTCGCGGCGGCGCCGCTGCTTGCGGCGTTGAAAGACGCGGGCGTGAACGCGGTTCCGAATGCGGCATCGAGCGGGCCCGGGGCAAAGGTGACCTGGCTGTCCGCCCCGCCGACCGTGCCGTTGCCGCTGTACAGTTCGATGATCTGGTCGGCGCCTGCCGGCGCTGTTGCCAGGAAGGAGGCTGTGAGGAGGGCGGCAGTGGTTCTGATAATGCCTTTCATGGCCGGATTCCGCTGTTTGACTATGCAAAAAAGAGTCTCGACGAAAAGAGGCAAAATCCGTGCCAATATAATAAAACCGCCCAGAATCAACCCATTACGCGCCTGGGCGCGCGCGTAGGAATACAAAACCGTAAAAAAGCCGACGGTATCCCGTCAGGAATTCGGTCTTGCACCACCATGTGTTCATGTTATGTTCCTATCGAGATACCGGAATGGAAGACGCAATATGGACGGCTTCGCACAACCCGCACATACTGACGGCATCGTTTCCGCAACTCCCGGTACGTCCGGCGCATCCCCGGGTCGCAATCGCATGGTTTCGCGCGTACACACCGTCGCCTTCAACGGCATCGACGTGCTCGATATCGACTGCCAGGTGCAGCTGTCCTCGGGCATGGTGGCGTTCAATATCGTGGGCCTGCCGGACAAGGCGGTCGCCGAATCCCGCGAACGGGTGCGCGCGGCCCTAGCTGCCATGGGGCTCGCCCTGCCGCCGCGGCGCATCACGGTCAATCTCGCCCCCGCCGACGTGCTGAAAGAAGGCTCTCATTTCGATCTGCCGATCGCGGTTGCCGTCCTGATGGCGATGGACTTGCTGCCGAACGATGCGTTCGACAACCACACCGTCCTGGGCGAGCTTGCGCTGGACGGCGCGATCACCCGTGTCGCCGGCGTTCTGCCCGCGGCCATCGGCGCCAATGCCGCCGGGCGGGGGATAGTGTGTCCCGCCGCCCAGGGCGGGGAGGCGGCATGGGCCGGCGATATCGATGTGCTGGCGCCGGCGTCCCTGCTGTCGCTGGTCAACCATGTCAAAGGCACCCAGGTGCTGTCCCGTCCCGAACCGGCCCTTGCCGCGGACGATTCGCCCATTCCTGACCTGCGCGACGTGAAGGGACAGGGAAGCGCCAAGCGCGCCCTGGAAATCGCCGCGGCGGGCGGGCACAACCTGCTGATGATGGGCCCGCCCGGTTCCGGCAAGTCGATGCTGGCCGCCCGGCTGCCGGGCCTTTTGCCGCCTTTGTCCCCGGCGGAGGCCTTGGAATCGTCCATGGTGCTGTCGGTTACGGGCGAGCTTGCCGGCGGCCGCCTGCAGATGCGCCGGGCGTTCCGCGACCCGCACCATTCGGCGACCCTGCCGGCCCTGATCGGCGGCGGGTCCCGCGCGCGGCCGGGCGAAGCCTCCCTCGCCCATAACGGCGTGCTGTTTCTCGACGAACTGCCGGAATTCGATCGCCGCTCGCTCGAAGCCCTGCGCCAGCCGCTCGAATCCGGCCGCGCGGTGATCGCGCGGGCCAATGCGCATATAGCCTACCCTGCCCGGTTCCAGCTGGTCGCCGCGATGAACCCGTGCAAGTGCGGCTGGCTCGACGACCCGGCGCTCAGCTGCGCCCGCGTGCCGCGCTGCGCGGCCGACTATCAGTCGAAAATCTCAGGCCCCCTGTTCGACCGGATCGATCTCCATGTGGATGTCCCCGCCGTCACGCCCGCCGATCTCGCGCTCCCCGCCCCGGCGGAAGGCACGGCGGAGGTCGCGGCCCGCGTCGCCGCCGCGCGGCAAATCCAGACGATGCGCTTTGCCGACCGGCCCGACGCGGTCGCCCACGGGGTCACCGTGAACGCCCATGCCGATGGCGACCTGCTGGACGATATCGCCACGCCCGACGCCGACGGCGCCCGGCTGCTCGCCGACGCGGCGGAGCGTCTGCACCTGTCTGCCCGCGCCTGGCACCGCATCCGCCGTGTTGCGCGCACCATCGCCGATCTCGACGGCGCCGATCAGGTGCAGCGGGTCCATATCGCCGAGGCGCTCGGCTACCGGCGGGTCGCGCCGGGGCGGTAGCCGCCCTTTCGTCAGATTGCCGTCCCGATCAGTGTGCCGATGCCGGCCGTTACCGCCATCGCGAGTCCGCCCAGCAGGACGACGCGGAAGACGGCCCTTCCCACCGGCACGCCGCCGGCCCGTGCGGAAATTGCGCCGAGCAGCGCGAGGGCAAGCAGGGACGAGACCGATACCACCGAAACCGCGATGGCGGGCGGCCCCAGCGCCGCCGCCGCGAGCGGCAGGACGGCCCCGGCTGAAAACGCCGCCGCCGATGTAACCGCTGCCTGCACGGGCCGGGCCGAGACCGTTTCGGTGATGCCGAGTTCGTCCTGTGCATGGGCGGCGAGGTCGTCATGTTCCATCAGCTGGGTGGCGACCGCATGCGCAAGGTCGCGATCGAGCCCACGGCCTACATAGATCGATGCACGTTCTTCGCGCACCGCGCCGGGAGCGACGTCGAGCGCCGCGCGGGCCAGTTTGTGAGCCGCTGGTTCCGGGGCCGATTGCGCCCGCACCGCGACGGATTCGCCCGCCGCCATGGACATGGCCCCGGCCACAAGGCCCGCGACCCCGGCCACGAGGATCGCGCTCCGGTCGGGCGATGCCGCCGCCACGCCGACGATCAGGCTTGCGGTCGATACGATCCCGTCATTGGCGCCGAGAACGGCGGCGCGGAGCCAGCCGATGCGGTGGAAAAAAAGGTGTTCCGTATGGTCGCCAGACGAGGCCATGTCGCGGATTTCCGCCTGGTGCCGGCGCTGCGGCAGGCATTCTCCGCAACCGGCCCGCGTTACCCTATCACTGCGGCCCGACTTATTTCCGGACGTATTCCACACCCGGCGGCAGGTCGCCGCCTTCGAGCATCGGGCCGAGCGGCTGGCCGGCCAGGATGTGGGTGTGCAGGTGGGGCACTT
>JAYOMI010000145.1:0-5256 GCA_038120765.1 Rhodospirillaceae bacterium
GCTCTGTTGTGAAACCCGTCAGACGATGCGGGCCGAACGACAGCAACGCCTCGCCCGTATCAACGGATGTCGCGTTCAGGCGCAGCACGGCATTCGGCGCGTAGTGACTTTCAAGCATTCCCGGCGATGGCGGCGCCACGTTATTGTCGGTCGCCTGGATGAGGGCTCCGATCACCGCTTCGATCTGTTCGAGCGTTATGCCGCCCGGGCGCAGCAATACGGGCGTCTCGCCACTGCAATCGACCACGGTGGATTCAACGCCGATGGGACAGGGCCCGTCATCGACGATCAGGGCGACGGCATCGCCCAGCGATTCCGAAACATGCGACGCCAGGGTCGGACTGATCTTCCCCGACGCATTTGCGCTCGGGGCGGCGACCGGTATGCCGGATGCGGCGAGAATCGCCTGCGCCGTTGTCTGGTCCGGCACGCGTACCGCAATGGTATCGAGGCCTGCACTGGCAAGCAGGGATACTGTCGAGCCGGCTTTGCGCGGCAGGACAAGCGAGAGCGGCCCCGGCCAGAAGGCGTCCGCGAGACGTTGGGCCGATACCGTAAAGTTTACTAACTCCGCGGCGGCCTTGGTGTCTGTGACGTGAACAATCAGCGGGTTGAAGGTCGGCCGCTGCTTGGCTTCAAAGATGCCGGCGACGGCATCGTCGGATGTCGCATCGGCGCCAAGCCCGTAGACGGTTTCTGTCGGAAACGCGACAAGTGCTCCGGACTTCAACAGGTCTGCCGCGCGGGCAATTGTTTTCGGGCTCACCATTTCGATCACGGCGCTCACCGTCACCGGGCGCCACGGGCGATAAATTCGGGATTGCGCCATCCCGGTTTGCCATAGAGAAGGTCGGTATCGTCCAACAGCCGCACGCTGCCGCCGGCGCCGGCGAGGACCGCATGGCCTGCGGCCGTATCCCATTCCGATGTCGGCCCGTAGCGCGGGTAAACATCCGCTGCACCCTCGGCGAGCAGGCAGAATTTCAGGGAACTGCCTGCGGTGACGTGTTTGTGGACATTCATGCCGGAAAGAAGCTCTTCTATCTTTGCGCGGTCGCCGTGGGACCGGCTGGACGCGACAACAGCGCCGTCTTCGGGAATGGCGCGGACGGCAATCGAGCGCCATTCGCCATCGTCTTCGCGACATTCTGCGGTGCCCGCGCCACAGGCCCGGAAACCCCGTTTCAATGCCGGCGCGGTCACCACGCCGAGGATCGGAACGCCGTTTTCGACCAGGGCGATATTGACCGTGAACTCTCCGCTTCGGCGCAGAAACTCCTTTGTGCCGTCAACCGGATCGACCAACCAGAAAACATCGTCGGCGACGGTCTCTTCCTTGCCCTGGGAGACGGCTTCTTCGCCGATTGCCGGGACGCCGGGCAGGAGATCGCGCAGGGCGGGAAGGATCAACGCCTCGGCGCGCTCGTCCGCTTCGGTGACGGGGGAGTCGTCGCCTTTGCGACGAACGTCAA
This sequence comes from Rhodospirillaceae bacterium, assembly GCA_038120765.1. Lineage (GTDB taxonomy): Bacteria > Pseudomonadota > Alphaproteobacteria > MPNO01 > UBA830 > CAXBCP01. The sequence goes on from JAYOMI010000145.1 coordinate 1,473, forward strand.
AATCGGTCCCGTAGACCTCCAGAATCACGTCTCCCGCGCGGTCCGCGATTTCGGTCGCTGCCAACATCAGGGCGCGACGCTCTTTAACTGAAAAGGTCAAGGAAACTCCGGTTTAAAGGCACCGTATCATAATGAGCGGAGGGACATGCGACAATATGGGCGGGGCCGCTCATATGCCATCATTGTCGGGACCGGATGCCCGGGCGATCAGCGCCCGGCGCCTTTGTCGACACAGGCAAACCGGGGCTTGTCCGTAGCGGTGGCGATGCGAAGGAGCGCTTTCGCCGGCAGGGCCCGAAGGCATTTATCATCGGTCAATTCGGCCAGGATGGTGCCTAGCCAGGGGGCCAGAGTCGTCGGCCAGATAATGTCCGCCTTTTCAAGAAGGGCGCGCACGTCCTCCCGGCTTGCGCGCGACTGCCAGGTGTTGACGGGATCGGACGACCAGCTGTGAGACCGTGCGACCTTGTATCTCGGCCGGCTCTCTCCCCGGCGTTGGCTCAGCGCAAAAAACAGGGCGTAGTGGATGACGGCCGAGTCCATGCCCTGAGAGACGATCTGCAGGACGGGCGCGTCCGGTAGCGAGGTGCCTTTCAGATTTTCTATCAGCACCGCCGCCCGCCGCATTTCATCGATCCGGAAATCAATGGGCTGTCCGGTTCTTGCCGTCACGATATCGACGCTTCGATAGACGCGGGACATTTGCCACGCCCCCAGGACGACGATACTCAGGACCAGTCCGCCCATGACGAATTTGACGGTGATTTCAGGACGACTCCCTCGATTGTCGGGAGATCGCCCGAGGATATGAAATGCCGCGTCCAGCAGCAGAACCAGTCCGATGGCGTGGAACGTCCGCAGCAATACGCGTGTAAAGCGCTCTATGGAGTTGAGATGTTCGAAATAGTAGTCGCCGAAACAGGTCAGGTGATACCAGTAAAGCAGCGCCAGGTAGGCCGTTCCCATAAGCATCAGGATCAAGGGCACGACGAAATCGCGGCGCACCAGCGCGGCGAGCATGCCGATCGCAGCCGCGACGGTCAGTGGCGTTTTGTAGCTGCTGATATAGTCCCACAGAGCTGCCGTGTATCGATTTGCGAGGTCCTGCCAGTCGAGGCTGCCGGCCCTCGCCAGAGCCTCTGGCGACAATGTGGCCAGGGGAGAATACAGACAGCTGTTGTCTTGCGAAATGAACCCCCAGGAAACCGCCACAATAATCACCGGCAATACGACGAGGGCGCAGGATACAAGTGTTTCCCGAAAGCGCCCGCGACCTGCAGGCGAGAGTATCAAGCGGAGCAAAAAGACACAGAGAACCGCCGGCGCGAATATCAGCGCCGCCGATTTGATCAGGTAGCAGGACGCCAGCACTGTTCCGGCGGAAAATTCCAGCGTGCGTTGATCCTCTTTCGCGACACCGCTGGCAAAAAGCAGAAGAAGCACGATCGTGTATCCCAGTATCTGGGGAGGTTCGATCAGCAGCGTCGTCGGCCAGAGAAGGCCGAGAGTTTCAGCTGCCAGGAAAAGCAGAATAAATGCCCATCCGCCGAGGACACATGCAGTGTTGCTGGCGTTAAGGTGCTTGCGTGTCAGGAAAACGACCACATCGAAGACGATGCCGATCGCCGCAACCTGAAGAACGAACGGCGCTGCGGCCGCTGCCCCGAAATCCGCATTGCCGGACACCTGCCACGGCAGGGCAAGCAATAGCGGCCAGCCTGGCGGATAGTCCGCCAGGTGAAGATAACCACGCGCCGCGGACCAGCTGCCGAAGGAATTGATTTTTACCGGATTGCCGAGCCAGTGGCTGAATTCGTCGTTGGTGACGGGCAGATAATCGATGCCGCCATTCGCAATGACTGCCACGCCGCCTGCGAGAAGCAAAAGCCAGACTGGATGAAGGCAAAAGCCAGACACATTTCCCGACCACCGTATGGTTCTCAAACGCAGAAAAATGCCGACGGCTGCAAGGACGAACAGAGCCCAGAAAGCGGCCGGGCCGGAAACGCCACCGATGACCTGCCCGACATACAGGATAAGGACCATTGCCGCATAGCCGAGCGCCAGGCGCAGACCTGTCATGCTCATTCCGGACCGTGACGGAAGCCTGGGCCAACATCCCAGCCCTGCCGTAAAAAATGCGTAGATAAGAATACCCATATTTTCTGATTATCCGATCATGACATCTTGAATCCTGACCGATTTCTGATGGGGTCCATCAAATGTCACCAGGCTTCCCCGAATGATACGCGATCTCGGCGGCGAATCTGAGGGGGCGGCTGTTGCCGTCATTCGGAAATTCCTCTTAAGTGGCCGAAGCGGTCAATCTCCAGGAACATTCCCGAAAGATGTGCGGCAGATATACCCTCACGATAACCCCCGAAATGCTGCGGACACTGATCAATTTCGCTGTGACGCCCAATCTGGAGCCGCGCTTCAACATTGCGCCGACCCAGATGGCGCCGGTGGTCCGGGCGGATGGCGATGGCGGGCGAAAAATCGATATGTTGCGCTGGGGGCTTATACCTTCCTGGTCGAAGGACATGTCGGTCGCCTCGAAGCTGATCAATGCGCGGGGAGAAACCATTGCGCAAAAGCCGTCGTTCCGAGACGCCTATCAGGAACGCCGATGTCTCATACCGGCTAACGGGTTTTACGAATGGCGGAAGGAAGGCGACGTCAAGCAGCCTTTCCGGATCGGCTTTCAGGGCGGCAAACCCTTCCTGTTCGCCGGATTGTGGGAATCCTGGACAGCCCCCGACGGGGCCGACAATGTGCGTGAGACGATCGAGACCTATACGATCGTCACCACGGATGCCAACGAGAAACTGTCGCCTATCCATCACAGAATGCCGGTCATCGTCGCCCCTGCCGATTTCGATCGCTGGCTCACCGGAACGCCGTCGGAGGCGGCCAATGTCATCCGTGCCTATCCGGACGACGACATGGCCTTTTACCGTGTGTCGACGCGGGTTAACAACGTGCGCAACGACGACGCGGAATGCATCGCACCCCTGAAGAAATCGGCCTGACCTAGAACCCGTAGAGCGCCGCCGGATTGTCGACCATGATCTGCTTCATCGTGGCGTCGTCCACTTTCCAGGACAGCGCCCAGTCGAGCAGGTCGGCGCCTTCGGGCATGGGCTTGTCCCACAGCATGACGTGGGGCCAGTCTGTCGCCCACACCATCCGGTCGGGCCGCGTCTCGATCAACGCCGTGGCATAGGCGGTCATGTCTTCCCAGCCCGGGGCTGTGTGCGATGCGCGGTACGCCCCCGAAAGCTTGACCCAGCACCTGCCGTCTTTGACGAGATCGAGCATCGCCTGAAACGCCGGATGGTCGACACCGGCCTCGGGCTTGAAATGCCCCATGTGATCGAGCACCAGGTCGACCGGCAGCGCCTTCAGGGCCGGGAGCAGGTCCATGAGCTGGTTCTCTGCATCGATAAACATCTGGATATGCCAGCCGAGCCGTTTGATGCGTTCGGCCATTGTCGCTATCCCGCCGACATCCGCGCCGCCTTTCAGCAGCGTCGTGAAGCGCAGGCCGCGAAATCCGGCCTCGTTCAGTCTGTCCAGCTCGGCATCCGTGATCGTCGGCTCAACCACGGCAATTCCGCGCGCGCGGTCGCCCATCCGGTTCAGGGCATCGACGGTGATATCCAGCTGCGTGCCGTAGCAGCTCGGATGCACGATGACGGCGCGGTCGATGCCGAGGGTTTTCTGAAATGCCTCGAACGCGGCGAGGTCGTCCGCCAGGTGATCCGTTTCGACTGATTCCTTA
>JAYOMI010000145.1:5279-6840 GCA_038120765.1 Rhodospirillaceae bacterium
CAACTATACGGTAACGTGGCATATGGCCGAAAGCCCTGACGCCGAAATCCCTGAAGCCGAAATAGCCTGTCCCGTTGCATGGCGATCCGGCTGGTGGCAGGATCGTTAGTAATCTAAGCAAAAAGCGGCGAGCAGCCGTAGCGGGAGGAAGAGACATGGCAGAGATGGCCAAGGTCGCGGTACTGACCGAACCACGCATGTTCGATTGCCGGGAAGTGGAAGTGCCCGAGATAGGACCGGATGACGGCATCCTGCGGGTAGAGGCCGCAGGTCTCTGCGGGACTGACTGGGAACAATATCTTGGTCATCTCGACAACACCCAGTGGGCGGTCCGCCCGATTATTCCTGGCCATGAAATTCTCGGCTGGATCGACAAGGTCGGACCCGAGGCCGCCAAGCGCTGGGACGTGAAAGAGGGCGACCGGGTGACGGTCGAGGCGTCAATTCCCTGCGGCCAGTGCTTCCAGTGTCAGGTTGGGCGTCCCGTGCTGTGCAAGAACGGCATGGGCTACGGTCTTCGCATGGGGTTCAACAACCCGCCGCACCTTTGGGGCGGTTATGCGACCCATATGTACCTGCACCCCGGCGCGACGCTGCACAAGGCGCCTTCCGACGTGCCGACCGATATCATGAGCCTGTTCAACCCGATGTCGAATGCCGTCCGTTGGGCGGTAGAACGTCCCGAGACGGGAATCGGCGATACCATCGTCATCGAGGGGCCGGGGCAGCGGGGCCTGCTGGCTGTCGTTGCCGCCCGTGAAGCGGGTGCCGGCAAGATTATCGTCACCGGGACGAAAAGCGATACACTGCGTCTGTCACTGGCGCGCGAACTCGGCGCGGATGCGACCGTCGTCGTCGACGATCATGATCCCGTCGAGCAGGTGATCGAACTGACCGATGGAAAGCTTGCCGACATCGTCGTCGATGTATCGGCTTTCGCGACCAAGCCGATCACCGATGCGATCGAAATGGTCCGGCCGGGCGGCAAGGTCGTCGTTGCCGGGCTTAAAAGCTTTGCCCCGATCCCCGGTTTTATCTCTGACAAGCTCATTACCAAGGAAATCGCGATGCTCGGTGTACTCTCGTCGAGCTGGTCGTCGGTCGAGAAATCCATCGATATCATCCGCCGCAAGGGCGATGTACTGAAAAAGCTGTGCACACATCACTATCCCGTCGATCAGGCGGATATGGCCGTGAAGGTGCTTGGGCGTGAGGTCGTCGACGGCCCGGAAGCCGTGCACGTCCATATAGACGCCGCGTCCACCATCTAGCGGGGAGAGACAGCCATGGCTTCGTGGATGGTCGGGATCGACACCGGCGGTACCTTTACCGATCTGATCGCGTTCGAGACCGGCAGCGGCGAATTGCGGGTTGCGAAGGTCTCGTCCGACCCGTCAGACCCGTCCAATGCCGTCATGGACGCGCTGGACGAGCTTTTCCGGATGGGAATCCTGCCCGGCGACATCGCCTCGCTGGTGCACGGCACGACGGTTGCCACGAATGCCATTCTCGAAGGCAAGGGCGTGAAGACGGGTCTTCTGATCACCGACGGCTTTCGCGC
>JAYOMI010000146.1:0-6648 GCA_038120765.1 Rhodospirillaceae bacterium
CGGCATAGGCGGTGATCCGGTACCAGTGTTCGCGGGCCTGGTTGTTGGCCGTGATGTTTTCGCGCCTGTCTTCGATCCAGCGTACCGGCCGCCGGAATTTCATTGAGGCGGCGGCGACCATCACTTCTTCCGGCATCAGGCGGTTCTTGGAGCCGAATCCGCCGCCGACGTCGGGCGAGACGACCCGCAGCTGGCGTTCTTTCAGGCCCAGGATCTCGGCGATCGCGACGCGCATCATATGCGGCGCCTGTGTCGCCAGGTTCAATACCAGCTCGTCCCGGCGGTTTTCCCAAATCGCCAGCGCCGCGCGGCCTTCGAGCGGAATTGCCGCATGACGGTTCATGCGGAATTCGTTGGTGACGGTCACTTCGGCGGCGGCCCGGGCGGCGGCGCTATCGCCGCCGGCAACCTGGCGTTCGACGAATATGTTGTCGCCCCAGCTTTCGTGGATCAGCGGATCCTTGCGCGTCGTTGCATCCCGCATTTCGGTGATCGCGGGCAGTTCGTCGATATCCAGCGCCACCATCTGCACGATGTCTTCCGCTTGCGCGCGGGTCGGGGCGAGGCAGATGGCAACCGGCTGGCCGACATAGCGGACCTTGCCGGTGGCAAAGATCGGAAAGTCGGACGCCTTGAACCCCGGAACGCGGGGCACGGCGCGGATTGCACCGATATCGGGAAAGTCCCTGCCGGTCAGCACATGGCAGCCGGCAGGGACGGCGGAGGTATCTATCCCGCGCAGGTGGCCGTGGGCGACCGGGCTTCGGACGATGGCCGCCTCCCAGACGTCTCCCGGCGGAATGTCCGAGACGAACAGGCCGCGGCCTGCCAGGTGCCGGGCATCTTCCTTGCGGAGCGGACTTGCGCCGACGCCGTTCGGATTCGACCCGTCTACGGGCGCGTTCATGTAACGGCGTTCGCTTGTTCGAGGCTTTTGAACAGCCCGGCGTTCAGGCAGTAGGCGCGTGCCTTGACCGGGTCTTCCGCGGATTCGCGCACCGCATCAAGCTGCTGCTGGCGTATGGCGGAGTCTTTTGCATCCATCAGCTTCTTATTCGCGATGGATGTCGCCTGGACGCCGTCCATCTGCGCCTTGTGACGCTGGCGGCTGTATAGTCCCAGCAGATCTTCGGACTCGCCGTCGATTACCCGGGACAGCTTTTCGCCAAGCGCGACGGCATCGTGTATGCCGCCATTCATGCCGAGGCCGCCGATGGGGTTGTTGACGTGGGCGGAATCGCCGGCAAGCAGGATGCGCCCTTTATGGAACGTTTCGACCACGCGCTGATGCACGTGATACAGGCCGGTATAGATGATGTTGTAATCGCCTTCCTTGGGGAAGAATTTCTGCAACCGGCCCTGAATGCCCTCCGGCGACAGGCATACCTCGTCCGGCTCGTCGGCCGGCACGGGAAACACCGTGCGCCAGATTCCGGGCGGGCCGTAACCGTTGACCTTGAACAGGTTGCACCATTCCCCGGGATCGGAGAAGAAATTGCGGATACATTTCGCCATCCCCGCTTCGAGGAAATCGAAATCGGAGCCGATTTTGACGAATTTTTCCGGATAGGTGAACCCGACGAACTCGATTTCGGCGGCCTGGCGCACCACGGAGCTGAAGCCGTCGCAGCCGACGACCCAGGGCGCGCGGATGGTCTCCGCTTCGCCGTCCTGATTGTTGAAAGATACCGTCGCGCCGTCCGCATGCTGTTCGATGCCGGTGACTTCGGAGGAAAAGCGGTACTCTACATCGGGCGTGTCGCCGATTTCGGCGATAATCGTTTCAACAAGTTTGAACTGCTCGTACTGGATGACATAGGGAAATTCGGTCATGTCGGCGAGCATCGAGAAGTCGAACTCGGCGACCAGTTCGCCGGAAACCCGGTCCCGGTAGTGGAATGTGGGAGATATCAGCCCGCGTTCGTGTATTTCATCGGTGACACCGAGCCTGGCGAGCATCTCCAGCGATGAGGGCTGAATCGCCGCCGCGCGCTGGTCTTCAATCGGCCCGTCGGCACGTTCCAGCAAGGTGACGGGGATGCCATTGCGATACAGCGCCAGCGTCAGCACCATCCCGACAGGGCCGCAGCCCACAATAACCACCCGTTCTCCCGATTTCAGTGCCATAGAACCGTCATCCCCTCGAAATTTCACCTCAATTTAGCGAGGCGCGACGGGCGGTCAAGCGTGTGCACCGCCAGCCATGCGGCGCAGGATGAGAGGGTTGCGCTCCCCGGGGGACGGGTTCCGGGCGCGGTTCCGTTCTAGCCCTCCCGCTCGAGCTGTAACCGCGCCATGAACGGCACAAAGGGGTGTATGCCGAGGGTCGCGAAGGCTTTCACATCCATCTCCACCAGCGCCTGCTTTTCCGCGCCGGACATATCCAGTTCGGCGGCGAACGCGTTGCGGTCGGTCGCGAAACGTTTGCGCTCGCTCTCGTTATTGGCAATGCGGTGCAGCGCCTCCGTCAGGGCGACCCGGTCCGCGGAAACGGTCGGATAATGCGGCGCGGCCGTCTCTGCCGGCTGCTCGCTCCACCAGGCGAGTGTCGCGTAGTTATGGTGCCAGCTCGGATCGAACGACATCGCGTCCGGCACACGCTCGCCGAGCATGCCGGCGACGACGGACCAGCAGCGCAACTCGATATTCCCGGTATCGTCCAGCCGCTTGTCATCAAGCGACAGAAGCCAGCGCAGATTGCCCTCGCTCATCTCGCGCATGAGTTTCAGGTCGAATTCGGTGGCCGGGCTGTCATAGCGTTCGGTGCCGGGGAAGTGGGACAGCCCGCCACTGGCAACGACGACGGCGCGGACATCCATTGCGCGAAGCGCCCGGTCGATCGCCTGTCCGAGATGATAGCAGCGCTCCATACGGGGCTGGGGCGGGACGTAGGCGTTTACATAGATCGGGATAATCGGACCGGACATCTCGAGGAAGGTCAGCGGAATGCCGAAGGCGTAATCGAGTTCCGCCGTGCTGGTGAAGGCGGGGTCGAATTTTTCGTCCTGCAGGTAGCGGACGAGGTCGGTGGCTGTATCGCTGTCCACATCGAAGCGGAAGTCCCGACCGGCAAAATGGCCGCTGGCTTCCTTGCCGCGGTGAATGGCGAAGGAGGGAACGCAATGGAGCAGGAACTGGTTGGCGTGGTCGTTCGCGACGACAAGGGTTACGTCCGGGTTCAGCGCCTTGAGTTTCTCGCCGTTTTCCGCCGCAAGGCGGCGGACGCGTTCGACCGTATCCTTGTCTTCGCTATCGGGCAGGGTGAAAAACTGGGGCGCGTGGGCCATGCAGACGCCGCCGACTATTCCGTTCTTGACCGGCATGATGCCATTCTCCGTGAAAGTAGAAGCCGAATTCGGCCAGATGTCCGCGCAGGTGTAAAGAGGCTTCGGAACACCGGACAAAGACAGCGGTGTGCTGTCGTCCTTGCCGGGCTGTTGGAAAACCTGCCGGGACCCTGACGACCCCATATACGGGTGTCGGATTGTTTTACATGTTTTTACGGGGAGGCGATTGGCGGGGCGTTAACCATATGAAAACAAGAGAGAAAAATAACTGGCACGGTTTTTGCGGAGATTCAGCTAGTACCCGTTTTGCGACGCCCGGCAGAAGTCAACGGAATGTCGACACCGATACGCGAAAACGTTTCGCCGGGGCGGACTTCGGTTGCTGATTTGCGGGCATCGCACATCTGATGCGCAGAGATACCGTCTGAAGCCAACCCCGGACGGAGTCTCTGATAGCGGCGGCCCGGTTTATCCCGGCCGCCGCTCGCTTTTTCTGGGGCGCAGGACTATTCCCGAATTCTATTCCCCTGTCCGCATATGACGGCGCGGATCGTCTTCATAGGCGGTCTGAAGCACGTCCCAGCCGAATTCCAGGAACGGACCGGCGACCTCCGCCAGTTCGCGGATGTGATCGACGAGCTTCCTGCTCTGCACCTGCCTGTCCGTCAGCGAGCGCCCGATGAGAAAGTGTTTCCATTTCAGGTATTCGGCGACAGGGCTGTCGGCAAACTCCCGGAAGCCGCTGGGAAGAGTTTTCAACGCGCCGCGATGGCGCAGGACGTATTTGCATCGGAGACTAGAAAAGGGGGCGATGATCTCCAGAAACCGGTCGGGCTCTGCCGCGATCCGCGTCCGCCAGGCTGCCAGGAATTCCCTGTCCAGGGAATAGAAGCCGGCGGACAGGAAGCTCCCGCCGGGCTCGATATGCGTGTAGATCAGGCCGGGATCCCCCTTGCCGCCGGACCGCGTCATCACCGCCCCGATATGGGTCTTGTAGGGGTTCTTGTCCTTCGAGAACCGGACGTCGCGATAGATGCGGAATATACCCCGTTTGGGATCGCCGATGACGGGAAAGCCGGCGGGGCGTCTCGCCGACGTGAATTCGCCGAGCAGGCATTCCATCGGAAATTTCAGGTCGGCGTCATAGCTGTCCTTGCGCGGCTTGAACCACGCGCGGTCGTTCTGTTTGGCGAGGTTTTCAAGAAACGACAGCCCAGACGGCGGAAACCCCTGAAAATCGGGCCGGATATCATCCGGGAAATCGAGCGTTTTGGCGGTGGCTTTCGAACGCGCTTTTGACATGGCGACAGTCTAGCGCTGTCGCCGGAAAGTAAAACCCTGGATCCGCGGCTTTTGGCGGATAGGCGGATCGCGGTCGGCAGTGCGGTCGCGATACTTTCTGACGCCCTGCACGTTGCGGATTGGCGGCGCAGGTTTTATTGGTAAGTCATAAAAACAGGCAACAGGGGATATCGATGTCAGACCAGTATCAGAAAGCGTTTCCCGTCTCGTGGGACCAGCTGCACCGGGATGCGAAAGCGCTCGCCTGGCGTCTGACCGACGGCGGCCCCTGGCGGTCGGTCATCGCGATCACGCGCGGCGGACTTGTGCCGGCGGCGATTGTGGCCCGCGAGCTCGAGGTCCGCCTGATCGATACGGTTTGCGTTTCGTCCTACGAGCATCAGGACCAGGGCGGGCTGGAAATCCTAAAACCCGTCTCCGATGCGCAGGACGGCGAGGGGGTCCTGATTGTCGATGACCTGGTGGATACAGGGAAAACGGCCAAGGTCGTCCGCGAGATGTTGCCCAAAGCGCATTTCGCGACGGTCTATGCCAAGCCGGCGGGCCGCCCGCTGGTCGACAGCTTCATCACGGAAGTCAGCCAGGATACGTGGATATTTTTCCCGTGGGATACGGAACTGCGTTTCGTGGAACCGATCGCCAACCTGCCGCCCGACGCTCGGCCCTGAAGGCTGCGCGGCGCGGCAATTTCAGGAACGGGGCCAGATTTCGGCTGCTGTCTCCACCACCAGACGCAACTTGGCGATCTGGTCGTCCAGTGTCAGGTCGTTGCCGTGGTGATCGCTGGCGAAACCGCATTGCGGGCTGAGGGCGAGGTTGTCGATGTCGGCAAAGGCGGACGCTTCCTCGATCCGTTTTTTCAGCTCTTCCTTCGTTTCCAGATCCGGCGTCTTGGTCGATACCAGGCCGAGAACCGCGACCTTGTTTTCCGGTAGGTATTTGAGAAGCGAAAAATCGCCTGCGCGGGGCGTGTCGTATTCGAGGAAATAACAGTCCGCATTCACCTCGTTGAACAGCGTATCGGCGACCAGGTCGTATCCGCCCTCGGCCTGCCAATAGCTCTGCTTGTTGCCGCGGCAGAGATGCACGCCGATGCGCATGTCGGCCGGCTTCTCGGCGATGACGCGGTTCAGAATACCTGAATAGAGTTTCAGCAGTTCCTTCCAGTCGTCGCCGCGGGCTTCGAGCGCCGCCTGAATTTTCGGATCCGAGAATTTGGCGAGGGCAGTTTCGTCCAGCTGGACGTATTCGCAGCCGGCATCATCGAGCGCGGCAAGCTCGTTGATATAGGCGTCCACGATATCGTCCCAGAAAAGATCGAGATCGTCATAGACGACCTTGCTGATATTCCCGGCGCCACCGAAGAAATGCAGGACCGACGGGCCGGGCAGGGTCATCTTGACCGTCTGGCTGGTCAACTCGTCGACGAAGGTAAAGTCTTCGTCGTTGACGGGGCGGGTCCAGTGGACGCGCGACGCGATGCGCACACGGGCCGCGCCCACGGTTTCACCGGCGGCATTGGTGTAATCCCAGCCCTTTTCCGCGTTGCGATCGAACTCGAGACCGCCGATTTGTTCGAAAAAATGGGAAAAATACGTGCCCCGGCGGAATTCGCCATCTGTGATGACTTCGAGCCCCACATCCTCCTGCAGCCTGACGGCGTCGCGGATGGACAGGTCTTCAAGTTCGCGCAGCTCTTCCGCATCGATGTCGCCCGCCTGCCATTCGAGACGGGCATCGATCAGTTCCTGCGGTCGTACGAGACTGCCGATATGCTCGGCACGAAAGGGTGGATCGATCAGTTTCTTGTCGGTCATTGTTGCCCCGGGAAATCCTCGGCGATGTTAGGGATATTTGGGGGCATGGGTCAACGGTGTCCGTATGAAGGGTTTATTGCTTCAGATTGCTTGTCATTACCTGATGGGCGATATAAACACCGGAGCGTCAGAGACGTCGGGGCGTAGCGCAGCCTGGTAGCGCATCTGCTTTGGGAGCAGAGGGTCGGAGGTTCGAATCCTCTCGCCCCGACCATTTTCATTCAGGCATTTGAGACACTATC
>JAYOMI010000147.1:0-6550 GCA_038120765.1 Rhodospirillaceae bacterium
GTACCGATGTCATCAAGGACGCCGCCGGCGAGGTGATCGAACTGCGCTGCACCTACGATCCGGAAACCCGAGGCGGCGATTCGACCGACGGGCGCAAGGTAAAGGGAACGCTGCACTGGGTTTCGGCCCGGCATGCGGTCGATGCCGAAGTGCGGCTCTACAGTCCGCTCTTCGTCGATGAGAACCCCGGGGCGGCCGAGGATTTCCGGTCGGTCCTCAATCCGGACTCGCTGGAAACGCTGACCGGCTGCAAGCTTGAGCCGGCCCTGTCGGATGTCGTGGCGGGCGAGGTCGTGCAGTTCGAAAGGCTCGGATATTTTTGCGTCGATCCCGATGCAACGGTGGATAATCCCGTCTTCAACCGGACGGTGGGCCTGCGCGATTCCTTTGCCAAGGCGATGGCAAAGGGCTGACTTCGGTCTGAGCGCCGCTCATCGAATTGACCTTGGGTTGATCCTGTAGGAGACTTCTCCTCAATATATAACGGTTGCGGCGGGCCGCGATGACACTGCGGGCGTCCGTAACTGCCACGCCATCTCTATTTTGGGAGAAGCCTGTGAGTAAATTTCGGATTGCAGCAGCAACCGCGGCAATACTTGTTTCCACATCAATCGTGGGAACAGCCGGGGCCCAGTCGGTGGCCGAGTTCTATGCCGGGAAAACCATAACCATTACCGCCGCCACCGGGGCCGGCTCCGCGTACGGCGTTCACGGCCGGCTTTTGGCCGAGACGATGTAGAAATACATACCCGGCAATCCGAACATTATCATGCAGTTCATGCCGGGCGGCGGCGGCTCCAAAATGGCTAACTACATGTATAACGTGGCCCCCCGCGACGGCACGCAGATCGGATTTCCGCTGAAATATATCGCGGTGAACCAGGCATTGGGACGCACAGGCCTCAAATACGACGCGGCGAAGTTCAACTACATCGGCAGCCTCGGACCGATCAACAGCGTCGTTGCGATGCTGAGAGAAAAGTCCCCCGTCGCAAGCTTTGAAGATGCCAGGAACACCGAAGCCGTCATGGCGTCCACCGGCAAGAGTTCGGAGACGTTCATAACGCCGACCCTGATGAACAATCTGCTGGGGACCAAATTCAAGATCGTGACCGGCTATCGCGGCATGAAGGGAGTGGAACTCGCCATGGAAAAAGGCGAAGCCCACGGCCGGGCGGGCTCCTGGGACAGCCTGAAAGCAGGAAAACCCCAATGGCTGGCGCAGGACAAGGTCGCGCTGATCGCCCTCAGCGGACTGAGCCGGAACTGGGACCTACCGAACGTGCTGACGCTGATCGAGCTTGCAACGAAGCCCGCCGACAAGGCGGTGCTGAGCTTCTTCGGAAACGGCAAGGCGGTCGGCTGGCTGTTCCTGACACCGCCTGGGGTGCCGGCTGATCGTATTGCCGCGCTGCGGGCCGCCTTCGACAAATCGATGAAGGATCCGGCGTATCTGGCCGCCGTTGCCGAACGGAAGCTCGACGTCAAACCGGTTTCCGGCGAACAGGTAACGAAGCTTATCAACGAGACGCTTGCCGTCACGCCGGCTCAGCTTACTGGTATTCGCGCCGCGATGGACCTGAAATAACCCCGTAACGGGCCGGCGGCGGGATCAGTCCTCCGCCGGCCGCAGCAGATAGCCGAATTTTTCGCGGGCCCGACGGGCCACGTCGGCAGACGGTTTGATCGATTTCGAAAACCGGTCGCGCCAGTGGAACGGGATGCAGGCATTGATGATCATGCGGGAATTAGTCAGGTTGCCTTTCGCCCGCTCATCCGGATGCACCCGCGGATCCGCCGGCGATGTCCGGCCGTTGGTGATGAAATCCGTCGATGTCGCGGGGTCCGACCGGGTCAGGGCGGCGGCGATGAGGTCGTCCAGGTTGGTCACGTCCACGTCGTCGTCCACGACGATAACCCACTTGTTGCTATAGGCCCCGGCCTGACACTGGCTGGCGATATGCCCCGCCTGTTTGGCATGACCGGTATAGTGCTGGCGGATGGCTACGCCGAGCAGCATCCGCGAGCCGCCGACTTCGTGCGCCCAGACCGAGGTTGCATCCGGCACCCCCGCCGCCTGGATATTCTTGTGAACCTGCGCGGACCGGGTCACCGTGCGGACACGGGAATACTCATCGGGCCGGCTTTGCGGGGGGAAGCCCAGAATGACGGGATCGTTCCGGTAATGCACGGCGACGACTTCGGTCAGCGGGCGTACCCGTCCGGGTTCCGTATAGGTACCGGTCCAGTCGCCGAAAGGCCCCTCGGGGACGACGGTTTCGGGGTCTACGAACCCCTCTAGCACGATTTCGGCGTTTGCGGGGAAGGGCAGGCCGGTGACCGGTCCGCGAACCAGTTCCAGCGGCTTGCCGCGAATGCCGCCAACGACGTCGAATTCGCTGATGCCGTCGGGCACTTCGCCGCCGGCAATGAAGAACGTCATCGGATCGCCGCCAATCACCATGGCGACCGGCATCTTCTCGCCGCGCTCGATATATTTTTCATGATGCCGCCGCCCGTGCTTTCCGGGCGCCGCGTTGTAGGTCACGGAGGCCGCATCTCGGATCATGATCCGGTAGCAGCCGAGATTGTACCAGCCGGTATCTAGGTCCTGCGTGACGTTATAGCTGCCGGTGCCGATATAGCGGCCACCATCGCCTTCATGCCAGACCGGTGTCGGAAACTTCGTCAGGTCGACCGCGTCGGCGCTATCCGTGTTCTCGAACACGGGGCCTGTCTCGACGAAGACCGGCGGGATGAGGTTCTTGTCCGGATTGTAGATATCGGCGAAGGCGTTGCTGAGTTCGACCTTGTCGAGACCTTGCGGAAAACCCAGCGTCATGTTCTTGCGCCGTCCCGCGAATATATTGGTCAGCAGGCGGAAACCGGCGGGGCATCCCGGCACGGCGTCGAACAGGACCGCGGGCGAATCATCGGCATGACTGACCACTTCCGCCGCCATGCCGATCTCTTCTTCCCAGTTCGCGCCGGAAACGTGGCGTAATTCGCCGAGCCGGGCCGCTTCGTCGATCCAGTCGCGCAGGTCTTCATAGGCGAGATGATGGACACAGTTTCGGCGTTGGTCGGTGGCATCATTCATGAGGGTCTCCGGGTGCGTTGCGATGAGCCTAGCGCAGGAGCGCGCCGGGCGTCAGCCCCGCAACGCGATGAGCTGGTCGCGATAGCCCGATGGATCGACGCTGACATCCACGAGCGTCGGACCTTCGGTTTCGAATGCTTCCGCCAGGGCGAATTCCAGCGGGTCGAGGGCGGCGACGGTCCAGGACGCGCATCCCATCCCGCGCGCCGCCGTTGCAAAATCGGCCCGCGGGTAGCGCACGCCAAGCGGCGGGCGTTGCTGGCGCTGCTGTTTTATATCGATCAGCGAGAGGGCTGCGTCATTGAGCACGACCACAGTCAGATTGGCGTTCAGCCGGGCGGCGGTGGAAAGCTCCGCCAGGCACATCATCATACCGCCATCGCCGGTGACCGCGATTGCGGGCCGGTCGGGATTCTCCAGCCAGCTTGCGAGTGCTGCGGGGACGGCGAAGCCCATGCTCGACAATCCGTTCGATTTCATCACATCGTGGGGCGCCTGCGCCCGCCACCGTGCCATCGCCGAAAACATGTGCGCGCCCGCATCGACGGCGAGGCGTGCGCCGGCGGGAGCGGCCGCGGCGATCGCGTCGATCACGTCGTCCGGCGCGCGTCCGCCGCCGCCCGCGTTTGCCAGCGCCGCGACGATACTGCTTCTGAACTGCGCGATTTCGCTCTCGCGCCAGCCGGTTTTCGGCGGGGTTGCTGCGACATATGCCGCGCTGAGCGCAACCGGTCCGGCGATCTCGATTTCCGGGACAAACGGCCAGGCGAGGCCCGCTGTTTCGGACAGAATGACGACCGGTACGTCATGCGGCCATTTGCCCGGGATCATTTCGACCGGATCGACCCCGCAGAAGACGATCATATCCGCTTTGGCGAGAACCCAGTGGTCGAGCTTCGCGTTCGTGAACAGTCCGACGAAGTGCGGACCGTCTTCCGACACCACGCCCTTCGCCTTGTATGTCGTCATAGCCGGACCGCCCAGCGTCCGAACAAGGGCGTTCGCCGCGTCGGCGCGGTCGGTGGCGCGGCACTGATGTCCGACAATAACGACGGGCCGGGCGGCGGCTTTCAGCATATCGGCGGCCTGGGCCAGCGCTGCCGCGTCAGGGGCGGGCGGGTCGGTCCGGGTGCGTACCGGCGCCGGTTCGGCGGGGCTGGCCGCGTCCCTTGCGGACAGGTCGACATGGACCGGGCCCGGTGGTTCCGCCGCGGCAAGATCGAACAGTCCCGCGAAATCCGCCGCCCCGGTTGCCGGTGTGAGGCGCCTTTGCGCTTTGGAGATCGGCGCGAAAAGGGCCTGCTGGTCGAATATCTGATGCGGCGGCGCGACGGCGGTTTCCTCGTGCGCGTCGGTGATCACGATTATCGGCGCGCGTTCAAGCGACGCATAGGCGATCCCGTTCACGACGCTCGCCGCGCCCGGGCCGATGCCGGTCAGGACCACGCCCGGAATGCCTGTCAGCTCGCCGGTCACCGCCGCCATGATCGCGGCCGCGGTTTCAGTGCGGCACAGGATGAACTCGATCCCCTCCTGCGCGGCCGCGTCGATCAGGTCGAGGCTCGATCCCCCGCCCGGGACGCCGAAGATGCGTTTTACGCCGCGCGCAGAGAGTGTGGCCGCGATCGCGGCCGCCAATGTCGGCATGTCGCCTGTTGTTGTCGCACTCACCTGATCACCTGAACTTCCGGTAGGGGACGAAGCGCTACTGTTTCGCGCTGCCTGCCGGTTGTCAAAGGGCCGGTGCAGGAAAATTGATTTCGACGCCGAATCCGTCCAAGCTTCCGGTCATGTTGCGCCAGACTGATCCCATGGAGCCGACGGGAATGACGGGAACGACCGGAATAACCGGGACGACAGGGCGTTGGACGCCGTATTTCGTGTCCAGCGAGCCGCGGCCCGACAGCGAGATTGTCGGACAGCGCATCATTTCGCACTCGCCCGCCCATGAATCCCGGCGGAAACGGCCGGCAACGGTGCGTTTTCGCACTGCGTCGCTTGATACGCTGACCTTCCATGAAATGGCCTATTCGATGTTCGGCGAGGGCGAGGCCCGGATAAACGTACCGTACATGGCCAATATCTACCTGTGCGAAATCAATCTCGGTGGCCGGATGGCGGTCGGCCACGCTCGGCAGGATGATCGATCTCCTGGCGCAGGATTTCGAACACGAAGGGTCGTTCTTCGACGGGCCGGTCGGCGCGATTATCGGGTTTCTGCGACCGCGAAAATAGCGGTCAGTTTACGTTTTCGTATTTCTCCAGTCCCTCGATCTCGTCGAGGTTCTCGGCGCGGGCGCGCAGTTCCAGTACGTTGCGGTCGGGGTCGCGGACGAACAGCGATACATGACCGTCATTGCCGAACATGACCGGGCCCTGGGTAATCGCGACACCGTTTTCCTTGAGGACCGCCATGGTATCGACGATGGAAGAGACCCGTAGCGCAAGGTGGGTGATGCCGGCGTATTTGGTCTCCACATCCATCAGGATATTGGTCCCGTCGTGCTCGGCTGCGGCATTGACGATCAGGTTGATCTCCACGTCCTCGGCGTTGCGGATGATGATGACCGGATCGAACGTCACCCGCGTCAGCACCTCGAAGCCCAGCATTTCATAGAATGCGATCGCCCGGTCAGGATCGGCGACCCGGATTCCCGTGTGATCGACCCGTTCGACGTTGATTTTTCCAGTCATTCAATTCCTCCCTGCCGATCGCCCGGGGCTAGGCCGCAACCTCTATCGGGGCGAGCGGCGTCTTTCCGAGCAGCAGGTCGGCCGCCCGCTCGGCGAAGGCGATGGTCGGTGCGTTGATATTGCCGCCGAGCATGTCGGGGAAGACGGACGCATCGATCACCCGCAGGTTTTCCGCGCCGCGCACCCTGAATTCGGGATCGACGACCGCCATCTCGTCGCTGTCCGGTCCCATCTTACAGGTTCCGAGCGGATGGTGAACCGTCCAGGCCGTCCGCTTGATGAAATCGTCGAGAGGTTCGTCTTTCGGCTGGATCTCGGGACCACGGAAGCCGTCCAGCGCTTTCTGGCTGGCGATTTCCTTGACGATGGCGATTCCGTCTTTCAGGGTTTTCCAGTCTGCCGGATCGGACAGGAAGTTCTGGTGAATCTTCGCGTGATCGGCGGGATTGGCGGAGGCGAGTTTTAGTTCGCCCCGGCTTTTCGGATGCAGCACCACGGGGCGGACCATGAAAGCGTCCTTCGGTTTCTTGCCGGTGATCGGCATCCAGGGCTGGGATTCCGGCGGGATGAACCGCGCCAGCAGTTGCAGGTCCGGCTGCGTCAGGCCTTCCTGCGAAGAGATATACCCTGTCAGCGGTCCCGGCATTTCGGTCGCGAAACCTGTGCCGAAGAAATAGGCCTGCGCCATCGACAGGGCGAGCCGGTCCCAGCGCAGACGGCCGACGAACGGCCCGTCGCCGATACGTTCGTATTCGA
>JAYOMI010000148.1:0-2050 GCA_038120765.1 Rhodospirillaceae bacterium
ACGTGCTCCGCCACGCGCGCCTTGATCTGAGAAACGGCCTGAACGCGGCGCTGCTCAAACACGACATGACCATGGACGAACTCTACGAACACTGGGGCCAGAAGGCGTTGATGCGGGCGTCATCGCACGAAGTGATCGAATATGACCGGCGCTTTTTCGGGAACCTCGAGGACAGGAAGAATATTAACATCGTCGGGCTGGACCGGGGGGAACCGGCGGTCAGTTTCGGAACCGAGTCGGGCCTGCTGGACGAGGGCATCGCAGCGGACCTGGAATCAAGCCCGCTTTCCGCGCCCGCCGGACAGGATCTTGCGCCGGTCGATCTCGTTATCTCGGCGGGGCGCCTCGGCGCTATCACCGAGAAAAGCTTTGAGCGGCTGTTACCGGCGGTCACCCGGGGCCGGCCGCCGTGGATCGCCAATTTCGCCGCCCGTACATTTCCCTTCGAGCCGATCGCGAAAGCGTTAAACGAATGGGGATATGTGACCGAACGTCTTGAAGGACATCTTTTCGAGCAGCGCGCCTTTGCATCGCCTGAAGAACGCGATCAGGTGATCGAGGCGCTGCGGCGCCGCGGGCTGGATCCCGACGGCCGGGAATCGGAAGGCCAGCTCCTTGCCGAATTCTACCTGTCCCGCCCGGCCGACGAAACCGCAGCCCGCCCGATCGAACAGCTGCCTGAACCGTCGTCCCAGCGCTTAATCTGCGGCCCGCGCCAACCGGTTTCAGCCCTTGCGCTGCCGGACAACCAGCACCGAACAATGGGTGTGGCGAACGACGCGGGCGGCGACGGAACCCAGCAGGTAATCCGCCATTCCCGGATCGTGGGAAGACATGACGATCATGTCGATGCCGTTTTCGTTGGCGTAATCGAGAATATCTGCGCCGGGGTTTCCCTCCCGCACGAGGATCTCGGTACTGTCGTCCAGTCCGTGGTTTTTTGCGACCGCTTCCAGGTCCTCCCGCGCAGACGCAATCACATTCTTGCGGAGCTCGGCCGGCAGGTGCACGCTGACATAGGCCGGGATATTCTCCACGACGTGAAGGAGGATGATTTTCGCGCCGTGCGCTTTGGCGATTTCGGACGCCATTTCGACCGCGGGCGCTGCGCTTTTTGAGGCTTCCACCGGCAGCGGAACAAGAATTTTTTCGATCATCGGGCAATCCTTTTTTGATGGGAACGTATGTCGAGGCTTTATTGTGCTCATCTGCCACCATGGCGCGTTGATCTGTATCAACAGGCAGGACCGTCGCAATATTCTTGTGAAGATCGGAAATCCGGGCCTATAGTTGTCTCATGCCAGATGATTCCAGATTGCCCCTCCGCGTGCCCGCGGAACCCGGAAAACCCGTTAGCGAACCGGCCGTATGGCGCGGCGAAGACATGGCGGCGCGCAACGACTGGATTTACACATTGAACGCAGACGATATCGCAGCACTTGGCGATGTCGCAAAACAGGTGCGGTCGGTCATTGGCGACGATCCGAATGGCCTGCTCGGCATCCACCCATCGGGCCTGGATTTGGGCGCATTCGGCGCGCCGATGGCGGAAGTTTTTCATCAGATAAAGGACGGGTGCGGGTTCCAGCTTCTCCGCGGCCTTCCCGTCGCGGACTGGGACAGGCTCGACCTCGCGATCGCCTACTGGGCAATCGGTATTCAGATTGGCACACCGCTGTCGAACAACCCCGACGGCGATATGATCGGTCACGTCACCGATATGGGCCTCGACTATGACAACCCGAACCATCGCGGCTATCAGACCAGCGCACATATGCTGTTCCATACCGACCAGTGCGACGTCGTCACGCTGCTCTGCCTGCAGACATCAATGACGGGTGGCAGCTCGAAGATCGTCAGCGCGCCTGCGGTCCATAACGAGATGCTGATGCGCGCGCCGGACCTTGTGGCCGAGCTGACCGCCGACATGTTCTGGACCAAGCACGGCGAAGTCTCCCCCGGCGAAGACCCGTGGTACCGGATGGCCGTCTTCAATTACCTGGACGGTTACCTGACCACGGCGGGGGGATACAAGCATATAGAGAAGGGC
>JAYOMI010000148.1:2060-6534 GCA_038120765.1 Rhodospirillaceae bacterium
GAAACCCGCCCCTGACCAAAGTACAGAAAGACGCCTTCGCACTAATGGCGGAGATAAACGAAGAACTGCATCTTTCGATGGAATTCGAGATCGGCGACGTCCAGATCCTCAACAGCCACGTCACGATACATTCGCGGACCGCCTATCAGGACTGGCCGGAACCGGAAAAGCGCCGCCGCCTCTGGCGTTTATGGCTGCGCAACGCGGATATCCGTCCGCGCCCCGAGGCCTTCGAGCACCGCATCAACGGCATCCGGACACCGGATACCGTTTTGAGGGTCAATATTTAAAACAAGCGTTTGAATTAAAGAATTTGCCTTCAAACCCGAATCAACGTTAAGCTCCATGCGATCTATGCTTGACCAGCTTAACTCGTCGACGTTTGCGACGCCCGACTAGCGACACCGGAAAGTACGATCAGGGCCGCGCAACCTTTGGGAATCCCTCAGAAATCTGGCGATTTTAAAGGGGAGCGCACAGACTACAAAAAGGGACTAGCTATGCCGACAGGTACTGTAAAGTGGTTCAATCCGACAAAAGGTTTCGGTTTTATTGAACCCGATGATGGAGGAAAAGACGCGTTTGTCCATATCTCCGCCGTGGAACGTGCCGGTCTTCCGGGCCTCCGCGAAGGCCAGAAGGTCGAGTTCGAACTTGCTCCCAGCCGGGACGGACGTCAGAGCGCCGACAACCTCGTTGCCCTCGACTAATCATCTGATCGATTAAAGTGAAAGGCGACCGGTTCTTCCGGTCGCCTTTTCTATGCACATCGATCGCCTGAACGCGCGCTAGGGCTTCGCACGCAGCGCGGTTGTCGCATCAACGTCCAGCGCACCGGTTTCTGGATCGACAACCACCGCGTGATGTTTGCGCGCGTAGGCCGCCGATATCTTCGTATTCCACACGTCGTGCGCGACGCGCGCGGGATCACGCGCCAGCGGATCGCCGAAGCCGCCGCCGCCCGGCTGGACATGCCGTACCAGATCGCCCTGCGCCATGCGGCGGTTGATCTTGCTGGGCAAATCGACGTGCTTTCCGTCCGCGGTCGTGATCTCGTTTATCGCACCGGTCGCAGGTCCGCCGCCGGCAAGGCCGTAAGGCAGGATTTTCATTCTGTCCGCCCGAAGCTGCAGTCCGGCTTCCGGCGCCAGCAGCCTGTAGGATCGCGCAACGCCCAGACCGCCGCGCCATTTTCCCGCCCCGCAACTGTCCGTGACCAGCGCATATTCCTCGACCCGCACGGGATGCTGTGATTCCATTGTCTCGACCGGCGTGTTCGACAAATTCTGGGACGGGTTGGTGATCGCCTCGATCCCGTCCCTGTCCGGCCGCCCGCCCCAGGCGCCACAGATCATATCGACAATAATGAACGGGGCGCCGTCTTCGCGGTAGCCGCCGAGGCAGACCACCGTATTCCCGCCCTCGCCCGCCGCCGGCACGCGGTCCGGCACAATCTGCGCAAGGGCGCCGAACATCGCATCGACCACGCGGTAACCGGTAAGCGCCCGGGCGGCGCAGGCCGCCGGTATTTTCGGATTGACGATAGATGCCTCGGGCGCATTGACCGTGATCGCCCGGAATACGCCTGCGTTGTTCGGGATATCCCCCTTCAGGCAGCACCGCACGGAAAGATAGGTGCACGAATTCGTATAGGATTTCGTCGAATTCAGCGCCGCGGGCACCTGCGGGGCCGAACCTTCATAATCGACCGTCACACTGTCGCCGTGGACCGTGATCGCCACGGCAATCGGCAGTGGGGTATCGTTGAACCCGTCATCGTCGATATAGTCGGTAAAGCGGTAGGTGCCGTCCGGCCAGGCGGCGATTTCCGCTCGCGTCATCCGTTCGGCATAATCGAGGAGTTCGGCAAAATACGCGGATGCCGTTTCCGAACCGTACCGGTCGAACATCTTGCCGAGTTCCCGCGCACCGGTGCGGCAGGCGGCGAACTGGGCCTTCAGATCGCCGATGACGCGGTCCGGCAGGCGCACGTTTATCTCGATCAGCTTGAACAGCGTCTCATTGGGCTTGCCCGCTTCGAACAGTTTGAGCGCGGGGATCCGCAGGCCTTCCTGGAATATTTCCGTGGAGTCGCTGGCATTTGACCCCGGCACCCGGCCGCCGACATCCGTGTGATGACAGATGACGACCGAAAAACCCTGCAGGTTCGCGTCGGCATCGAAAATCGGCATGAACATGAAAATGTCGGGCAGATGCATGCCGCCCTGATAGGGATCGTTCAGGATCACCGCATCGCCGGGCACAAGGCCGTCGCCATACTGTTCCAGCACCACGCCCATGGCCTCCGGCACCGCACCCAAATGGAGAGCGACGGTCTTGGCCTGGGCGATCATGTTGCCCTGCGTGTCGCAGATCGCAGCGGAGTAGTCCATCACGTCCTTGACGATCTCTGACCGCGCCGTGCGGATGACGTCGTACGCCATCTCGTCCACGATCGCATCGAGGCCGTTCTTGATCACCGCAAACGTGATCGGATCGATCCTGACCGCCATCCTAGTTCTCCATCACGCTGTCGGGCACCGATATCACCAGGCTGCCGCATCCGTCTGACGTCGCCACTGCGCCGGGCGGCAGCACAACCGTCGTGTCATAGGCTTCCAGGATCGCCGGGCCGGTCACCGGACCACCGCCGACCACCGTCCGCGCCCGGGTCGGGATCGTCGTGTAATCGCCGACCGATGCAAACCAGACGCTACGCTCCCCGTCCGGGATATCCAGCGCCACCACATGTTTTTCAACGCCCTCGAACATCAGCCGGTTTTCGCGGATACCGCGGGCCGCCAGCCGGATATTCACCAGCTCCGCCGGCTCGTCGTTGGTGTAGCCGAAGGTGTCGTTGTAGCTGTTCCGGAACGCGGTCTCGAGCATGTCGAACCCGCCCTGTAAAACCGCTTCAGGATCGAACGGAACCGTCAGCTCCGAGGACTGCCCCAGATAACGAAGATCGGCCGCGTAGGCGAACGTGATGCGTTCACCGGGAAACCCGTCGGTGCGCAGACGCGTCTCACCATCATCACGAAGCCCGTCCACCGTCGCCGAGAACGCCGCCCTGTCCATCTTTTCCAAAGGCCCAAGCAGGCTTCGGACGAAATTGTGTTCGACGTCGGATGCCAGCATTCCGACGGAACAGAACACGCCCGACATCGCCGGTACGATGACCTCCCGGATACCGAGCAGCCCCGCCACCTCGACCGCATGAACCGGCCCGCCGCCGCCGAACGCCATCAATCCCATGTCGCGGGCATCGCGTCCCCGCTCCACCGTCACGGAGCGGATCGCCCGCGCCATCGCCACGTTGGCAATCTTACGGATGCCCGAAGCCGCCTGCACGAGGTCGAGCCCGAGCGGCTCGGCGATATGGGTCATGATCGCCCGTGCCGCCAGGGAGGTATCGATCTCGAGGCTACCGCCCGCGAGACCCGCAGGGTTCAGATAGCCGAGCACGACGTTCGCATCCGTGACGGTCGGCCTGTCATTGCCGCGGCCGTAACAGGCGGGCCCCGGGTCCGCGCCGGCCGAAACCGGACCGACCTGCAATAGACCGCCATCGTCGACCCACGCGATAGACCCGCCGCCAGCGCCGACTTCCGCGATGTCGATCGCCGGTACTTTCAGCATATAGCCGCCGCCCTTGATAAAACGGCTGGGCGTCGAGATACCGTCGCGGAATTCATATTCCGATGTCATCATCGGCTCGACGCCCTCGATAATGGAGGCCTTCGCGGTCGTGCCGCCCATGTCGAATGCGATCGCATCGGGCCGGCCGTTGGCGCGGCCAAGCCGTGCGGCCCCCATCACGCCGCCCGCGGGACCGGACCCGACGGCGAAAACCGGAATCTCGCTCGCCGTCTCGACGCGCATCATCCCGCCGGAGGACGCCACCACCAGCAGCGGCGCAGTCATGCCCGCCTCGCCGAGATTGCGGGTCAGATTGGCAAGATAGCGGCGCATTTCAACCAGCAGGTAGGCGTTTACGACGGTCGTCGAGGTGCGTTCGTATTCCTTCATTTCCGGCAGGACGTCGCAGGACGCGGTGACCAGAAATTGCGGGAAATTTTCCGCCAGAATCTCCGCGGTACGCCGCTCATGCGCGGCGTTGAAGCAGGAATTGATGTAGCAGATCGCCACCGCCTCGATACCCTCGTCCACAAGGCGCTGACCGGCAGCGATGACCTCGGCGTCGACAAGCGGCCGCACAACGCTGCCATCCGCGCCCATCCGTTCGCCGACCTCAAGCCGGTGGCGGCGCGGCACCAGCGGTTCGGGTTTTTCCCAGGTCAGGTCGAACATTGTCGGCGTGCGGATCCGGCCGATCTCCAGGACATCGCGAAACCCCTGCGTCGTGATCAGGCCCGTCTTTGCGCCACTTTTCTGGAGGATGGTGTTGGAGCCGACGGTGGTGCCATGCACCACTTCGCGCACATCCGACAGCGACGCGCCCACGTCCTTCAGC
>JAYOMI010000149.1:0-4438 GCA_038120765.1 Rhodospirillaceae bacterium
ACCGCGGCGCAGACCCGGTCCGCCCGGGCGGGTGTGTCGAGGACCGGCGACATGTTCAGCGCGAAGGACAGATCGTTGACCAGCCAGTCATGCACCCGGGCATCGTCCGAGCCGGTGGCCCGGTTGAGCGTCGCCGCGCGGTCGGCGAGCCGCAGGACCTGGATCTCGGGGGACGGACCGGGTGAAGGATCGGGCGCAGGACCGGGTGCCGGACCGGGGCGACCATCGGGGCGAGCATCGGGGCGCGACACACCGGGCGGGGGCGGATCGTATGGCGGATAACCGGAAAGCGGGGAATCGAACGTCGACTCTGACGGGGACCCGGCAGACACGGGCGCGGCCTTCCGGGGCGGGGCCTTCAGCACATTTCCATGCATGTAAAAATTCCTCTGTGGCATCCCGCCCGGACAACCCAAAAGGCCGCGCCCCGCCTTTCGGCGAGGCACGGTGCAAAAGGCTTATCCGTGCGGTTGAAACGAGGCTAACACGGAAAAGAACAAAAAGCGAACATGCGGAGTGTATTTTTTTATCACGCGGGGTCGCCATCCGATCGGGCCGATCGGGGAGAACCGCAACACCCGGTTAAAACCGGGGCGCTCCCTCAATGTCCGGCATTCACCGGAAAGCGGACCAGGAAGGCATTACCGGCAAATGTTCGCATGTAGCCACAACCGGGCATTTCCGAGGACCCGTAATTATTGCAGTCCGCTATTCAGTTAACGCGCTCATGTCTCCTAAGAACGTCGGGAAATTTTATAGTTTATCGCAGGCCCTTCAGAGATCCCGTCGCAAACTATTGATTTAAAAGACTTTTGGGAGTTGGCACGATTTTTGCTGTGTCGAAAGGAACGATATCAAGATCGTTACTGGTAACAGAGTATTGGAAAATCAAATGCGTCTTCTTCGAAACCTTAAAACCTCGTTGATCGGAACGGTTGCAGCCGGCCTGGTAATTTTGGCAACGGCGACCTCAGCGCCGATAAATGTCGCGAGAGTTTTAGATCAAGGAAGCGCAGCGTCTCAGATGTTCTCCAGCGGCGATTTGACCGGTACGCTCACAACGTTGTCCGCAAGTTCCTTCGATGCCATGACTGTAAGCCAACTGACTTCAAGTTTTGATGCCATTGTCATCGGTTGCTGCGACTCGACGAACATAAACGCCGATTGGGCGAGCCGTCTCTTGCCCTATCTCAATGCCGGTGGCGGTATCGTCTGGGAAAATCCCTATAGTACCAACCTAAGTAAGCTCGCACCGGCAATCACCGCAAATGGCCCCACCGGACCAAACGGTCCCTGGACAATCACGACGACCGTAGCCGGGATTACTGATGGAATAACGAACGAATTCATTAATAATCACATCGGTATCACCGCATTCAGTTCCGAATTTAGTGTTTTTCTTACAGGGGGCAGTGGATCGGTCCAGGGACTCTATGGCGAATTCAGCTGCGGTGGTCGGATGGTTCTGACAGGTCCCGATAGCTTTCTTCATTCCTCGCGCGGAGCAGCCGGTGCTTCCGGTAACCAGTATAACTTGGCTTTAAACAGCCTGAACTGGGTAACATCCGGATCGGCTTCAGTGCCTGAACCGGCATCGTTTGCCGTTTTGGGTCTCGGCCTGGCAGGTCTCTGCCTTACAAGGCGCAAACGCGCCGCCTGATCCCCGCCTCAGGTACCTGGTAGAAGCGGCGGTCTTTCGGGACCGCCGTTTTCTTTTGCGATAGGTCCGTTCCGGGTCAGGAACAGACCTTATCCGGTGATCGATATGCCTTCAGGGTCGCACCCGATGGCGGACATGCCACCTTCAGGTCATCAACACCGGGATGCGAACGGAAACCATCAGATCACCCCTCAAAAAAGCCTCTGAATTGTCTCCGCTTCCGGCCCCTCCGGCGCGTTTCGCACCCCCCAACTGGTCCAACGGGCCACTTCGCACGTACTCACAGAAACGCTGCAACCGAAGAGGTTCTCTGTGCGCCCGTATCGCATTCTGCTTGGCGGCATCGCCGCGCTCGTTGTTTTCGGCACCGCCGCCCGGGCGGATATCGCCGTGCGGTTCACCGAGGCGGCGCCGAAGGACCGGTTCGTCGTCACCAACGGGACCGGCTGTCACATCGCCGCGGGATCGATCATCATCGACCTCGGCCCGGCGCCCGCGGGCCTGCTGTTCGACACCGACCCGACCGGGCCGGGCGAGAACGTCGCACAGCCGCTGGAGCTGGCGCGCGCGGAAAACGCCACTGCCACGTTCGCGGCTGTACCGGACGGCGCGACGACGGCGGAAATCCGGCTGCGCGACTTCCTGCCGGGCGGCGAAATCGAAGTGACGGTGGACGTCGATGACAGCGACCGGTCGGGTCCGCGCGGCGTCCAGATGATCGACGGCAGCGAGATGGCCGGGGCCCGCGTAACCTTTGCCAGCGGATCGGACACGCCGGGCGCGGATGGAACCGCCGCGGGCGTTCAGCGCGCCGCCACGTTCGACAGGACGGGCGAAGCCCGTATCGCACTGACCGCCTGCCTCCAATAACCTCGGCAGCCGCGAAGACAATTACATCCCGGCCTCAGCCCCGCACCTTGCCCTGGAAGATCAGGTGCCACGGGTCCGGCACTTCGCCGATCGGGTATTCGATCAGGGTGGGGCCGGGGGTCGCGAAGCCTTCCCCGATGGCCCGTTCGAGTTCCGCGGGCGTTTTAACCCGGAACCCCTGGACGCCGAAGGCGTCGGCGAGCTTCATGAAATCCGGGTTTTTGAGCTCCACCGCCAGTTCCTTGCCGTCGAACATCTGCTGCTGGAAGCGTTTGACGTTGCCGAACGCGCCGTCATTGAACACCACCAGCACGATGTCGATGCCGTGCTGCGCGGCGGTCGCCAGTTCCTGCACGTTGAACAGGAACCCGCCATCGCCGGAAATCGCCAGCACCTTGCGGTCGGGCATGCCGACCTTGGCGCCCATGGCGGTCGGGCTGGCATAGCCGAGCGTGCCCTGGTAGCCGGGATTGATATAGGTGCGCGGCCGGTAGACCGGGAACGCCATGCGCGCGACATAGCCGGGCTGGGTCAGTTCCTCGACGAAAATGCCGTCTTCCGGCAGGGCGCGGCGGATGGCGCCCAGGATCGGCACCTGCGGGTCGAGCCTGTCGAATTCGCGCTGCAGCTCCGCTTTCAGCGCCAGTATCTCATCCGTGCTGTCGGCGCGCGTCGCATTATAACCCGGCACCGCATCGCACAGCGCGGTCAGGCCGAGGGACGCATCCGCCTGAATGGCGACGTCGGGCGTGTGGCTGCGGCTCATTTCTTCGGCGTCGATATCGAGGCGGATGAATTTCAGTCCGTCATCGGTGCCCCAGGCGGGCACCATGGGCACAAGCCGCGTGCCGACGCCGAGCACGACGTCGGCATCCTTCCACAGCACGTGGCCGTGCGGCGGGGTGAGGGCGAGCGGATGGCGGGAATCGAGCGCGCCGAGCGCGCCGCGCGACATCACCACCGGCGCCTGGAGGGTCTCCGCCAGAGCCTGCAGCGCCACCCCGGCATCGACCGCGCCGCCGCCGGCGAAGATCAGCGGGTTTTTGGCTTCCCCCAGCAGTTTCGCCGCGGTGGCGACAAGGTCCGGGTCGGGCGCGGCGCGCTCGTACGACTCGGGCGCGTCCAGCGGCGTGACCTCGCCCTCGGCCTTCATGATGTCCATCGCCATTTCCACATGGACGGGGCGCGGCCGTCCGGTATGAAGCTGGCGGAACGCCTCGGCGATGGTGGCGGGGGCGTCGCCCGGTGTGTCCATGCGGGCGGCGAATTTCGTCAGGCCGCGCGCGATGGCGAGCTGGTCCGGCAGTTCGTGGAGCTGGCCCGTGCCCCTGCCGATCAGCGCCGACGGGATCTGGCCGACCACGCACATCATCTTCGCGTTCAGCGCGTAGCCCGTGGAGATCGCGGCGGAGGCATTGAGCAGGCCCGGTCCCGGCACGACGATGGCGGTGCCGACCCTGCCGGTCGCCTGGGCGTAGCCGAGCGCCATGTAGCCCGCCCCCTGTTCGTGGCGCGTATGAATGACGCGGATCTGGTTCTGCGCATCGTGCAGGGCGGCGAAAAGCGGGTCGAGCTGGACGCCCGGTATGCCGAACGCGGTATCGACGCCGTTGCGCACCAGCGCATCCACGATGGCCTCGCCACCGCTCATCAGCCTGCTCTCGTTCGTCATTTCTGTTCTCCGTCATCTGCGTCGAAAATTTCCACCTTCATCGGCGTGCCGCGATAGAACGGGCAGTTGGACAGCGCGACCACGCAGTCCATCAGCGCCTCGAACTCGATATAGTCGCCCGGCTTCGAGACGCCGTCCTCGAGCACCCACCAGCCATGGGCGCAGTCGTGGTGATAGTTCATGAACAGGTCGATCGTGTCGGGGATGTCCTCGGGCAGCAGGCCCCAGGGCGCCAC
>JAYOMI010000149.1:4448-6463 GCA_038120765.1 Rhodospirillaceae bacterium
TCGGCGGTGATGCGCATCATTTCGTTATTGATGGTCGACATCAGCACGTCGCCCTCGAACAGGCGGTCGCGCGGATGGAAACCGTCCTCGCCTGCGATCCCGGCGCGCGAGCGCGAATAGGACGTGGACAGTTTTTCGCGCAGGTTGCGCTCGTCGAACACGGCCATGTCGACGACCTGCAGGCCCTCGAGGTCGGTCACCCGCAGGCGCTGGCCGGTGCGGACGACATCGGCCCAGCCGGTCGCCGGCGCCATGACGGTCTCATAGAACGGTTTCATCCCGGTCACGTTCGTTGTTATGCTTTATAATAGGATAGCATATTACGGCTCCAGCCCGCTCCCCCTCCCGGCCACCCATAAGGATAATGCCGCGGGAGGCCGGGAGGGGGAGCGGGCTGGAGCGGTCCCGCGCAGCGGGAAAATGAACAAAACGAGGGAGAGCAAAAATGCCCGTCGCAGACGTAAAGCGCGACCTGCCGTCGAACCGGATGATTTTCGATGCCCGGCGCGACCCGGCGAAATACACGAATTTCGCCGAGAATTTCGAGACCCTGATGGAACAATACGGCCTGTCCGAGGAAGAGCGCCAGGCGTTCCGGGATATCGACATCAAGCGGCTCGGCGAGCTCGGCGTGCATCCCTATTTCCTGCCCCAGGTCTCGCGCCTGTTTCACGGCGGCGCGTATAATCACAACAATTCACCCTCGGCGCAGGCCTATGGCAAGAGCGTCGTCGAGGGCAAAGGGAAAACCCGCTGATGGCCGAGCTTGTATTCGTGACGGGACTGAGCCACGCGCCGGGGCTGACCGGCTGGCTCGACCAGGCGCCGGAAAACGAACAGGTCAGCCTGACCGAGGGCTTCAACCGACTGGGCGAGCTGCTGCGGGCATCGAAGCCCGACGTGATCGTCGGCATCGCCAACGACCACGTGCTGAACATGCCGCTGGACGACCTGCACGATTTCTGCGTCGGCACGGCGGAAAGCTGGTCCGGCCCGGCCGAATGGTTCCGGGACTGGGTGAACGTGGAGCCCTATACCGTGCGGGGCGCATCCGCGATCGCGCGCAAGCTGTTCGAGGGCCTCGGCGCGCGGGGGTTCGACACTACGTCGAAATCCGACCTGCTGTTCGACGATAACTGGTCGGTGCCGCTGAAATACCTGACGCCGGACTACGATATCCCGCTGGTGCCGATCCACATGAACTGCGTGGTGCCGCCGGTGCCGTCGCCGCAGCACTGCTATGCCTTCGGCCTCGCCCTGAAGGAGATCGTCGAGACCGAATTGCCGGACGGCCTGCGCGTCGCCGTCATGGGCACGGGCGGCCTCAGCCACGATCCGGGCGGGCCGCGCTATTTCGACGTGGACGAGGTGTTCGACCGCTGGTTCCTCGCCCTGCTCGAACAGGGCGATCCCGAACGCGTCCTGCGCGAATGCACGATGGAGAAAATGGTCGCGGCGGGCGACGGCGGCACGTCGGAGCTGATCGCCTGGATCGCCGCCATGGGGGCGGTCGGCACGCGGCCGGCGAAGACGATCTGCTACGAACCCTCGGTCGCGCTGCGCTGCGGCATGGGCTGCGTGTACTGGGAAATGGAAAAGGAGACGGCCAATGTCTGATCAACACCCCGGCCTGCTGAACGGGCTGGACGAAATCCTCGAGCCCGCGCACACGGCGCTGGTCGTGGTCGACATGCAGAACGATTTCTGCGCCGATAACGGCTATATCCACACCACCCAGGGCGCGGATATGAGCGGCAACAAACCGCTCGCCGCGCGTATCGGCAAGCTGGTGCAAGCCGCGCGCGACGCCGGCGTGATGGTGGTGTGGATCAGGGCGATCTACGACCACGACCTGCTGCCCGCGCCGTTGCTGTCCAAGATGCTGGAAAAGGGCAAGGGCGCCGTGTGCTGCGCCTCCGATTCCTGGGGGGCGGATTTCTACGAGATCGGGCCGATCGACGGCGAACAGGTGGTCGAGAAGCGCTGTTATTCCGCGTTCCACAACACCCAGATGG
>JAYOMI010000150.1:0-5872 GCA_038120765.1 Rhodospirillaceae bacterium
CCTGCATCATCTTTATCGACGAAATCGACGCGGTCGGCCGTCATCGCGGCGCCGGTCTTGGCGGCGGCAACGACGAGCGCGAACAGACCCTCAACCAGTTGCTGGTCGAAATGGACGGATTCGAGGCGAACGAAGGCGTGATCCTGATCGCGGCGACGAACCGACCCGACGTTCTCGATCCCGCGCTTCTGCGGCCCGGCCGCTTCGACCGTCAGGTCGTGGTGCCGAATCCCGACGTTCTCGGCCGTGAAATGATCCTGAAGGTTCACATGAAAAAGGTGCCGCTCGCGCCTGACGTGGATGCCAAGGTCATCGCCCGCGGCACGCCGGGGTTCTCCGGCGCCGATCTCGCCAATCTCGTGAACGAGGCGGCGCTTCTGGCGGCACGCAAGAACAAGCGCCTTGTCACCATGGCCGAGTTCGAGGACGCCAAGGACAAGGTCATGATGGGCGCCGAACGGCGGTCCATGGTCATGACCGAGGAAGAAAAGGCGCTGACAGCCTATCACGAGGCGGGCCATGCACTGGTCGCCCTGTCGGTGCCGAAGCACGATCCGCTGCACAAGGTGACCATCATTCCGCGTGGCCGCGCGCTTGGCGTGACGATGTCGCTGCCCGAACGCGACAAGTACGGCTATTCGAAAATCGAACTGACGTCCAAGCTTGCCATGATGTTCGGCGGCCGCGTGGCGGAGGAACTGATCTTCGGGCCGGAGAACGTCACCACGGGGGCGGGCAACGATATCCAGCAGGCCACCGGGCTCGCCCGCAGCATGGTCACCGAATACGGCTTTTCGGACAAGCTCGGCCCGCTGCGTTATTCGGCGAACGAGGAAGAGGTCTTTCTCGGACATTCCGTCACCCAGCAGAAGAACATGTCCGACCAGACGGCCGATCTCATCGATTCCGAGATTCGCCGGTTGATCGAGGATGCCGAAACGACGGCGCGCAAGGTCCTGACGGAGCGCAAGGACGACCTGGAAAAGATCGCCCAGGCGCTGCTCGAATACGAGAACCTGTCGGGCGAGGATATCAACGCGCTGCTGCGCGGCGAGGATATTTTCCGGCCGACGCCGGAAGATCCGCCCGCGGGGGCAGGTCGCAAGTCTTCGGTGCCGACGTCCGGCAAGAAATCCCGGGGTAGCGGCAAGGATACCGGCGGGATGGAGCCCGAACCCCAGCCCGGCACCTGATCCTTACGTATCTGCGGCCTTCTGTGAAAATAACGTCCAGCGACCCCGGCTTTGTCCGGGGTCGTCTGTTTTGAGGGAGTATCCGGTGTTCAATCCGCTGGGATTACTGACCGCCGATGCAGCGACGGCGGCGATAGGAGCGGGGACGGCATTTCCGCTCGCAGGCGGTCCCGTGGCGTTTTCCACGGTGGAGACGTTGAACCCCGAAAAATCCGGCATAACAAGCGCCTATGCGCCGGCGGCAGATTTGCCCGATGCCGTCAGCGTTCTGGGCGCCGCGCGCGGGCCCTTTGCCGGGCTGGATATGTCACGTCCCGTGGTCATGGGGGTGGTCAATGTAACGCCCGACAGTTTTTCGGATGGCGGCGATTTCTTCGATGCGGAGCGGGCGATCGACCAGGCGCTGAGGCTGGCCGACGAGGGGGCGGCGATTATCGATATCGGCGGCGAATCCACCCGTCCGGGCGCGGATCCGATGCCGGTCGCCGCCGAAATCGCCCGGGTTCTGCCGGTCGTCGAGGCCGCCGTGGCACAAGGCATAACGGTGTCCGTGGACACCCGGCGGAGCGCCGTAATGCGCGTTGTAATCGATGCCGGCGCGCGGATCATCAACGACATCACGGCGCTGACGGACGATCCGGAAGCAGCTGGCGCGATCGCCGCGTCGGACGCATCGGTGGTGCTGATGCACATGCAGGGCACGCCGGAGACGATGCAGTTCGCGCCCACCTACCGGCTTGCCTCCTTTGACATTTTCGAGTGGCTCGGCGCCCGTGTCGATGCCTGTGTCGCCGCCGGTATTCCGCGTGCCAGAATAGCGGTCGACCCGGGGATCGGTTTCGGGAAGAACGACGATCACAACATGGAAATCCTGCAGCGCGCCGGCGCCTTTCACGGTACGCGCTGTGCGGTCGCCATCGGCGTGTCGCGCAAAAGTTTCATCGGACGGATCGCGGGCGTCGAGAATCCGAAGGACCGGCTGCCCGGGACCCTGGCGGCGACGATGCTGGCGCTGTCGCGCGGCGTCCAGATACACCGGGTGCATGACGTCGCCGCGGCAGTGCAGGCAATCGCCATCTGGAATGCGTCAACGTCAACCGGCGGAAATCAATGACAAGGCGTGAACGCCGCGGTATTCCCTGCTATAAGGTCGGCATTTCCGCCAATGAAAACCGATAAATGCGGACAGGACAGTAAGTGATGGCACGTAAATATTTCGGCACGGATGGTATTCGCGGCACGGCCAATACCGAACCGATGACCGCGGAAACCGCGCTCAAGGTCGGAATGGCCGCCGGGCGGATTTTCACCCGTGGCGCGCATCGCCATACCGTGGTGATCGGCAAGGATACGCGTCTGTCCGGCTATATGCTTGAACCCGCCCTTGCGGCCGGGTTTATCGCCATGGGCATGGACGTCATCTTCGCAGGCCCGATGCCGACCCCGGCGGTTGCGATGCTGACCCGCTCGCTGCGCGCCGATCTCGGCGTGATGATCTCCGCGTCTCACAACTCGTTCCACGATAACGGCATCAAGCTGTTCGGCCCGGACGGCTACAAGCTGTCCGACGAGACCGAAGAACAGATCGAAAGCCTGATAGATGCGGAAAAGTCCTCGGCCCTGGCGGAGTCCGACAAGCTGGGCCGGGCCAAGCGGCTGGACGATGCCGAGGGCCGTTATATCGAATTCGTCAAGAACACCTTCCCCCGCGGGCTTCGCCTCGACGGGCTGAAGATCGTGGTCGATTGCGCGAACGGCGCCGCCTACAAGGTCGCACCGACCGCCCTGTGGGAACTGGGCGCCGATGTCATCACCTACGGGGTCGATCCCGACGGTTTTAACATCAACAAGTATTGCGGCAGCACCGATACGCGCACGATGTGCCGGATGGTGCGCGAGCACGGCGCCGATATCGGCATCGCGCTCGATGGCGACGCCGACCGTGTCCTTGTCGCCGACGAAACCGGCACGCTGATCGACGGCGACCAGCTAATGGCGACCGTCGCGGAATCCTGGCATCGCGACGGCCGGCTGACCGGCGGCGGCGTGGTGGCGACCGTGATGTCGAATCTCGGGCTGGAGCACTACGTTCAGGGGCTCGGGCTGGAACTGGTCCGCACGCAGGTTGGCGACCGCTACGTGGTCGAACACATGCGCGCCAACGGGTTCAATGTCGGCGGCGAGCAGTCGGGCCATATCGTGCTGAGCGAATACACCACCACCGGCGACGGCCTGATCGCCGGGCTTGAAGTCCTCTCCGCGATGGTCCAGTCCGGCCGTCCGTTGAGCGAGGTCGGCAGGCGGTTCGATCCGCTGCCCCAGATTCTCGAGAACGTCCGTTTTACGGGCGCCCCGCCGCTGGAAGACGCCTCTGTGATCAAAGCCGTGCAGGCGGGCGAAGCACGCCTCGGCAATACGGGGCGCATCCTGATGCGCAAGTCGGGCACCGAGCCGCTGATCCGCGTCATGGCCGAAGGCGAGGATGCCGACCTGGTGCAGGGGGTGGTGACCGATATCGTCACGGCGATCGAACTGGTATCGGGCTGAACGGCTTCATGAAGGGACGTGTCCTTATTATCGCCGGGTCGGATTCCGGCGGCGGCGCCGGCATACAGGCGGATATCAAATCGGTGACGGCGCTTGGCGGCTTTGCCGCCACCGCGATCACCGCGCTGACGGCCCAGAACACGCTTGGCGTCCACGATGTTTTTCCGGTCGATACCGGGTTTATCCGGATGCAGATGCGCGTCGTGCTGGACGATATCGGCGCCGACAGCCTGAAGACCGGCATGCTGCACAGCGCCGAGGTGATTGAGGCGGTCTGCGCCGTGATCGAGAACGACGCCGCGGGCATACCGCTGGTGGTCGATCCCGTCATGGTCGCCAAGGGCGGGGCCTCGCTGCTCGATATCGAGTCCGTATCGACCCTGCGCGACCGACTGCTGCCGCTGGCGCGCGTGATTACGCCCAATATTCCGGAAGCCGAGGAAATTCTCGGTGCTGCCGGGACGATCTCAACCGTCGCCGACATGAAGCAGGCGGCGGAAGCGCTGAAAGCGCTCGGCCCCGCCGCCGTGCTGGTCAAGGGCGGCCACATGGAAGGCGATGCCCTGTCCGACGTGCTGCTGGACGAAACCGGGTTCCACGTGTTCGAGACCCGGCGGATCGACACCACCCACACCCACGGCACCGGCTGCACGCTTGCCTCCGCCATCGCGGCCGGCATTGCCCAGGGTATGGACCTGCCCGCCGCGGTCGCGCGCGCCCAGGCCTATGTGGTCGCCGCCATCAAGGGCGCGCCGGGATACGGGAAGGGGCACGGGCCGATCGATCACGGTCACACGGTGACGGCATTCGGGACGACGCCTTCCGGCGACGCGTGACGCCGGTGGAACTCTCCATCTTCCAGATAGATGCCTTTACCGACCGCGTTTTCAGCGGCAACCCGGCAGCGGTCTGCCCGCTCGACGCCTGGATCCCGGACGACGCGATGCAGGCCATCGCGGCTGAAAACAATCTCGCCGAAACCGCTTTTTTCGTCGCCGCCGATGACAGGGGTGACACCGGCGACAGCTACGATCTGCGCTGGTTCACGCCCACGGTGGAGGTGGATCTGTGCGGCCACGCGACGCTGGCCACCGCCTTCCTGATTTTCGAGCGCTTCGCCCCGGATGCCCGGATCCTGCGATTCCAGACCCGCAGCGGCGAACTTTCCGTTGCGCGGCAGGACGGAAAGCTGTTTCTGGATTTCCCGTCCTATCCCGGACCGGCGGTCGATTGCCCGGACGCGTTGTCGGGCGGACTTGGGAAAGCGCCGGTGGAGGTCATCGAAGGTCCCAATTACATGGCGGTCTTCGGGACCGAAGCGGAAATCGCCGCCCTTGCGCCGAACCTCGACAGACTCGCCACCCTGTATCTGCGCGGGGTCATCGCGACGGCCCCGGGCGATGCGGTCGATTTCGTGTCACGCTATTTCGCCCCGTCCTTCGGCGTACCGGAAGACCCGGTCACGGGTTCCGCCCATTGCATGCTGACGCCCTACTGGGCGAAGCGTCTCGGACGGAAAAAAATGAATGCCCGCCAGATATCCGCACGGGGCGGCGCACTGGTCTGCGAGGACCGCGGCGACCGCGTGGGAATCGGCGGGCAGGCTGTGATGTATCTCGAAGGCAAAATCACCGTCTAACCGGACAGCCCGGAAATGTAACGATCCTGCCGCCGGGTATTCAGTCGGTGCGGCTTGTCACCTCGAGCAGGTGATAGCCGAACTGGGTTTTCACCGGGCCCTGGACTTCGTTTACCGGGGCGCTGAACACGACCTGGTCAAATTCCGGGACCATCTGGCCCGGGCCGAACGAACCGAGGGCGCCGCCATTGGCGCCGGACGGGCAGGACGAATGCTCTTTTGCGACGTCGCCGAAATCGGCACCGCCCGCTATTTGCGTTTTGAGCTGTTCGCAAAGCTCTTCACTATCAACCAGAATATGTCTTGCTTCGGCCTGGGCCATAAATCTTCTCCTGCACTTGAAGTCTATAATTTTCAGTGACGCCGGACGTTCATAACCTGTCTGGCTGCCCGCGTCGAATTTCCCGGACATAAATCTTGGGGTGACCGGGAAAAGGCGATTCCTGGCAGGCAGCGGCCGGATTCTATTCCGGCGTGAGCGGCGTTTTGAGTT
>JAYOMI010000150.1:5882-6380 GCA_038120765.1 Rhodospirillaceae bacterium
TTTGAGTTCCGTACCTTCAACCATGATACCGGCCGGCCTCTGGCCCGGTTTCAGACCGACATAGCGTTCGAGGACCGCCTCGGGAAGCGGGCGGCCGCCCGGTGTCGCGAGCCAGAGGCGGATCAGGTGACGCTTGCGGTCATCTTCAGGCCAGTCCTCGTACCGGGTGCGTCCGTGGACGATGACATGATTGTGCAGGAACTGGATGTCGCCGGGCCTGAAATCGGTTTCGTGTTTCAGCTCGTCGGCGAGGATATCCATCATGTCCAGCGCTTCGATCTGCGCCGGGGTGAAGCGGGGAAGCGCCTCGAACCGCTGGGTCGAACGGATATAGAAATTGTGCCAGCTACAGGAAAAATACCCTTCCGCGAAGCAGAACACGGGCAGTTCGAACCAGGGATCCTTGCCCGGCGGAATCTCGTTCCGCCGGTCGCGGTACCACGGCTTGATCAGTTCGGCGACCAGATCGGGCCGGCGGCGCAGCATTTCGTTGTAGAT
>JAYOMI010000151.1:0-1060 GCA_038120765.1 Rhodospirillaceae bacterium
CTGAGGTCGGCCGCTTGTACCGGCAGCGTCACCGCAGCCAGCGCACAAAATAAAAAAAGACTGGTAAGGCTTCGCCCCAGCATCGCTCGCTCTCCGTAAGGGAGTAGCCAAGCGCACAGGGCTACAAAGTCTGCTTGAGAGGCTTTTTAATATCCAAATCTCAGAGGGCTCTGCAAGCATTAAGATTGATTAGACGGCTAATGCGGGAGCTTCAATGCCCGGTTCCGGGATGAACTCCTTAACGGGGAGATATTCCATAGCCTCAAGCAGGCCAAGATCGTCATCAACCAGTGGCTCAGACAGTACAACCACGTGCGACCACATCAGGCCCTGAACATGCGACCGCCAGTGCCAGAAACTCTAACCAAAAATGGCACTGAACTTGGAGGCTAGACGGTCGGACATCGCGAAGTTCATGGCCGTAAGCAACGCCATCATCGACGCGCTCACCGGCACGCCGGTCGATCAGGCAGAGCCTGCCGGATCAAAGTACTGGCACCGATACTTTTTTTGATCACTACAGAAAGTAGTCCGTGTGTGTTGCGTGAGATATTTTGGAAAATATATTTCTCAATATTATCAATATTTTAATTGACGATTTTGAGTAAGAGGGAATTACCCCGGTTTTGTGAGCGTTTCCGGGTTTTATCACGCCGGATCGTCGCAATTTCGTCCTTTCGGCATGGAGGGCTGACAAATCGGCGTCCGGCCCACATATTAGGATCCGAAAGAATTTCTCCAGTTAAAGGATGTCAGCCGTGGCACAAGTCGAAATCTACTCGAGCATGTTCTGTCCGTTCTGCAGCCGTGCGAAGCACCTGCTGAAACAGAAAGGTGTCGAATTCATTGAAATCGATGTCGATACCAGCCCCGGGCGTCGTGCCGAGATGCTGGAGCGCGCCAATGGCCGGCACACGGTGCCGCAAATTTTTATCGACGATCATCACGTCGGCGGCTCGGACGACCTTGCGGCCCTCGACAGCGCCGGGAAACTGGACGGAATGCTCGGTCTCGGCTGATGGCCGGAAAGACCGATAGCCGCGCTACCGCCGACGGCATA
>JAYOMI010000151.1:1070-2872 GCA_038120765.1 Rhodospirillaceae bacterium
CTGCGTGCAGGTCAATGCCGGCAATGAAATTGCGCCCAACGTGGAAATCGCGGCCGGGTTGGTCCGCCAGGCGGCCGAACAGGGGGCGGATTTCATTTCGCTGCCCGAATGTGTCGCCCTGCTGGAACCTGACCGGGACGCGCTGTTCCGGAAATCGTCTGCCGAAGCAGATGATCAGGCGCTGCACGCGTTCAGGGCGCTCGCGCGGGAACTCGGGGTTTGGCTGCATGTCGGCTCGCTCGCCGTATTGTCCGAAGACGGGCGCATCGCCAACCGGACGTTTCTGATCGCCCCGACCGGCGACGTGACGGCGAAATATGACAAGATTCACATGTTCGATGTCGATCTGGCGGGCGGCGAATCCTACCGCGAATCGAATACCTACCAGCCCGGAGCCCAGGCGGTGATTGCCGATCTGCCCTGGGGGCGGGCAGGATTGACGATTTGCTATGACGTGCGTTTTCCCGCGCTTTACGGCCATCTCGCGGCAGCGGGCGCCGATTTTATCGGCGTGCCGTCCGCATTCACGCGCACGACAGGGCGGGCGCACTGGCATGTATTGCTGCGGGCCCGGGCAATCGAGACGGGCTGCTGGGTCTTCGCCGCCGCCCAGTGTGGCGACCATGCCGCCGGGCGGCAGACCTACGGCCATTCCCTGATCGTGGACCCGTGGGGAGAAATCGTTGCGGAGGCGGACGAGGCGCCGGGCATCATTTTCGCAGATATCGATGCCGCCCGCGTTTCAGAAGCGCGTCGGGCGGTGCCGTCACTGGCCAATGCGCGGGCCTACCGTCCCGTGGAGGGGCTCAGGCTGCCGGCGGAATAGCGGCGCGCGCCGTATCCGTTTTCATGGCAGCGATACGCTGCACGATTGCCGGGGCGGGGTCTTCAATGCACCCTGCTTCGTAGGCGATCACCAGCAGTTTCCCCGCCACGGCCTCCAGCAACTCGCCGTCGCGCAGCAGAAAATCCGGATTGCGCGGCCGGCCGAGATGCTCGTTTCCGATCGCGAATGTCTCGTAAATCAATACGCCATCCGCATTCAGGCTGTCGATCAGGACCGGCAAAAGTGGGCGGTGCAGGTAGTTCGTCACCACGACACAATCGAATCCGCGGCCGGCGAGCGGCCAGGGGCTGCCGTCCTCCAGGTCCGCTTCGATAATCTCAATGCCCGGGCGGGGTGTCACGCGCGATATATCCCGGTCGATAGCCGTTACGGCGTGACCTGCCGCAGCAAGCATGTCCGAATGGCGGCCCCGACCGCACGCGACATCAAGCACCCTGCCGCCCGGCGGTATCAGCGCGGCGCAGCGTTTAACCCAGGGAGAAGGGGGCGGAAGAGGTGACGTGGCGGTCATAATTTTTGTAAACCCTTGTAATAATTGCTGAAAATAGAACTTGGCAAATTCCGAATCTAGCTTAATTGTACTGTCATGATTGTATTCGATGTCAGCTGCAGCAACGAGCATGTCTTCGAAGGCTGGTTCCGGGATTCGGACTCGTTCGGCGAACAGGTCGAAGCGGGGGCCGTGACATGTCCTGTCTGCGGCGATACCAAGGTGCGCAAGGCGTTGATGGCGCCAAATGTCGCCGGGACCCGCAAAGGCCGGGATGAAGCGGCGGCCCCGGGCGCCCAGAACGTCGCAATGGGGGCGCCCGACGACAGGCTCGGCGACTTTATCGAAGCGCTGCACGAATTCAGGAAGCATGTCGAACAGAACAGCGATTATGTCGGGGACACATTTCCGGAAGAAGCGCGTAAAATTCATTACGGCGAGACAGAGGCCCGCTCAATCTATGGC
>JAYOMI010000151.1:2882-6088 GCA_038120765.1 Rhodospirillaceae bacterium
CGAAGCGACCCCCGAAGAGGCGAAAGAGCTTCAAGAAGAGGGCGTCGATTTCCACCGCATCCCCTGGACCGTCAAGACGGACGCTTGATGTTTCCGGCGCCCCGACCGGCTGTCGCTGAAGACCGGCATCCCGGCCTTTGCCGATCAGAATAGGTAATCGCGACGCACGACGGCTCTGGCTCGACGCGCAGGGCCTGGCGACGTTGCCCGTCGGCGAATCCGATATTCTGCCGATCGTGCGCAGGCTCGGATTCGTCCAGCTCGACACCATTCGCGTTGTCTCGCGCGCTCATCATCACATCATCTGGTCGCGCAACCAGGGTTACCGCGAACCGATGCTGAACCGGTTGCTGGCGGAGGACCGCAGCCTGTTCGAACATTTCACCCATGATGCGTCGGTTCTACCCATGGAATTCTATCCGATGTGGCAGCGGCAATTCCGCAGGCTGAAGGCGAAGAGAGAACGATCGAAGTATTTTTCATCGATGCCGGATGCGGATGCGCGCGCTGCGATCCGCAAACGCATTGCCGACGAAGGGCCGCTATCGACCCATGCATTCGACACCAAGGTGGCGGACCGCGGCAGAATGTGGGCGCGCCCGCCACATAAACTCGCGCTTGATTACATGTGGTATGCGGGCGATCTCGCGACGTCGCACCGCATCAATTTCAACAAGTACTACGACCTGTCGGAGCGCGTCATTCCGGCAGATTTCCTGCATCAGCATCCGGCCGACGAGGCCCAGGTCGACTGGTTGTGCCGGGCGGCGCTCGACCGTCTGGGATTCGCCACGCCGGGAGAAATTCAACGGTTCTGGGACGCGGTGGACACGGCCGAGGCGAGGAAATGGATCGATCGTGCCGGAACTTCGGTTGTACCGGTCGAGGTTCAGGCCGCGGATGGATCGTGGAGCAATGCGATCGCGCATGCCGACATAGGGACGCGTCTCGCGGAAACCGGTTCGCCGACATCCCGGTTGCGTATTCTGAATCCGTTCGACCCGGTGATCCGGGACCGGGCCCGTCTGAAACGTCTCTTCGGGTTTGAGTACCGGGTTGAAATGTTCGTTCCCGCCGCAAAACGTGTGTGGGGATACTATGTCTACCCGCTACTCGAAGGCGACCGGTTCGTCGGGCGGATCGAGGTAAAGGCCGACCGGGTCCGGGGAAAGCTGAACGTTCTGGCTTTCTGGCCTGAACCGGGGGTGAAATGGTCGGGCGCGAGATGGGACAAGCTCGACGCAGAGCTTGTCCGGTTCGCGCGTCTGGCGGAGGTCGAGACCGTCGACTGGGATTGCGTCAGGCCTTCTGCCGCCGGTTAGAGCCGCCTATTTCGTGCCGAACATAATATAGTTCACGGACACGTCGCCGCTGACGCGCCATTCGTCGGTCAGCGGGTTGAACGACAGGCCGGAAATATCCGATACATCGACCCCGTTGCGGCGCAGTTTGCGGCAAAGTTCCGACGGGCGGACGAATTTTTTCCAGTCATGGGTGCCGCGCGGCAACCAGCGCATGACGTATTCGGCGCCGACGATACCGAACATGAATGCTTTCGGGGTACGGTTCAGGGTCGCCAGAACCATCGCGCCGCCGTCGCGCACCAGGGCGGTACAGGAATCGAGGAACAAATCGACATCCGCGACATGTTCGACGACTTCCAGCGACAGGACGATATCGAACGTATCACCTGCCGCCTGCAGATCTTCGGCCGTTGTACAGCGGTAATCGATCTCCAGATCGCCGCGCGCCGCATGGGCGCGGGCCGTGCCGATATTCTTCTCCGACGCGTCGATCCCCGTGACGGTCGCGCCCATACGTGCCAGCGGTTCGGATATCAGCCCGCCGCCGCAGCCCACATCCAGCAGCGTCAGGCCGTCAAGCGGGGTCAGGGATCGGGGATCGCGGCCGAAATGGGCGCACAGGCGGTCACGGATATAGCCGAGCCGGATCGGGTTGAACTTGTGCAGGGGCTTGAACTTGCCGGTCGGGTCCCACCATTCATCGGCCATGGCGGAAAAACGGGCGACTTCTTCGTTATCTACGGTTGTTTGCGCTGTCTGCACTCTGTGCGCCTCTGCTATGGATAACGGTCAGCCAAGGGGTTACGCGTACTTGCCTGAAAAGGTTCATCCGAGTATGTATGCGCCCGCGCTGCGGGGGGCAAGCAAGTCCATTTCCGGTCTTTGAAGCGAATGACCTGAAAAAGCTCTGACCACGGTCCTTCGGTCGGACCGGGAGGGCAAGACCAAATACGCAGTGCAGTAGCAGTCTGAGGAGCCGTGATGGCGCGTATCGTGCAGAAATTCGGTGGCACGTCGGTGGCCGATATCGACCGTATCAAGGCGGTGGCGCAGCGCGTCAAACGCTCGGTTGATGCGGGCGACGAAGTTGCCGTGGTGGTTTCCGCCATGTCGGGCACCACCAACCAGCTGGTTGAATGGACCCGCGCCGTGTCGCCCATGCATGACGCGCGCGAATATGATGTCGTCGTTTCTGCGGGCGAGCAGATCACCGTTGGGCTCATGGCCATCGCCCTGCAGGACATCGGCGTCGATGCGCGCTCGTGGCTGGGCTGGCAGATCCCGATGATAACCGACGACATGCATGGCCGAGCCCGCATACAGGATGTCAAAGCCGACGAGATCGTCCGTCGGCTGGGGCAGGGCCAGGTTGCCGTCATGGCGGGGTTCCAGGGAATCGCATCCGATAACCGGATCACGACTCTTGGCCGCGGCGGGTCCGATACATCTGCGGTTGCGCTCGCCGCCGCGATCAAGGCGGACAGATGTGATATCTATACCGATGTAGACGGCATCTATACCAGCGATCCGCGCATCGTTACCCGGGCGCGAAAGCTGGACAAGATTACGTATGAAGAGATGCTCGAAATGGCATCATTGGGCGCCAAGGTGCTGCAGACCCGCTCGGTCGAGCTTGCCATGAACCACCGAGTCCGGCTGCAGGTATTGTCCAGTTTTGAGGATGCTCCCGGAACCCTAGTCGTCGATGAGGAAGAAATCGTGGAACAGGAAATCGTCAGCGGTATTGCGCATAGCGGCAACGAAGCGAAAATCACGCTGGTCCGGGTGCCGGACAACCCCGGCATCGCCGCCGCTATCTTCGGCCCGCTATCGGAGGCCAGCATCAATGTCGACATGATCGTTCAGAACGTGTCCGAAGATGGGAATGCGACCGACCTGACC
>JAYOMI010000152.1:0-412 GCA_038120765.1 Rhodospirillaceae bacterium
GGAACCTGCCCGTCATCAAGTGCCGTCAACGGTTCGCTCTCGCGCGTGCCGCCCGAGAGTTCGGACGGGTATTTGGCACAGGCATTGTGCGGCAGCCCGGACATCGCGATTTTATAGGCGGCAATCTCCGCCATCAGCGATGCAGACATGTCTGTGTGTTCTT
The DNA here is from genome assembly GCA_038120765.1 of Rhodospirillaceae bacterium. Lineage (GTDB taxonomy): Bacteria > Pseudomonadota > Alphaproteobacteria > MPNO01 > UBA830 > CAXBCP01. The sequence continues at coordinate 164 of JAYOMI010000152.1, forward strand.
TCATCGGCACCATGATGTTCTGCGCGACCGTCAGGGACGAGAACAAGGCGCCGTCCTGAAACAGGACTCCGTAGTGCTTTTCCGCGGCCTTTAACGCCGACATAGACATTGTCGTCCTGTCCTCGCCGAAAATGCGGACAGAACCAGCCGTCGGTCTCACAAGGCCGATTACCGCGCGCATCAGAACCGACTTTCCGGTGCCCGATGCGCCGACGATGCCCATCACTTCACCTTGAACAACATCCAGAT
>JAYOMI010000152.1:422-1942 GCA_038120765.1 Rhodospirillaceae bacterium
GGAGATGATGTCGATGATGGTCACCGAGATCACCACGACGATGATCACCGCCGAGGCCCGGTCGTATTGGAAGGCGCGGAACGATTCGTAGAAGATGAAACCGATGCCCCCCGCGCCGACGATGCCCAGCACGTCACCGTGAACACCCTCCAGATCGACACCGTCATGAATGAAATTGCGGCCGAACTGCGTTCGTAATCCGCGAATGCTGATGGCGGAATCCGCAGTCACGATCTACACCCCGACTGCCGAAAAGAAGATCGAAAACACGGCATCAATAATGATGACGAGGAAAATGGAGACCACAACGGCACGCGTTGTCTGCCGGCCAACGCTGTCCGCGCTCCCGCGCACCTTCAGTCCTTCACGGCAGCCGACAAGAGCGATCATTACGCCGAAAACAGGTGCCTTGATGATCCCGACCCAGAACGCCCAGATCGGGACGACGTCCTTCAACCGCTCGGTAAACTGGGTAAATGTGATGTCGAGGGAGACGATGGCCATCAATGCACCGCCTGCAAGGCCCATCAGATCGGCATAGACCGCGAGGAGCGGCATTGCCACCAGCAGGGTCAGCATGCGGGGAAGCACGAGCACTTCGATCGGATCGAGCCCGATCGTCCGAATTGCGTCTATTTCTTCGTTGACCTGCATTGTGCCGATCTGGGCGGCAAATGCGCTGCCGGAGCGTCCGGCGACGATGATCGCTGTAAGCAGAATGCCCATTTCGCGCAGGATGGATATGCCAAGAAGATTTACGGTAAATATTTCCGCACCGAACCGGCGGAGCTGGTCTGCTCCCTGATAGGCGAGGACAACGCCGATCAGGAAAGAGAGCAAGCCGACGATCGGCAAAGCGTTCAGGCCGACCTGTTCGAGATGAAAGACGAACGAGGTCATTCTGAATCGGCGAGGCGAGATCACGGTTCGCGCGGCGGTTGCCGTTGCCAGCCCCAGGAAATTGAGAAGGTCGGTCGCTTCGTTCAGTGCATCGACGGTTGCCCGGCCGGTACGTTCCGCAATAACGGAGGCGGCACTGTATCGCTCTGGCTCGGCGGCCGGTTCGCCGGTCAGACCGTGCAGGCGTTCGACGAGGAGCTGGTGATTGGGCTGGATGCCGTGAATCTCTACGGGATGGTCAGGAGTTGTCAGTCCCCGCCGAATTTTCTCGACCATCCATGCGCCGGTCGTGTCCATCCGCCCGATGGGCGAGAAATCGATGACGGCCGGTCCCGTGTGGGCGGGGCGCAGTTCGGCGACGATCGCGTCGATCCGCGCCACATTGTCTATGGTCCAGTCGCCGGAGAGCTACATTTCCAGAACGTCGCCCGTCCGTGTCGTGGTTATCCACTCCGATGCCGCCGTCATCAAGTTCCCGCTCCGAGTCTGCTACCCGCGGCAGAGTAGTCCGATTATCCGGGCCACGAAAGCCACCGGCGGGAAAGATGCCGGCGGGACGGCCGGGTCGATTGACGGCCCTTCCGGCAAGGGGCACTGTCGGGAAAACCAAAGGAGGGAAA
>JAYOMI010000152.1:2000-2300 GCA_038120765.1 Rhodospirillaceae bacterium
GGTCTCGTATCCATGAAAGATGCGATCGACGCGATAGAGCAGGGGTATCGGGAATCAACGGAGTTTCCGGTCATCAATGCACCGCGTCGACGGGTTCACTCGCCCGCCGGCGTCCGGGTATCGAACTTCCCGGGAGGTGTCCATGCGCTGGGCGTGATGGGCGCGCAGGTCCGGGCCGAACTGGTGGTTCAGGAAAGCACGAACCAGAGATATGCGCACCGCGAACATCCGGTCCATGTGCTGCACGATTCCAGCACCGGCCGTCTTCTGGCCATCCTGTTCGGCGAAATCGACGAGACG
>JAYOMI010000152.1:2310-6061 GCA_038120765.1 Rhodospirillaceae bacterium
ACCAGTCTGATGGCCTTCAGGACCGCGGCGACAAGCGGTGTCGGTTTCCGTTATCTCGTTCGCGAGGATGCCCGGACAGTTGGCCTGTTCGGGTCCGGCGGGCAGGCCGCAAATCAGCTTTGGGCGCTGAAGACCGAGCGGCCGGGAATCGCGCATGTCAAAGTCTATAGCCGGGATGCGGAGAACCGCCGTGTGTTCGCCGAAACCTATGGCCCGAAATTCGATATCGAAATAGTTCCGGTCGATACACCGGACGTCCTGCTGGATGATGTCGATGTCGTTATCGCCGCGACGAATACAAATGTTGAGCTGTTTGACGGCAATCGCCTTGTTGCCGGCCAGCATGTCACCGGCATCATCGGCGGCAACAAGCAGCTTGTTCAGGGCGGGTTTCTGAAAAAGTCCCGCCGCGAAATCGACGATAACACGGCGGTCAGGTCGGATGTGATCGTGACCAACCTGAAGGAATCGATGGTCAGTGAAGAGCAGGGAGACCTGTTCGGCCCCATTCGGGCCGGACTGATCGATATTGCCGACGTATACGAGCTTGGCGATCTTGTTACCGGCGGCCATCCCGGGCGCACGTCAGGCGATCAGATCACCTATCACAAGAACAATAACGGCACCGGCGCGTCGGAGATGGCCATCGCGATGACGGCCTATCGCCGGGCCTGCGAGGAGGGCCGCGGCACCGAGATCGACCTGTCCTGATAGTGGAATGGCTGCAGCAACATTTTGAACTGACGGCCCTCGATACGGTTCTTGTTGCGGGAACGGCCTTTTTCGCCGGGTTGATGCGGGGATTTTCGGGATTCGGCGCTGCACTGACCATTGCGCCGGTTCTGGCCCTTGCCGTCGGGCCGAGAACCGCTATTCCGGCGATCCTGATCGTCATGCTGGTTACCAGTATCCAGCTCGTGCCGAGGGCCTGGAACAGCGCTGACTGGAAGACGGTGATTCCGCTATCGGTGGGGGGCGCCATCGGCATTCCCATCGGCGCCTGGCTGCTGGTGGTGGTCGACCAGGAACTCATCCGGCGGTCGATCTCGGCGACCGTCACGTTCTTCGCGATTCTGATGCTGATCGGCTGGCGCTACCGGGGCAGCGTGAAGCCGGCTTTCAGCGCAATAGCCGGCGGGCTGGGCGGATTTATTTCGGGTGCGGCGGCGGCGGGCGGTCCCGCCGTGATCATGTTTCTCCTGGCCGGGCCCGAAAGTGCCGCCCGGAACCGGGCGGCGATCATTCTCTATTTTCTGTTTACCCAGGGCGTTGCACTGGTCGTATACTGGTTCGGCGGGCTGATGACGGCAAAGACGCTGTGGGTGGCCCTGCCGATGCTGCCGACACTGATATTGGGAACCTGGGTCGGGGAGAAATGCTTCGGTAAGGCGTCAGACCAGCTTTACCGTCGAATCGCTCTCGCCTTCCTTCTCGTGATCGGTCTGTCCACACTTCTTGCCTGAAAGCGCTCGCTTGGAAATCTGGCCGGATATTTCGATGTTGGAAACAGCGGCAATTGCTGCGGTTGCCTTCGTTGCGGGCGTTATGCGCGGGTTTTCCGGCTTCGGGTCCGCACTGATGATCGTTCCCGTGGCTTCTGCGTTTCTGGGCCCTCAGGTGGCGGTGCCGGTTGTGACGGCCGTACATGTCGTGACCAGCATACAATTGATGCCGGGCGCGTTTCGCGACGTCGAATGGGGCCGTGTCGTGCCCCTGTCGCTTGCTGGGTGTATCACTCTTCCCCTCGGTGTCTGGGTCCTCGCAACCGAGGAGCCGGAGATCATCCGCAAGGGTATATCGGTCCTCATCATTTTCTTCGTTTTCATGATGATGCGGGGGTGGCGCTATACGGGCAGGATCAACAGCTGGATAATGGGCGCTGTCGGACTTGTCGGCGGCTTTATTACCGGCGCGGCATCGGTCGGCGGGCCGCCGGTGATTACCTTCCTCATGGCGGGGCCCTTTACGGCTGCGCAGAACCGCGCGTCGATCATTCTGTATTTTCTGTTCGTCCAGATAATCGCGATGGGAATTTACTGGGCCGGCGGATTGCTGGTCGCGCAGATCATCGGCGGGTGCCTGCTGATTATGCCGACCTTGATGACCGGCATGTGGATCGGCCAGCGGATGTTCGTAAAGGTATCGGAGCAGGTGTTCAGACGGATTGCCCTGGTTTTTCTGATGGCGATCGGCATAGCGACGCTCTTCCTGTAGGCTGGTTTGATGATTTTTCAGGACCTCTCCGTTTGGGAAATTGCAGCGATTGTCGGGGCCTTCGTCGCCTCGGGGCTAGTGCGGGGGTTCAATGGCGGCGCCGGGGCGAATTTCATCACGGCACCGGTCGTCGCCCTGTTTCTTGGCGCTCGCGAAGGTGTCCCGGTCATTATCCTGCTGAACCTCATCAGCAACATTCAGGTTCTGACCGGCGCGTTGCCGCATGCGGACTGGCGCCGCATGCTGCCGGTCGGACTGGCGGCGATGATCATGACCCCGCTGGGCGCCTGGGTGCTGATCGCGGTCGACGAGGACCTCATGCGCCGAATCGTGGCGGGGACCTCGATCCTGTTATCGCTCCTCTTGCTGTCCGGTTGGCGGTATCGCGGCCCGCGGGGACTGCCGATACGGATTGGCGTCGGCGGCATGGGCGGCCTGATTACCGGGTCGGTGTCGATGGGTGGCCCACCCGTGTTTCTGTATCTGCTGTCCGGCCCGGGGACCGCCGCCCAGCAACGGGCGGATTTTCTGGTGTTCGGGCTGCTTGTGCAGCTCGGTGCGATCCTGTCTTACGCGGCATCCGGGTTGATGTCGCTCCAGATCCTGTTGATCAGTGCGGTATTGTTCGTGCCGTTTACGCTTGCCTGCTGGGCAGGGATGCGTCTGTTCGCCCGTGCCACGGACGCGCAGTTCCGCAATCTGACATTGGGCGGCATCGCCGTGTTGTCTCTGGTTATCGCCGTACTGTAGAGGCCGGTTTCGGACACCTTGCCTGATCGCAGGACAACGGTCAGAATTCGGCATGAAAATCCGGGCGGGCACGCCTGGAAAAAGCGCTAATCGGAGATCTGACATGGCGATCAAGGAACTAAACCACATCAATATCCGTACCGACCAGATGGAAGAAACGAAAGACTTCTTCGTCGATGTGGTCGGTCTTGAAATCGGCTTTCGGCCGCCTTTCGACTCTCATGGATACTGGCTGTATTGCGGTGACGTGCCGATCGTTCATCTGTCGCTGAGCGACCCGGACGGCGACCCCCGAACAATTGCGTCGGGTCGTGGCGAAGGGCTCGATCATATCGGTTTGTCGGCGAAGGACCTGGCGGCGACCGAGAAGACGCTGTCCGATAATGGCGTGACCTACAAGAAATGTCTCGCAGGCGGCGGCCGACTGGTACAGGTCTTCTTTCTCGACCCGAACGGGGTTCAGGTCGAGCTTGCCTTTGACTCCGCCGCAGAAGGGGTCACCAATGATAATTTCGTGCCTGTCGATGCGGCTGGGTTGGGTGTATAATAAAATTTAATCCCTTGAAAACAAAATATAATGACCCATATTAGAATTATTATAATAAACATAAGAGGTCAGACATGTCACAGAAATTGCACCCGACCAAGATCGATATTCCTGAAAACAGCCGGGCAGCGCTGGTCGGCATACTGAATGCGCGGCTCGCTGATGCGGTCGATCTGTCGACCCAGATGAAGCAGGCACACTGGAATGTAAAAGGGCCCAGCTTTATCGCCCTGCATGAAA
>JAYOMI010000153.1:0-6054 GCA_038120765.1 Rhodospirillaceae bacterium
TGCCGCGGCGATGACGCGAATGCGCGAAGCCGGCGTGGAGATCGTGACGTCGGAAATGATCGTTTTCGAGTGGCTCGAAAAAGCGGGTACGGATGAGTTCCGGGAACTCAGCCGGTTATTGAAGTAGGAAGCCCGGAATGACCGACAGACCAACGCTTTTACTGCTTCCCGGCCTCCTCTGCGACCCGCGACTTTGGAAACCGCAGGCAGACGCGCTGTCCGATATTGCCGATATCGTTATTGCCGATATGACCCGCGACGAAACGATGTCCGGCATGGCGTCCCGCGCGCTGGACGCAGCGCCGGAGAAATTCGCGCTCGCCGGCCTGTCCATGGGCGGCTACGTCGCGCTTGAAATCATGCGCAAGGCGCCGGAGAGGGTGACGCGCCTCGCCCTGCTGGACACAGGCGCGCGCGCCGATACGCCGGAACAGACGACACGGCGGAGAGACCTGATCGGACTTGCCGACCGTGGGGAGTTCAAGGCCGTAAGCCCACGTCTGCTGCCGCTTTTTATCCATGAAGACCGTCTGAGCGATAGGCCTTTGGTCGACGTTATTACCGCGATGGCGGACAGCGTGGGCAAGGATGCCTTCCTGCGTCAGCAGAAGGCGATCATGGGGCGTCCTGACAGCCGTCCGGACCTGCCGGGAATTGCCTGTCCCACCCTGGTCATCTGTGGCCGCGATGACGTTTTGACCCCGCTCGCCCTCAGCGAGGAGATTGCGGGGCTGATACCGGGTGCCGATCTTGTCCTGATTGACGATTGCGGTCATCTCTCGACGATGGAACGGTCGGAAGCTGTCAACGCCGCGCTTCGGGAATGGCTCGCCCGCTAGATCTTATCGCGTCGCATCGCTGGCGATTTTGGCGAAAATCGCATCCAGTTCCTTCGCCATCGCATCGAGTTCCGCGTTTTTGTACGGACCGAAGACGCTCGATGGCGTGCGATAGGTGAGGGTGGCTTTGCCGTTGCCGGGATCTTCCGTGATGTAGTAGCGGATCGGCGCTTCTATACCGGCTCGAACGCTCGCTTTCAGCATGCGGATAGCGAACTCCGGGCGAAAGACCATAATGACCATATTGCCCGGGATCGTTTTACCGATGCTTTTCGCGCCCACCGTCGCACTGGCCCTGGCGACGAGGCCCATCTTGTTCATCTTGATCGCATTGGTGAGGCTTTCGACCAGCGCACCATAGGTTTTGCCGGTTTTTATCTCGACGGTGCCGGGATACGGCGTGACCGTCTCGGCTTTGCCGATGGCCGGCAACGCCAGGCTCCCCGCAGCAACGATGCCGGCGAGGGCAAGTGTTCTGAAAGTTCTGATCATTCTCTTTTTCCCATTCCCGTTTGATATCGACCGGCAACAGGTATGGGAGTGAACGGCATTTTGAGCCAATCAATTTTTGATGAGCCGAATGCTTTCCGGTTGGCGACCGCGGCGCGAATTAAACGTCGATGTAATCGACCTTCTTGGCGTTCTGCTGGATGAATTTCAGCCGCATTTCCGGTTTTCGGCCCATCAGGCGCTCGACCAGATCCGCGGTCGAACCTTCCTTTGCCTTTGCCACGCGCTTGGAACGCTTTGCCGGAAGCAGTTCTTCGCCATCGGGCAGTACGACTTTGAGCAGCGTCCGGGTTTCCGGCCGCATGGTCGTCTCCTTCAACTGGGCCGGAGGCATTTCACCGAGGCCTTTGAAGCGGCTGATCTCGATCTTGCCGCGTCCCGTGAATGTCGTCTCCAGGAGCTCGTCCTTGTGCGCATCGTCACGGGCGTAAACGGTGGTGTTGCCCTGGTTGATCCGATAGAGCGGGGGCATGGCAAGATAGAGATTCCCGTCGGCGATCATCTGCGGCATTTCGCGATAAAAGAATGTCATCAGCAGCGACGCGATGTGGGCGCCGTCGACATCGGCGTCGGTCATGATGATGACGCGTTCGTAGCGGAGCTTGTCGCCGTCGTAGTTTTCGCCGTAACCGCAGCCGAGCGCCTGGATCAGGTCGGTAATTTCCTGATTGGCGCGCATCTTGTCTTCGGTGGCGCTGGCGACGTTCAGAATCTTGCCGCGCAGCGGCAGGATCGCCTGGGTTTTGCGGTCGCGCGCCTGCTTTGCGGAGCCGCCTGCGGAATCGCCCTCGACCAGGAATATTTCGGTTCCCGCCGCGGCGCCCGCGGCGCAATCCGACAGCTTGCCGGGCAGGCGTACCTTCCGGGTGGGCGTCTTGCGCGCGAATTCGCGATCCTTGCGCTTCTGGAGACGGTCCTCCGCGCGCTCAATGACATGTTCCAGCAGATCGTTCGCAGCCTGCGGGTTGCCCGTCAGATAGTGGTCGAAATGGTCTTTTACCGATGTATCGACAAGCTTTGCGACCCCGGGCGAGGAGAGCTTCTCCTTGGTCTGTCCCTGGAATTCCGGTTCCGGGATGAAAACGGACAGAATGCCGGCCGAGCCGCTTATCACGTCGTCGCCGGTGATGATGCTGGCGCGTTTCTTGCCCGACATCTCGCCATAGGCTTTCAGCCCGCGGGCGAGTGCCGTACGCAATCCGTTTTCATGGGTGCCGCCCTCGGGGGTGGGCACTGTATTGCAATAGGATGCGATGGTCGCTTCGCCGCGTTCCGGCCAGGCAATTGCCCATTCGGCGCGTCCGCCGCCGTTGAGATCGGCTTCGCCCGTAAAGGGAAGCCCGGTAACGGTTTCGCGCCCGTCGAGGGCCATTTCGAGATAGTCCGACAGACCGCCCGGGAAGTGCAGGGTGTCTTTCTCGGGAGTGGAATCTTTCCCGGTGATCAGGCCGGGCGCGCAGGACCAGCGGATTTCAACACCCTTGAACAGATAGGCCTTTGCCTTGGCCATCGTATAGAGCAGGTGGGGCTTGAAGGCGCAGTTGGAACTGCCGAAAATTTCCGGATCGGGGCGAAAGCTGATGGATGTGCCGCGCCTGTTCGAGGCCTTGCCGATCTCCTTGAGCTTTCCCTTGGGTTTTCCCTGGCTGTAGCTCTGCGCCCATATCTGCTTGTCGCGGGCGATCTCGACATGCAGTTCACTGGATAGCGCATTGACGACCGAGAGGCCGACCCCGTGAAGACCGCCCGATGTTTTATAGGCATCGCCACCGAACTTGCCGCCCGAATGGAGGGTTGTCAGAACGACTTCAAGCGCTGACTTGTCCTTGAACTTCGGGTGGGGATCCACCGGGATGCCGCGCCCGTTATCGCGTACCGTCACCAGGCCGTCTTCCGACAGCTCGAATTCTATCCAGCTGGCGTGTCCCGCGACGGCCTCATCCATCGAATTATCGAGGATTTCCGCCGCCAGGTGATGCAGGGCGCGTTCATCGGTGCCGCCGATATACATGCCGGGGCGTTTGCGTACCGGCTCCAGCCCTTCGAGAACCTCGATATCCTTTGCCGAATATTGTTTCTTCTTCGACGAGTCGTTTTCAAAAAGATCAGTCATAACTCTCTATATACTCGTAGTGTCTTCCGGCCAGAAGACACTCTTTTCAACCACGGGGCCACAGCATAAAGTGCTGATATTCAATAATACCACGATATATTGTAGAGAACATGACTGATCGCAAACCCAAGTCGAATCGCCCTCCCGATATCGAGCCCGCTATCCGCGCGATTGCCATGCCGGCGAGCGCCAACGGTAACGGCGATATCTTCGGCGGCTGGATTATGTCGCAGATGGATCTGGCGGGCGGGACGGTCGCGTCCCTGGAGGCACATGGGCGGGTTGCGACGGTCGGGGTCAAGGAAATAGCGTTTCATGTCCCGGTTGCGATTGGCGATCTCGTCAGCTGCTATGCGCAGTTGAAACGCCGGGGGAGAACCTCTGTAACGACGCATATCGAGGTATGGGTGCGGCGTCGGGATGTGCTTATCGAACTGAAGGTGACCGAAGGCGAATTCACCTATGTCGCCATCGATGAAAACGGTGCGCCGAAACCACTACCGCCGGGGGATGCATGACGAAGATATCCTGCCACCGATTTATTGCCGTTCTTGCGATAGCGCTTTTTGGATTTTCACTACCCGGACTGGCGGGAACGCCGAAGGTGGCGTATGCGCGGATCTTCAAGCTGGGGAAAACCAGCTACCAGTTCCAGGTTACGGTGGAGCATGAAGATACCAGTTGGGTCATTTTGTAGACAAGTGGGAGATCATCGGTCCGGGAGGGCAGGTGCTCGGCACCCGCGTTCTTAATCACCCGCATATCGGCGAGCTCCATTTCATGCGGGAGTTGCGCGGCGTGACGATTCCGGAGGGGGGCGAGTACGTCATCATTCGTGTCCATGACAAGGTGCATGGATACGGGCGCGAAAAACTGATGAAGCTGCCGACGGGCGACAAAACGGATACGGGAATTCAATAAAAAAAGGGCCACCCCGCAGGGTGGCCCTTTCGATTGCCGGTATTCTGGCGATCAGACGCTGTAATACATCTGGAATTCGACCGGATGCGGCGTGTGCTCGAAGCGATAGATTTCTTCCCACTTCAGCGCGATGTAGCCGTCAATCAGATCGTCCGGGAACACGTCGCCCTTGGTCAGGAATTCACGGTCCGCGTCGAGCGCTTCGACAGCTTCGCGCAGGCTGTGTGCAACCGTGGGAACGCCCTGGAGTTCTTCCGCGGGAAGATCGTACAGGTTCTTGTCCATCGGATCGCCGGGGTGGATCTTGTTCTGGATACCGTCGATGCCGGCCATCAGCATGGCCGAGAAGGCGAAGTACGGATTGGCCGTCGGATCCGGGAAGCGAACCTCGACGCGCTTGCCTTTCGGCGATGTCGCATACGGGATGCGGCATGAGGCCGAGCGGTTGCGGGCGGAGTAGGCGAGAAGCACGGGGGCTTCAAAACCCGGGATCAGGCGCTTGTAGCTGTTGGTCGAGGCATTCGTGAATGCGTTGATTGCCTTGGCATGCTTGATGATGCCGCCGATGTAGTAGAGGCAGGTTTCCGACAGGTCGGCATAGCCCGAACCGGCAAAAGTAGGCTTGCCGTCTTTCCAGATCGACTGGTGAACATGCATGCCCGAGCCGTTATCGCCGATGATGGGCTTCGGCATAAACGTCGCCGTCTTGCCGTATGAGTGCGCGACGTTATGGACGCAGTACTTGTAGATCTGCACCCAGTCGGCGACCTTCAGCAGTTCGTTGAACTTGATGCCGAGTTCGTGCTGGCTCGGTGCAACCTCATGGTGATGCTTTTCGGTGGTGACGCCCATTTCTTCAATAACGGTCAGCATCTCGGCGCGCAGGTCGGTCATCGAATCCACCGGCGGAACCGGGAAATAGCCGCCCTTCGGACCCGGACGATGGCCGGTATTGCCGCCTTCGAGCTCAGCGCCTGAGTTGTAGGGGCCTTCTTCTTCGTTCAGCTGGTAGAACGTCTTGTTGGCTGAAACGTCGAAGCGGACATCGTCGAAGATGAAGAATTCGAGTTCCGGTCCGAAGACGGCGGTGTCGCCAAGGCCGGTCTGTTCCAGATAGGCCTGGGCGCGACGGGCGGTCGACCGCGGGTCGCGGCTGTAGGGCTGGCCTGTGCTCGGCTCGATGACGTCGCAGAAGACGATCAGCTGTTCCTGCGCGGCAAACGGGTCCATGACGGCGGTCGAGCAGTCGGGCATGAGCGTCATGTCGGATTCGTTGATGTCTTTCCAGCCGGCAATCGACGAGCCGTCGAACATGATGCCGTCCGTCAGCATGTCTTCGTCCACGGTACCCACAGACTGTGCGGTGTGCTGCCACTTGCCGCGGGGATCGGTGAACCGGAAGTCCACATACTTTACGTTGTTTTCCTCAATCATCTTGAAGACGTTTTTGATATCATCCGACATCTTGGTGTTCCTTTCTGTGACGTAAGTCTTGTTTGTGACGTGTGCAGGCCGGGCAAAAGAACTGGCCAGAGGATTCTGGCCGAGTGAATTTCCGGTCTGGAATTAGAAGTATCGCGTGATCAGATCGCCTCGGCGCCCTTTTCTCCGGTACGAATGCGAAGCACATCCTCGATGGCCGACACGAAAATCTTGCCGTCGCCTATACGC
>JAYOMI010000154.1:0-274 GCA_038120765.1 Rhodospirillaceae bacterium
GAATGGGCCGCTTAATTGTCAAGCTGTGCCATGAGACAGAAAACATGGAGGTTGCAGCTGCTTCTGAAGTAACTGGCTCATCGCTTGTCGGACAAGACGTCGGTGAACTTGCCGGCGTGGGACGTATTGGCGTCCCTATTGGTGATGACGCAGAAGCAGTTTTCAGCACGGTTGATGTTGTAATCGAATTCTCGATTCCTACAGCGACAGCTAGACACGCAGAGCTCGCAGCAAAGCACGGCACAGCCTACGTAACAGGCACCACAGGCCTTGA
>JAYOMI010000154.1:284-5998 GCA_038120765.1 Rhodospirillaceae bacterium
TTTGCGGCATACATTGCGTCGGATCGTGACACACAGCGATCAATTCCGGTAAGATACTTCGGTAACTAACAATTCGTCGAAGGCGGACGCCCTGCGGGAGGGGACTTTAAATGACTGATATGCGCTATGAGGCGCCGCAATCTCTGGACGCGGCCGTCACGCTCCTCGTGGGAGCGAACGGCGGCGGTAAAATACTTGCGGGCGGTACGGATGTCCTTGTGCAGCTCTATGCCGAGATGATCGAACCGGATGTACTGGTCGATATAAAGAACATCGCCGATGTCCGGCAAATTTCAGAAGACGCCGGCGCCTGGCGCGTGGGCGCGGCGGTTCCGGGTATGAAGGTCATCGACCATGCTGAATTCAGCCGAACCTGGCCCGGCGTCTGCGAGGGCGTTGCCCTGATAGGTTCGGTCCAGGTCAAAGGCCGCGCCAGCATCGGCGGCAATGTCTGCAATGCGTCTCCGGCGGCTGACAGCGTACCGGCCCTTATCGCTGCGGGCGCGGTCGCGACGATTATCGGACCGGACGGCACCCGTGAAGAGGCCGTCGAGAATATCGTTACAGGCCCCGGAAAGACGTCTCTCGGCAGCGGCGAATTTATCGTCTCGTTCGGTTTTCCGGCGCGGGCGGCACATTCTGGAGACTGCTATCTGCGCCTAACACCCCGGACCGAAATGGACATTGCGGTCGTCGGTGTGGGCGCGAATCTGACGCTTGACGACAGCGGCGTCTGCACGGCGGCACGGATTGCCGTCGGCGCTGTCGCCCCCCGGCCTCTGCTTGTGGCGGATGCGGGGGCGGCGCTTGTCGGCACCACATTGGATGATGCAGCGATGGACGGCATGGTCGCCGCGGTCCGGGCAGCCTGCGATCCGATCAGCGATAAGCGCGGCACCAGGGAATACAGGATCAAAACGGCGGGCGTGATCGCACGCCGCGCGGTCGAAAAGGCACTTGAAAGGGCAAAGGCGAACTGATGGCAAGAAAGTCCCACGTTACCACGTCGATAAACGGCGATGAGTACGAATATCTCTGTGAGCCCGGCCAGACGCTGGTCGATGTGTTGCGCAACGAACTGGAACTTTCGGGGACCAAGGAAGGCTGCTCCACTGGCGACTGCGGCGCCTGCAGCGTTATCCTTGATGGCGAACTCGTGTGTTCCTGCCTGGTTCTCGCGGTGGAAACCGACGGCAAGTCTGTCGAGACCATCGAAGGAATGGCGAAGGGGGACGAGCTGCATCCGTTGCAGCGCAACTTCCTTGAACTGAACGGACTTCAATGCGGGATCTGTACACCCGGCTTCCTGGTCGCTGCAAAGGCGCTGCTGGAGCGCAATCCGAACCCCACGGAAACAGAGGCGCGGTTCTGGCTCGCCGGCAACCTGTGCCGGTGCACCGGTTATGACAAAATCGTCCGCTCCGTAATGGCGGCGGCGGAAGAAATGAGAGGAGCTTGATCATGGCGACCATTCTCGATGATTCGAAATTCGATCCGCTGCGCGAACTGGATATCGTCGGCACAAACCCCGTCAAACACGACGGCATGGACAAGGTGACTGGGAAAGCGAAATTCGGCGCCGATTTCTTCCTGCCGGGCATGTTGTTCGGGCGGACGCTGCGCAGCCCGCATGCGCACGCCATTATCAAATCGATCGATACATCCGCAGCAGAAGCGCTTCCCGGCGTGAAGGCCGTGATCACGCGCGACGACTTTCCCGACCTTCCGCCCGGAACCGCTGCCGGCGATATGACCAGGACGGCGATAGCCCGTGAAAAAGCGCTGTTCGACGGTCATCCCGTCGCTGCGGTCGCGGCGACAAGCGATGCCATCGCCAAACGTGCGCTGAAGCTGATCAAGGTGGATTACGAGGTTCTGCCGCACGTCATCGACCCGGTCGATGCGATGAAGCCGGGCGCGCCCATCCTGCACGATCATATCCGGACCAAGGGCCTGGACGAGCCGAACGATACACCGACCAACGTCACCGAACGCATGGTCAGCAAGATGGGAGATATCGAAAAAGGCTTTGCCGAGGCGGACTTCATCGTCGAACGAGAATTCGATTCGAAGCCGATGCATCAGGGCTACATCGAACCACAGGGCTGCGTTGCCGAGTATTCTGAAGACGGGCAGGTCGAACTTTGGTGCTGCACCCAGGCGCCCTTCGTGTATCGCGACCGGCTATCGGCGATCCTCAAGATCGACTCGTCCAAGATCAATGTTCAGCAGTCCGAACTGGGCGGCGGCTTCGGCGGCAAGACCGGCTTTTATCCGGAACCGCTGGCGATTCAATTGTCCAAGAAAGCGGCCCGCCCGGTCAAGATGGTCCTCAGCCGCAGCGAAGTATTCCGTGGCACGGGGCCCGTATCCGGCACCAGCTATACGATCAAGATGGGCGTGACGAAGGACGGCAGGATCACGGCCGCCCAGGGGAAACTGATTTTCCAGACCGGGATATTTACCGGCTCGATGTATTTCAACGCCCCGAACGCGATGTTCACCCGCTATGACCTGGAAAACGTCTATATCGAGTCCTTCGAGGTCGTCTCGAACCGGCCCAAGGTGAACTCGTTCCGCGCGCCCTGCGTGCCGCAGATCGTCTTTGGCGTCGAAGGCGTGATTGACGAGTTGGCGAAGAAGATCGGCATGGATCCGATCGATATGCGTCTGAAGAACGCGGCGGTCGAGGGCTACACCACGATCTACGGCGAAACGCTCGGTCCCATCGGCTTTGTCGAAACCCTGGAGGCCGCGAAAGCATGCGATCATTACCGGTCGCCGGTGCTTGAGGGGCAGGGACGCGGCGTTGCCTCCGGGTTCTGGTTCAACCGGGGCGGCGAAACATCGACAACGATGAATATCGCACCAGACGGATCCGTCACGATTATCACGGGCACAGCAGACGTCGCCGGGTCGCGCATATCGATTGCCATGATGGCGGCAGAAGAGCTCGGTATTTCGGTCGACAAGGTTCGCATCACCATGGCGGATACAAACTCGCTCGGCTTCAACCGGGTGACGGCGGGCAGCCGGACGACCTATTCGGTGGGCATGACCGTGGTCGACAACGCGCGCGAATGTATTGCGCAGTTCGTCAAACGGGCGGCGGAAATCTGGGACGTGCCGGAAGATGCGGTCGTCTTCGAAGACGGTCATTGCCGCCCCGCAAGCGGGAACGTGGGAGATTTCGAGCCGCTTTCGATCGCCGATATAGCCAAACAGACGACGATGTCCCATGGCGCGGTGACGGCCAGCACATCGATGAACGTGACGGGCGCGGGGCCGGGATTCGGTCTGCACATCGTCGACGTGAAAGTGGATGAAGAGACCGGCCGGACCGACGTGATGCGCTACACAGTTGTCGAGGACGCTGGCAAGGCGATCCATCCGCAACAGGTGGAAGGGCAGTACCAGGGCGGTGCCGTGCAGGGTATCGGCTGGGCGCTCAACGAGGAATATGTCTATGGCGACGACGGGCGCCTACAGAATGCAGGCTTCCTCGACTACCGCATGCCGGTGACGTCCGACGTGCCGATGATCGATACCGTCATCGTCGAAGTGCCGAATCCGCGCCATCCGTTCGGACTGCGCGGTGTGGGCGAGGTGCCCGTGGTGCCGACAATGGCGGCAATCGGCAATGCGATCGGGAATGCCATCGGCATCCGGCCGCAGTCATTGCCGATGTCTCCGCCGAAACTGCTGGAACTGATTGAAAACAGGGATCGCTAGTGCGGTAAATCCACTTCAGGCGCCGGGGTGTCGTCTTCATCCCGGCGGCTTGTGCGGCGCTCAGACAGGGTGTCAGGACGCGATGATTGCCGAAACTGCGGCATTAGCTCCCGATTCGCCCCAAATGCTTTGAATTTCAATAATTTTGGACCTATAAAGCACGCCATTGGATGGTTAGTGGCCGGAACGTTAACCTCGGGTTAATCAAGTCCGTTAACAATCCGCGAGATGTTACCGCGTCGCCATACCGCGGCGTAAATCTGGGGTTTATTGATGCAAGACTTGTTGCGTGAATATCTGCCGATCCTGATTTTTATCGGAATAGCGGTCGGTATGGCGATAGCAGCCCTCGGCGCATCGTTCATCATTGCGCGCCAGCGCCCGGATCCTGAAAAGGTCTCAGCATACGAGTGCGGATTCGACGCCTTCGACGATGCGCGGGGCCAGTTCGATGTCCGGTTTTACCTCGTCGCTATCCTGTTCATTATTTTCGATCTGGAAATAGCCTTTCTCTTCCCGTGGGCGATCTCGCTGTCTGAAATCGGCATGTTCGGTTTCTGGTCGATGATCGGTTTTCTCGGCATCCTGACGATCGGCTTTATCTACGAATGGAAGAAAGGCGCGCTCGAATGGGAGTAGACGCACCGCTGAAGCCTGGCGCCGATCAGAATCTGATCCTGTCTCGGGTGACCGACGAGCTGAGCGACAAGGGGTTCGTGGTCGCCCAGGCCGATAAGCTGATTTCCTGGGCCCAGTCCGGTTCCCTCTGGCCGATGACATTCGGGCTTGCGTGCTGTGCCGTTGAAATGATGCATACAGCGGCGAGCCGTTACGATCTTGACCGTTTCGGCGTGGTATTCCGTCCCAGTCCCCGACAGTCCGACGTGATGATCGTGGCCGGTACGCTCACCAACAAGATGGCGCCCGCCCTGCGCAAGGTCTACGACCAGATGGCGGAGCCGCGCTGGGTTATCTCGATGGGCAGCTGCGCCAATGGCGGCGGCTACTATCACTATTCCTATTCCGTTGTCCGGGGCTGCGACCGCATTGTGCCGGTGGACGTCTACGTACCCGGATGCCCGCCGACTGCGGAAGCTCTTCTGTACGGTATTCTGCAATTGCAGAAGAAGATCCGCCGTACAAGTACGATAGCGCGCTAGACCGACAGATTGAACGCTACATGAACGACGCTCTAAACGAACTCGGTGAATACATCGCCAATAAAGCCGGCGAGCATGTGACGTCGTGGGAAATCGCGCTCGGCGAACTGATGGTGACGACCTCGCGCGAGAGCCTGCTGCGCCTGATGAAGCTTATCCGGGACGATGCGAACTGCCTTTTCAAAGTGCTGATCGATGTGACAGCTGTTGATTTTCCGGAGCGGCCAGAGCGTTTCGAGATTGTCTACAATCTGCTCAGCCTTTCCCATAACCAGCGCATCCGGGTGAAGGTGGCGGCAGACGAACAGTCTCCGGTGCCGTCCATGGTGCAGCTTTTCAGCAGCGCCGGATGGTTCGAACGCGAAGTGTGGGACATGTTCGGCGTTTTCTTCGTCGATCACCCCGATCTGCGCCGGATGCTCACCGATTACGGTTTCGAGGGTCACCCGCTGCGCAAGGATTTTCCGCTGACCGGCTATGTCGAGGTGCGCTACGACGACGAGCAGAAGCGGGTCGTTTATGAGCCGGTCAAGCTCACCCAGGATTTCCGGAGCTTCGACTTCATGAGCCCGTGGGAAGGGGCGCAGTACATCCTTCCGGGTGATGAGAAGGCCGAAGACAGCGCGAAGAAAGCCGACTGATGGCCGAAGCCGATATCAAAAACCTCACGATGAATTTCGGGCCGCAGCATCCTGCGGCGCATGGCGTCCTGCGTCTGGTCGTGGAAATGGATGGCGAAATCGTCGAGCGATGCGATCCGCATATCGGGCTGCTGCATCGCGGCACCGAAAAGCTGATCGAGTACAAGACCTACCTGCAGGC
>JAYOMI010000155.1:0-5790 GCA_038120765.1 Rhodospirillaceae bacterium
GGTCCGAACCCCGCCGTGATCGTCGGCAGCGATATCCCCGATCTCGACCGCCGCCATATCGCCGCCGCCTTCGACAAACTGCGGCGCAACGAACTGGTCTTCGGCCCGTCAGGGGATGGCGGCTACTGGCTGGTAGGCGCGGGGCAGGGCGCGCGGGTCGGCAACCTGTTCGCGGATGTCCGCTGGTCGACCGAACATGCGCTGTCGGACACGCTGGAGAACGTGCGGTCCGGCGTGCGGGTTGCGATGCTGGACCCGCTGGCCGATATCGATAACGGCGACGACTACCGGAAATGGCGGCGGCGCCTCTGATTACCCGGCCGCGAGATGCTCCTGCAGGCGCGGGATCAGTTCGACGAAATTACACGGCTTGTGCCGGATATCGAGCTGGTAGAGCAGGATATCGTCCCACGCGTCCTTGACCGCCCCGGTCGAACCCGGCAGCGCGAACAGGTAGGTCCCGCCCGCGACGCCCGCCGTCGCGCGGGACTGTATCGTCGATGTGCCGATGTTCTGATAGGACAGCATGCGGAAAAGCTCGCCGAAGCCGGCGATTTCCTTTTCATAAACTTCGTGGAACGCTTCCGGGGTGATGTCGCGGCCCGTCACGCCCGTACCCCCGGTCGAGATCACGGCGTCGATTTCGGGATGGTCGATCCATTCGCGCAGTTTGGCGACGATGGAGGGCTGATCGTCCTTGACGATGGCGCGGTCGGCAACCGTGTGACCGGCATCCGTAATCCGCGCGGCCAGTGTGTCGCCCGATCTGTCGTCGGCTTCCGTCCGCGTGTCCGACACCGTCATCACGGCGATGTTGATTGCAACGAAAGGGATCTCTTCGTTAATTCCGAACATCTTGAGCCACCGAGCCGTTTGAACCTTCCACAGCGATGTAGACCGGTCGTTCGCCCGCGGCAAGGGCATCGAGCGACGGCGCCGGTTCGCCAAGGCGTTCGCGATACATCCAGAGGTTCGATAGCACGCGTTCGATAAAGATACGGGTTTCCCGCGCCGGGATGCTCTCGATGAACATCAGCGCATCGGTGTAGGCGCCCCTGCGCGCCCGGCGCTGCCATTTCTTGAGGTTGCCGGGGCCGCCGTTATAGGCAGCGGCCAGCAGCAGCAGGTCGCCATCCACATGATCGTTGTCCAGCAGATGCAGGATGTATTTCTGTCCGAGCGAGATATTGAGCGCCGGGTCGTAGAGCAGGTCGCGTTTTTTGCCGCTGAACCGTTTCTGCGCAACAAACCCGGCCGTGGCTGGCATCAGCTGCATCAGGCCGCGCGCGCCGACCGGACTGCGGGCCCGCACGTTGAAGGCGGATTCCTGACGCATGAACGCGAAGATCAGCGCCCGGTCCACCCGGAAACCTTCCTGCGGTTTCCATTGCGGCAGCGGGTAGAGCGCGCTGGCGGGCAGCGTCTCGTCTTCGTCGCCCAGAAGGGAAGCGCCTGCCCGGTAGGATACCATCGGCAAGGACAGCTTTTCCGCCATTGCGATAAGGGCTTTCGTCATTTCCCGGTCATTGCCGCCGGACATAAAGCGCAGCTCGCGCCCCGCCCGGATATTCTCCCCGGCTTCCAGCAGGGCGAGTGCGCGGCGTCCGGATTTTTGCGAGGTGATCCGTTCCAGCCGCTCGGCGGTCAGGACGGGAACTTCCCAGTCGAGGGGCGATTTCTCGCCGAGCCATCGCCGGGCGATAATTCCGTAAAACGACCGCGGCTGCGCGGCAGCTGTTCTGAGCCATCGGTTTACCCGTTCGGGCCGCTGGCTCGACATGTTGGCCCGGGCCGCCCAGAATGCCGCCGCGGCGTGGTCGTAGCCGGTGACCTTGTCCGAATTTGCGACTGTCTCGAAATGGCCGGCGGCCTCTACGTATTTGCCGAGCCTGTATGCGGACAAGCCCGCGATCCAGTGAGCATAGGGTATACGCTGCCCGGATCTTTCGGCGGCGGGCCGGGCCATTTCGTAGGCGCGTTCGCCGTCGCCATGAAAGAACCAGCCGGAGGCGACATGCGTCCGGGCAAGGTCGTACCCGGTCGCGCCGAGCGCCCGGACATTGGTTTTCCGGTTTATGTAACGCGTCGCCATGGACAATTGCCGACGGTGGGTCATGCGACGCACCTGGCGGATGATCGATTGCGCCGATTTGCCGGCTGGGCGATATCCTGAATGCTCGATAATCGTTGTCGGCGCATAGGACGGATAGAATGTGCGGTCCGGCTGCGCCGGCGCGCGATAGTTGCGCGGCTTCCGGGAGAGCGCGAGTTTGTATATGCGGCGTGCATCCGGGTGATCCGCGTAGGATTTCATCCAGCTTGAGAGTTCGACATAACGGGAGCGGTATTTGGTCGGGTGCAGATAGCGCTGCGCGAGCACGTGTCCCAGCAGCACCTTGCTGTCGAGCTTCTTGATAATGCGATCCGCATCGCGCCATTGGCCGTTTTCCTGGATCGCGAAAATTCTCGCGTAGCGGGCACGGTCCGCCTCGGTCAGGATTTCGGGCAGGGGAGGCGCAACAGCCTTCGATGTGTCGGGAAGGGACGCGGTTTCTGCAGCCTGCACAGCGGTTGTGCCGGGATGCGCGCCGACAGCAACGCACAGGGCGATGCCGCCACAAAGGAATGTCCTGAGCGCTGTCCGGCCAAGTCTTTGATTTGACGATAAAATCCCGCGCATCGCCCCAGTTTACAATCGAAATTGGTTAATTTTTGATTACCGGTTGTAAACGAGCGGGCACGGTGCCGCAATAAAGTCTGGCACTATCGCGCGATAATCCGATCGCGGTAACCGGTTCTATGGCTGGCCGGCGCCGCGCGCCGCCGGCGCCGCATCAAGCCGGGTCCGTATATCGAGCAGGTCGTTCCAGGTTTCGCGTTTCTGCGCGGGTTGCCGCAGCAGATAGGCCGGGTGCAACAGGGCCCGGGCCGGCACAGGCGAACCCGACGTCCCCTCATACGTCATCCACTTGCCGCGCAACCGCATGATCCCCTCGGTCCGGCGCAGCAGCGTTTTCGCCGCCACCCCGCCGACAAAAATCAGGATATCCGGATTGGCAAGCGCAATATGCCGTTCGAGAAAAGGCAGGCAGGCGGCGATTTCGGCATCGGTCGGATTGCGGTTGCCGGGTGGCCGCCATGGCAGAATATTGGTGATGTATGCCTGTGTCCGGTCGAGCTGAATCGCCGCCAGCATCCTGTCCAGCAGGCGGCCCGCCGGACCCACAAACGGGAGCCCCTGACGGTCTTCCTCCGCGCCGGGGGCTTCGCCGATCAACATCAGGCGCGCCCCGGGGTTGCCATCGGCAAACACGAAGCTCATCGCGGTCTCTTTCAACGGGCAGCCGTCGAATGCTTCAAACGCGGCGCGCAGTTCGGCGATCGTCGCACATCCGCCAGCAATTTCCTGGGCGGTCTGTACCGCGGCATCGCGGGACTGGAGCCGCGCGGGCTTCTGCGCGGGACGGGGCGCCGCGGGCGGTGTTCCCGCGGCGGGTGCGAAGGACGCTTGCGCCTCGCGAACAGCGCCGCCATTGCCCGTTCGTTGCATGGCGGCCGGGGCTTCCGCCGCCAACGTCGCTGACGCAAACCGGTCGACCGGTGACTCGGCGATTGTCTCGTCCACGCCGGCTGCCAGGTACCAGTCCAGCAGGGCCTTTTTTTCCGCTACACTCTCCATCTCGATAGCCTAAATCATTTCCCTGCCGCTGGATAATCCGTTTCCGCATGTTATACACGGGAACTGGGAATCAAGTGACATGGAGGGGCCTTGCGATACCTGAGCAAGATCCCGCGATACCTGAACGGAGCGACGAGATGGCTGAAGCGGTAGAACGGGAATCAATGGAATTCGACGTCGTAATCGTCGGCGCCGGGCCTTCGGGGCTGTCGGCGGCAATCCGCCTGCGTCAACTGGTCGAGGAAAAAGGCCGGGAAATCTCGGTTTGCGTCATCGAGAAAGGCTCCGAGGTCGGCGCGCATATTCTTTCCGGCGCCGTGCTGGAACCGCGGGCGCTCACAGAGCTTTTCCCGGACTGGCAGGAGCGGGGCGCGCCGCTGAACACGCCGGTCGTCAGCGATCAGTTCCTGCTGCTCGGGAAATCGGGTGCCACAAAACTGCCGACGCCGCCCCATATGAACAATAACGGCAATTACATCGTGAGCCTTGGCAATGTCTGCCGCTGGCTGGCCGAACAGGCCGAGGCGATGGGCGTCGAGATTTATCCCGGTTTCGCGGCCGCCGAGGTTCTGTATGCCGAAGACGGCCGGGTACGCGGCGTTGCGACCGGCGAAATGGGAATCGGCAAGGACGGGCAGCCGACCGCGAACCATCAGCCCGGCTTCGAACTTCACGCCAAGCAGACGATCTTTGCAGAGGGGTGCCGCGGGTCGCTGACCAAGACGCTGTTCGAGAAATTCGACCTGCGCGTCGATGCCGACGTCCAGACCTACGGCATCGGCATAAAGGAACTCTGGGAGGTCAAACCCGAGAACCACAAGCCGGGCCATGTCACCCACACCATCGGCTGGCCGATGGACAGCGGAACCTATGGCGGCTCGTTCCTGTATCACCTTGAAGACAATCAGGTGGCTGTCGGTTTCGTCATCGGCCTCGACTACAGCAATCCCCATCTGAGCCCCTTTGACGAATTCCAGCGCTTCAAGACGCATCCGAAAATCCGCCCCACCTTCGAAGGCGGGCGCCGTGTCGCCTACGGCGCGCGGGCGATCAACGAGGGCGGCTTCCAGTCAATTCCCAAGCTCACTTTCCCGGGTGGTTTGCTGATCGGCTGTACCGCCGGGTTCCTGAACGTGCCCAAGATCAAGGGCAGCCATACCGCCATGAAATCCGGCATGCTTGCCGCCGAGTCCGTATTCGAAGCGGTGACCGGCGATAGCGACGCTTCGGATACGTCCGCCTATGAAGCTGCCATCAAGGCGAGCTGGATCTGGGACGAGCTGTACCGGGTGAGAAACATCCGGCCGTCGTTCAAATGGGGCATGTGGGCGGGGCTGCTCTATTCCGCCATCGATACCTATATTTTCCGGGGCGGCGCGCCGTGGACATTCAGGCACCATGCCGATCACACGACCCTGAAAAAGGCCGCCGATGCGCCGAAGATCGGCTATCCCTCTCCCGATGGGGAAGTGTCGTTCGACAAGCTGTCCTCGGTGTTTATTTCCAACACCAATCACGAGGAAAACCAGCCGGCGCATCTGACGCTGAGGGATCAGGCGGTACCGATATCGGTCAATCTCGCCGAATACGATGCGCCAGAGCAGCGCTACTGTCCGGCAGGGGTCTATGAGATTGTCGCGGAAGATGACGGATCCAACCCGCAATTGCAGATCAACGCGCAGAACTGCGTTCATTGCAAAACCTGCGATATCAAGGACCCCACCCAGAATATCAACTGGGTCGTCCCCGAGGGCGGCGGCGGACCCAATTACCCGAACATGTAACCCGCGAATCGTAATATCCGGCCGCCAGGGGGCTCCGTTCCAGCCTTCACGCTTTCGTCGCCGTCATCTGCCGTTTAACTGTTGGTCTCGACGCCCTATATTGAGGCGAGCAGGGCGTGGAAAAGGCGATCAAGGGCAGGTACATGACTTTTTCATGGTTTTGCCGGAAGGTGGCGACGTCATGCCGAATCCGGATGCTAGCGGATAACGGCCCAGGAAAACGTGTTAAAGACGATTAACCCAGATTATGAACGGAGCGGGCGCACCATGCGCAGCAGGGCCCTAAAGACAATTACGCTGACACTTTCTGCATGTGCCGTACTGGCT
>JAYOMI010000156.1:0-5718 GCA_038120765.1 Rhodospirillaceae bacterium
CCTACCTGCAGGCCGTGCCGTATTTCGATCGTCTGGATTACGTCTCTCCCATGTGCCAGGAGCATGCTTTTGCGCTGGCGGTAGAGAAACTGGCGGGCATCGACGTGCCTGTCCGCGGCCAGTACATCCGCGTGATGTTCAGCGAGATCACGCGGATCCTGAACCACATCATGAATATCAGCGCCTTCGCCCTCGATGTCGGGGCGATGACGCCGCTGCTCTGGGGCTTTGAAGAGCGCGAAAAGCTGATGGAGTTCTATGAACGCGTCTCCGGTGCCCGGCTTCATGCCGGCTATTTCCGCCCGGGCGGCGTGCACCGCGATCTGCCGCCGGGCCTTCTGGAGGACATCTCGAAGTTCTGCGACGAGTTCCCGAAAATTATCGACGATGTCGAATCGCTGCTGACCGAAAACCGTATTTTCCGCCAGCGTACGGTCGATGTCGGCATCGTCAACAGGGACGATGCGCTCGACTGGGGATTCTCGGGTCCGATGCTGCGTGGCAGCGGCGTACCCTGGGATCTGCGGAAATCGCAGCCTTACGACGTATACGGTCGCATGGACTTCGACATTCCCGTCGGCAAGACGGGAGACTGCTTCGACCGGTATCTCGTCCGTGTCGAGGAAATGCGCCAGTCACTGCGGATCATCCGGCAGTGCATTGACGAAATGCCGGGCGGGCCTGTACGCACCCAGGACAACAAGATCGCCCCGCCGCATCGCGGCGAGATGAAACAGTCAATGGAAGCGCTGATCCATCACTTCAAGCTGTATACCGAGGGCTATCATGTCCCCGAGGGCGAAACCTATACAGCGGTCGAGGCGCCGAAGGGCGAATTCGGCGTGTACGTGGTCGCCGACGGCACGAACAAGCCCTACCGCTGTAAAATCAGGGCGCCGGGCTTTGCCTTCCTGCAGGCGACGGATTTTCTGTCAAAAGGCCATATGCTGGCCGACATGGTCGCTATCGTGGGCTCCATGGATATCGTGTTCGGGGAGATCGACCGATGACCGATCAGCCGGCCACATTCGCTTTCGACGCCGAGAACCAGGCGCGTGCCGAGAAATACATCGCCAAATATCCCGAAGGACGGCAGGCAAGCGCCGTTCTGCCGCTGCTGGATATAGCACAGCGCCAGTGCGGGGGCTGGCTTCCGCGCGCGGCAATGGACCATGTCGCCGACATGCTCGATATGGCGCCGATCCGCGTCTACGAGGTGGTGTCCTTCTACGAGATGTATCACGACACCCCGCGCGGCAAACACGAGTTACGGGTCTGCACGACAACGCCGTGCTGGCTGCGCGGCAGTGCCGATATCGTGTCTGCCTGCGAAGACGAAATGGGGTGCAAGGTCGGCGAAACCTCGGCCGATGGCATGTTTTCGCTCGGCGAGTTCGAATGCCTCGGCGCCTGCGTCAATGCGCCGGTCGTCTGGATCGATGACGACTATTACGAGGACGTTGACCCTGACGGTGCCCGCAAACTTATTCAGGCTTTCCGCAAGGGCGAACGTCCCGAACCCGGACCGATGACCGACCGCCAGAAATCCGCGCCCGCCGGTGGACCGACCACCTTGACCGGGGCGGGGGAGTAATCGCGATGCTGAGCGATAAGGACCGTATTTTCACCAATCTCTACGGACTCCAGGACTGGGGTCTCGATGCGGCGAAGTCGCGCGGAGACTGGGACGGAACCAGGGAGATTCTCTCCAAGGGCCGCGACTGGATCATCAACGAGATGAAGGAATCCGGGCTGCGCGGCCGCGGGGGCGCCGGTTTCCCGGCAGGCCTGAAATGGTCCTTCATGCCCAAGGAAGATACCGGCCGGCCGGCTTATCTGGTGGTCAACGCGGACGAATCCGAACCCGGCACCTGCAAGGACCGCGATATCATGCGCCACGACCCGCACAAGCTGGTCGAGGGCTGCCTTGTCGCCGGTTTCGCGATGGGGGCAAAGGCCGCCTACATCTATGTGCGGGGCGAATTCCATCATGAAGCAGGCATTCTCGATGCCGCGGTCCAGCAGGCCTACGACGCGGGCCTGATCGGCAAGAATGCCTGCGGCTCCGGGTACGATTACGACATCTATGTTCATCGCGGCGCGGGCGCCTATATCTGCGGCGAGGAAACGGCGCTTCTCGAAAGCCTCGAAGGCAAGAAGGGACAGCCGCGTATCAAGCCGCCGTTTCCCGCGAATACGGGGCTGTATGGTTGCCCCACGACGATCAACAACGTCGAAACAATCGCCGTCGCACCGACGATCCTGCGCCGCGGCGCATCATGGTTCTCCGGGTTCGGGCGGGAAAACAATACCGGGACCAAGGTTTTCTGTATTTCCGGTCATGTTAACAATCCCTGCAATGTCGAAGAAGAGATGAGCATCCCGCTGAAGGAGCTTATCGAGAAGCACGCGGGCGGCGTTCGCGGCGGCTGGGACAATCTGAAGGCGATTATCCCGGGCGGATCTTCGGTGCCGCTTTTGCCGAAATCGATCTGCGATACGGTGCTGATGGATTTCGATTCCCTGAAGGAAGTCAAATCCGGCCTTGGGACGGCGGGCATCATCGTGATGGATCAGTCCACCGACGTCATCGCGGCAATCGCGCGGCTTGCCAAGTTCTACAAGCACGAGAGTTGCGGCCAGTGCACGCCGTGCCGAGAAGGCACGGGCTGGATGTGGCGCGTGATGGAACGCCTCGTGAAGGGCGACGCCGAAATCGAGGAAATCGATATGCTGCTCGACGTCTCGAAAGAGATTGAAGGGCATACGATCTGTGCGCTCGGCGATGCCGCTGCATGGCCGATCCAGGGATTGATGCGTCACTTCCGGGACGAGGTCGAAGACCGGATCACCTCCAACCGCTCCCGCAGCGCGGCCTGAGGAGGGACCTGTACGCATGGCAAAAATGACAATCGACGGGACCGAGATCGAGGTCGAGGACGGGATAACGGTCCTCCAGGCGTGCGAACTGGCCGGCGTCGAGATTCCCCGTTTCTGCTACCACGAACGTCTGTCGATCGCGGGCAACTGCCGCATGTGCCTCGTGGAAATGGAACGCGCGCCGAAACCGATCGCCTCCTGCGCGATGCCCGTCGGTGACGGCATGGTCATTAAGACCTATACCGAGACGGTGAAAAAAGCCCGCAACGGCGTGATGGAATTCCTGCTGATCAACCATCCGCTCGATTGCCCGATCTGCGATCAGGGCGGCGAGTGCGATCTGCAGGACCAGGCGATGGCCTACGGATTCGATCATTCGCGTTTCAGGGAAAACAAGCGGTCGGTGACCGACAAGAATCTGGGGCCGCTGGTCGAAACCCACATGACACGGTGCATTCACTGCACGCGCTGCATCCGTTTCTCGACAGAGGTTGCCGGCGTTGAAGTCCTCGGCGCGACCGGCCGCGGCGAGAACATGGAAGTCGGCACCTATGTCGAAAAGGCCATCTCGTCCGAACTGTCAGCAAATATTATCGATCTGTGCCCTGTCGGTGCGCTGACATCAAAACCCTATGCATTCGAAGCCCGCCCCTGGGAACTGGCCAAGACCGAATCCGTGGACGTGATGGATGCGGTGGGCAGCAATATCCGGGTCGACAGCCGCGGGCGCGAGGTCATGCGCGTGCTGCCGATGCTGAACGAAGACGTCAACGAAGAATGGATTTCGGACAAGACCCGCTATGCCTGCGACGGCCTTGCGCGCCAGCGGCTGGACAAGCCTTACGTGAAGGTCGATGGCAAGCTGCAGCCGGCATCGTGGCATGACGCTTTCGATGCGATCGGCGGCAAGTTACGGGGTCTCGACGGCGCCAGAATTGCGGCGATTGCCGGCGATATGTGCGATGCCGAAGCCATGACGGCGCTGAAGGATCTCATGACGGCGCTCGGGTCGGAAAATATCGATTGCCGTCAGGACGGCGCGAAGCTGACTGCCGG
Organism: Rhodospirillaceae bacterium; assembly: GCA_038120765.1. Lineage (GTDB taxonomy): Bacteria > Pseudomonadota > Alphaproteobacteria > MPNO01 > UBA830 > CAXBCP01. The sequence continues at coordinate 3,937 of JAYOMI010000156.1, forward strand.
GGCGCGTGCGGGCTATACGTTCAACACGACGATCGCCGGGATCGAAGACGCAGACGCTTGCCTGATCGTGGGCGCGAATCCGCGACTGGAAGCGCCGATCATCAACGCGCGACTCCGCAAACGCATGGTCGCCGGCGGCTTCAAGGTCGGTCTGGTCGGCGAGGCAGTCGATCTGACCTACCGATACGAACATCTCGGTGCCGGGCCGCAGACCCTGCAGGAAATCGCCGACGGCACGCATGCTTTCTGCGAAGTGCTGAAATCCGCCGAACGCCCGATGATTATCGTTGGGCAGGGGGCTCTGGCCCGCGCCGACGGTGCAGCGGTTCTGGCTGCCGCAAAAAGCATCGCCGACGCGACCGGCATGATCGGGGAAGACTCGAACGGCTTTAACGTGCTGCACACCGCGGCGGCGCGTGTCGCGGGCCTCGATCTCGGCCTGGTTCCCGGCGCGGCCGGCCGGGATGTTGCGGGTATTCTCGACGGTGCGGCTTCGGGTGAAATAGAGGTCGTTTATCTCCTTGCCGCCGACGAGGTCGACACGTCGAAGCTGGCCAATGCCTTCGTGATCTATCAGGGGCATCATGGCGATGCCGGTGCGCATGTTGCAGACGTTATTCTGCCGGGCGCGGCCTATACCGAAAAGGAAGGTACCTACGTAAATACCGAGGGGCGGGTCCAGCGTGGGCGCCGGGCGGTCTTCCCGCCCGGAGATGCGCGGGAAGACTGGGCGATCCTCCGGGCGTTATCCGAGGTCCTGGGCAAGACGCTGCCCTATAACAATCTCGGACAGGTGCGGGCGCGGATGGTCGAAATCGCGCCGGTGCTGGATCAGATCGATGTCGTGACGCCTTCCGACTGGACCGCTTTCGGTCAGGCCGGATCGATGGACCCAGCTCTTTTCGCGACACCGATCGGGAATTTCTACATGACCGATCCGATCAGTCGCGCTTCGGCAACGATGGCGGCCTGCACGGAAGCATTTGCCGGCGCCGGGGAAAAGATGGGCACAGATGGCTGATTTCTGGAACATATACATGCTGCCCGGCCTGGAAATTGCCGGGTATGTCCTGCTGATTATCCTGCCGCTGCTGGGTGCCGTCGCCTATCTGACGCTTGCAGAGCGCAAGGTCATCGCCGCGATGCAGTTGCGGAAAGGCCCGAACGTTGTCGGGTTCTTCGGCTTGCTGCAGCCGGCTGCCGACGGTTTGAAGCTGCTGATCAAGGAAACGATTATCCCGTCCGGCGCGAACCGGGTGGTTTTTGTCCTGGCACCGATGCTGACATTCGTTCTCAGCCTGATTGCCTGGGCGGTGATCCCGTTCGATTCCGGCTGGGTTCTGGCCGATATCAATGTGGGTATCCTCTACCTGTTCGCGATTTCGTCGCTTGGCGTCTACGGCATTATCATGGCCGGCTGGGCCAGCAATTCGAAATACGCCTTTCTGGGGGCGCTGCGCTCCGCTGCGCAGATGGTCTCCTACGAGGTCGCCATCGGGTTTGTGATCATCACGGTGCTGATGTGCGTGGGCTCGCTGAACCTCACGGATGTAGTGATGGCGCAACAGGGCGGCGGGTTCTGGAACTGGTACTGGCTGCCACTGTTCCCGATGTGCATTATTTTCTTTATCTCGGCCCTGGCGGAGACCAACCGCCATCCCTTCGATCTGCCCGAAGCGGAAGCCGAGCTGGTCTCCGGCTATAACGTTGAATATTCGGCGATGACCTTCGCGCTGTTCTTCCTCGGCGAATACGCCAACATGATCCTGATGAGCGGCATGA
>JAYOMI010000157.1:0-5673 GCA_038120765.1 Rhodospirillaceae bacterium
CGCCTGATCATCACCAACGAAAAACATAAATAAGAAAGAAGGAACCGACATGACAGCCATTGATCTTTCAGGGAAGGTCGCCATCGTTACCGGCGCCAGCCGCGGCATGGGCCGCGAAATGGCCGACGCCATTATCGAGGCCGGCGGCAAGGTTGGGATGCTGAGCCCCGACGTCAAGGAGCTGGAGCAGGCCGTGGCCGAGGTCAATGCCGCGCGCGGCGAAGGTTCCGCCATTGCGCTGCCTTATGCCATCGACGATTACGCCCAGTGCGAGCGCGCCTGTGCCGACACAATAAAGGCATTCGGCGCGTTGCACATGGTCGTCAACAACGCGGCCATCGGCCAGCTCAATGTCTTGCCGAAGGACACCACCGATACCTCGATCAATTTCTGGGAAACGGACCCGGCGCGCTGGGCCCAGGTGATCAACGTCAACGTCATCGGCACCTACAACATGTGCCGCGCCGCCGCGCCGCACATGTTGGCCCACGGAAACGGCCGTATCATCAATCTGGCCTCGATTGTCGGCCTTGTCGGCAACAGACTGTTTGCGCATATCGGCTATCAGGCGACGAAGGGGGCGCTGGTGAACGTCACCCGCGGCCTTGCGGTTGAATGGGCGGACCGCGGCATTCGGGTGAATGCGGTCGCACCGACGTTCTTCCGGACCAATTTCGGCGCGGCCTACATGCAGTCCAACCCGGACCTCGCCACCGCCATCGAGGCCGCCACCCCAATGGGCCGCTTCGGTGAGCCGTGGGAACTCGCGGGAGGCTTGCTGTATCTCGCCAGCAGAGCGTCCTCGATGGTCACCGGGGTTACCCTGCCGATCGACGGCGGCTGGACCGCCGCGTAAGAAAACCCTGCCGCGAGACCTCATCTGAACGCGCTATCTGGAGACTCGCGCACGCCGCTGTTGTGTGCCAGACCCGATACCGGCACGGGTTTCTGCCCGTCCAAACAGCACTGGTGCGCACGGTATTCGTCTTTTACGGGAAACCTGACATGGTCGATGCGAACAAATTTAAAACACGGCTTCAAGAGCGCCTCGCCGCGCTGACATCCAAGCTGAGTGAAATAAACGAAGACCTTAAAGAACACGGCACTGAGGCGGATTTCGAAGAACGTGCAACCGAGATCGCAGGCGATGAAGTGCTGGAAGGGCTGGGCATCCAGGGCCAGAAAGAAGCGCAACAGATCAAGGCGGCGTTAAAACGCATCGAAGAGGGCACTTTCGGAGTTTTCGTCCAATGCGGAGAGGATATTCCCGAAAAGCGCCTCGAACTGCTGCCCCAGCCCCCCCTTTGCACCAGTTGCATGTCGGGAAACAAGTAGAAATAGGCCTCCGCCTCAGTTAGCGGGCCCGCCTTATCTGCGTGGTGATATAATGCCCCACGTCATTTGTGATGATTCAACGCCTCTTTCTAGATAAATTCCCGCCTTCGTTACAATACGATACATTTTTTATTTTCAAAATTACACCAACCGTCTTTATTTTTCGCAAGACTATGCCAAGTGTACATTTGTATTCTAATTATTATTCTCAATACCAATGAAATATAATTTTCCTAAAATTAATCTTAATTTTACCAATGACTGTCACCTTGATGCCAAGACGTGCTTTCCCAGTGATTTCAAACTGCATCAGGGCAAGAACAATGTTCAATATGAAGATCAAGAAGAGCGATCGCGTCAAGGCAGAATCCACCACCAAAACCTCGGCAAACGTAAAGAAATCGGAAGCCGAGACGCTACTTGCGCTGAAGCAGATGCTGGATTCAATGCCGGTCAACGTCATGACCTCCGAACTTGAACATTTCACAATCGACTACGTGAACGAAACCAGCCGGGAAACCCTGCAAGGTCTGAAGCATCTCCTGCCCTGCAAGGCAGACGACCTGATCGGACAATCGATCGACATCTTCCATAAGGCACCGGAACATCAACGGAAACTTCTGTCCGATCCGAATAACCTGCCCTGGCGGACAAACATCCAATTGGGGGATGAAATTCTCGATCTGGAAGTATCCGCAATACGCAATGCCGACGGCGAGTACACCTCGGCCTGCCTCGTCTGGAGCCTGGTGACCGAGAAGGTGAAGACGGAGAAAGAAACAAAACGCCTGATCCAGATGGTCGACAAGATGCCGATCAACGTCATGCTGGCGGACCCGACGGATTTCACGATCACCTATGCGAACCAGACGAGCATCGACACGCTCGCCAGCCTTCAGGAACATCTTCCCTGCCAGGCCAACGAAATGGTCGGGAAAAGTATCGATATTTTTCACAAAAACCCGTCGCACCAGCACAAACTGCTCGGCGATCCCGCCAACCTGCCGCACAACGCCAAAATACGGCTCGGCGAAGAGACCCTCGATCTCCGGGTATCCCCCTTGATGGGGACGGACGGCGAGTATATCGGCCCTATGCTCACGTGGAACGTGGTAACAAAATTCGTCGAAATGGCCGACAATTTCGAATCCAATGTGAAAACCGTTGTCGAATCCGTCGCGAGCGCCTCGACGGAGATGGAAATGTCGGCGCGCTCGCTTTCCTTTACGACTGAGCAGACCAGTGGCCAGTCGACCGCCGTCGCCGCTGCATCGGAAGAGGCCTCCACCAACGTCCAGACGGTCGCGGCTGCCGCCGAACAGCTTGCCCAATCGGTCGAAGAAGTCGGCCGCCAGGTACAGCAGAGCTCCAACATCGCGAGAAACGCTGTGGAAGAGGCGCAAAGAACCAACGAAGAGGTTGAAGGCCTCGCAACCGCTGCCGAAAAAATCGGTGAGGTTGTCGGGCTGATCAACGATATCGCCAGTCAGACAAACCTGCTCGCGTTGAACGCCACCATCGAAGCCGCCCGCGCCGGCGAGGCCGGCAAGGGATTCGCCGTGGTTGCAACCGAGGTAAAATCCCTGGCCGATCAGACCGCAACGGCAACGGACGAAATCAGCAGCCAGATCGGCGCCATCCAGAGTGCGACCGAACATGCTGTCAATGCTATCAAGGGGATCAGCGGCACCATTAACGAATTGAGCGAGATTTCAGCGGCGATCGCGTCTGCTGTCGAAGAACAGTCGGCGGCGACCCGTGAAATCGCGCAGAGCGTTGAACAGGCCGCGGCCGGTACCGCAGATGTTTCCCAGAACATAGCAGGCGTCACAAACGGAGCTCAGCAGACCGGAGAAGCCGCCTCTCAGGTTCTGGAAGCTGCGAGCGAACTGTCCAAGCAGGCCGAGGCTCTCCGCACGCAAGTCGACGGCTTCCTGGTCGAGGTTCGCGTCCTCTAGTCCTCAGAAGCCGGCAATACAAACACCGGACATATACCGGGCAAACCAGACCCCGCACACCAAACAGCCGGGCCGCTATCCAGCGGCCCGGATATTCTTTTTCGACTACCCCTTGGACGCCATCACAAGCGCCAGCATGTTTGCCGCGTAATCGGATGCCTGCGGCGTTTCCATCAGCCGCGCATTGGCGAGATAGGTCTTGCAGGTCGCGAGCGCCGTCCGGTTGCGGCTGGTCAACGTCGCCAGAATTTCGTCGGCCTTCGAATAGAGTTCCCCGGCGGGAACGATGTGACTGACAAATCCTGCCGCCCGCGCCGTCTGCGCGTCGATCTCTTCGGTGGAATAGACCATCCAGGCGACCGATTTGGGCATGGACCGGTCGATATGCGCCGAAATGGCGGCGGTCGGCGGCAGATCGTGTTTCATCTCCGGCAGCGAGAACCGGGCATCCGCCGCGGCAATCGTGATATCGCATACCGCAGCGGCGGCGCAGCCGAACCCGGCGGCCCTGCCCTGCACGGTCGCGACAACCGGAATGTCGGCGCCGCGAACGGCGTCGTAGAAGCCGAGGATCGGCGCGGTCAGCGCTTCGCGCATCTCTATGCCGTTCTTGGGCGTGTTTTCAGGCGCGCTGGCGGGATCGCGGCCGAGGCAGAAATCGTCCCCGGTGCTGCTGATCGATATCGCCTTGATATCCGGGTCGAGCCCGGCATCGATGATCAGGGCCGAAATATTGTCCAGCATATCGAGCGTGAGCATGTTGCCTTTATCGGCCCGGTTGATCGTGATCCGCGCAATCGCACCGTCGTGATCCAGTTGCAGTATGTCTTCCATGTCAGTCTCCCTTCGCCTTTTTCGGCTTGTATTCATAGACGGCGCCACTCTCGATCAGGCGCGCAATTTCGTCTCCATCCGCCCCGAGCACATCGGCCAGGATTTCGGCTGTCTCTCCGCCGAGCTTCGGCGGATATGATTTCGCATCAATCGGCGTGCGCGAATTATTTTCGGGGTTGCCGGCAACCCGGATTTTCGTGCCGTCCGCGTCTTCCAGATCGAGCACCATATCGCGGCCGAGTATCTGCGGGTTCGACAGCGCTTTTTCGAGATTGTTGATCTCGCCCACGGGAATGCCCGCCTCCAGAAGCTTCGGCACCCAATGGTCTGCCGTGTGCTTCATGAAAGCGCCTTCGAGTATGGGCCACAGCTCCCCCCGGTTGGCATAGCGGTCCTCGTTCAGTGTGAACCGGGGGTCTTCCTTCATGTCGGCAATACCGAGCACATCGCACAGTCCCTGCCACATTCTTTCGGTATTGGCCGTAATCACCAGCGACGTGCCGTTGGCACAGTTGAACCCGCGATAGGTCGGGATGGAATCGTGCCCCCAGCCCTGCCGGCCGGGATTATTTCCGGAATGCAGATAATATCCGGCCTGATAGCAGAGCATGGATACCTGGCAATCCAGCATCGATACGTCGATGTATTGTCCCTTCCCGGACCGGCGGCGTTCTTCCAGCGCCGCCAGCGCACCGATCACCGCGTACATGCCGGCGCTCAGGTCGCCGATGGGAACGCCGCTGCGGACGGCAGACCGGCCGGGCTCGCCGGTCATGCTCATGCCGCCGGAGATTGCCTGCACGATCATGTCATAGGCGGGGCGATCGCGGTCCGCGCCGGTCTGGCCGAAGCCGCTGATCGACGCCCAGATCAGGCCGGGGTTCCGTTCGGACAGGCTTTTATAGGTCAGGCCCAGCCGGTCGAGCACGCCGGGGCGGAAATTCTCGACAAGGATATCGCTTTCATCCGCCAGCCGTTTGACGATTTCCAGCCCGTCCGGCGACTTCATGTCGACAACGATGCTTTTCTTGTTGCGGTTGATGGAGAGGTAATAGCAACTGTCATCGCCGACGAAATTGGGCGGCAGGACACGGGACCAGTCCCCCACCGGGGCTTCCAGCTTGACCACCTCCGCGCCGAGGTCGGCAAAAATCATGGTTGCGTAAGGCCCCGCCAGAAACTGCGTCAGGTCGAGCACCCGCAACCCGGCCAGGGCTCCGGCACCCGAAGCTTCAGAAGTCGCCATCTACCAAGTCCTTAACCGGTTTCATTCGTCATAATCTAATTTGAGGCGAAATGATAAAGCCGAACCGCCCCGCCGGATATCAAAGGATAAAGCTTACCGCGCCCAGGCCGCCGAGTTCTTCGGCATCCAGAATGGCGCGGCGTTCGGCAATTCTGAATCCGTCATCGGCGATCCGGAGCGTGTAGAGATAGTGACCGACATATGCGCCCCCCTTGCCGCCACGGCGGAACCGGTGAACGGAGAAATTCGCCGCCACTTTCACCTCGGACCCGTCCTGCGACAGGATGCAGACATTGGTGA
>JAYOMI010000158.1:0-4497 GCA_038120765.1 Rhodospirillaceae bacterium
CTCTCATACGAATCGACGGTGGCAACCTCCTCGTAGCTTGCCGCCGCTTCGTCGACGATTTTCAGGACGTCGGCCGGCAGTTCCTTGCGGGTGCTCATATTCATCGTCAGGACAGTCTGCGCCTGGGCGCCGAGATTCACGATCTTGAAGTGCGGTGCCGGCTCATGGAATTTGAAGCCGTAATACACACCCGGGAACATGATGAACCCGGACGCAACACCTGTCGCCAGCGCGTTATACGCCGTCGGCAGGCTGGTCGTCACCGGGATCGCGCCGTACCGTTCAACCCATGGCAGGTTGGGGCCCGCCGCAATGATTTTCTTGCCCTTGAGATCGCTGACATCGTTCCAGGCAAACTTGGTACCGAGGCCGTAATTATCGAACCCGCTCAGCGCGATCAGTGTCTGCTTATACTTCTTGTCGAGCATGTCATAGAGTTCCGGATGCTCGGCCATGACACGGCGCTTGACCGCGACCTGCTTGCGGATGTCACCCGTCGTAAACGGCGTGAAGTAATCGAAGTTCATCGGCAGCATTTTGGCGCTCTCGAAACAGACGCACCATCCGCCGATATCGAGCAGCCCCTTTTCCACGGCCTCAAGGGTCTCATGCACCTTGGCGATCTTGCCCGCGTAGGCATGAATGAAGCGGACCTTGTGCTTGGTTTCCGCCGCCACGCGCTTCGTGACCATGTCCGCAAAATGGTGTTCCATATTGCGGACATAGGCGACCGGCTTGCTCGGGTGGCCGGACCCCATGCGAAGAACATAGGTTTTGGCGTCTGCTGTCGACCCGAAGGCAAGAGAGCCCGCGAGGATGGCGGCAACGGCCGCCGTTACTTTTGACGTATGTTTCATAAGAAATCTCCCTTATCGGTTGATTAAGTCAATGTTCTTGGTTCCTCTAAAGTCTGTCGTCTATGTGCCATCCTTCGTCATACGAACTGCGGCAACCAGTTCGCAATCTGCGGAAACGCCCAGATCAACCCGGCAGTTACCAGCATGAGAATCCAGTAAGGGATCGATCCCCTGAATATTTCGGATAGCTGCACCCCGGAATCTGGAACAGCTCCCTTCACGACGTACACCACAAGCCCGAAGGGCGGCGTCAGCAGCCCCGCTTCAATGAGCAGAATGCCGAAGATCGCAAAGGCCAGCGGATCCATCCCGACATCCAGCAGGGAAAACAACGGCACGGTCAGAAGGATGATCGAGATTGAATCCAGGATCATGCCGAGCACAATCCAGATCACCACCATCATAACAATGACCAGCGCGCCCTCGCCCACCGCATCCTTGATCAGGGTGTCGATATCGGCAAGCGACAGGAAGCGCGCATACATCCCCGCCGTCACCAGCAGGATCATGATCGGCGCAGAGGTCTTGCCCGCATCGATAATCGCCTCGATGAGTCCCTGTACCCGCAGACCTTTTACGATCGCCAGCACCATGGCCGCGAGGGCCCCGATACCCGCGGCTTCGGTCGCGGTGAAGGCACCGCCCCATATCCCCCCCATGACGATCGCGATAATCATGACCACGCCGACGGTGGATACAATTTCCCCCGTCGTGATGGGAGACAGCTCTTCCTTGGGAATTTCGGGCGCCAGTCCGGGATTGAGCTTCACCGCGCCAATCGTGTAGGCGACATAAAACAAAGACAGCAATATTCCCGGCACGACGCCGGCGACAAAAAGCTTGCCGATCGACTGCTCGGTAATAATGCCCCAGACAATCAGCAGGACGCTCGGCGGGATAAGCATGCCGAGACAGGCGGAACCTGCGATCGATCCAAGGGCGAATTCCCGCTTGTACCTGAACCGCATCATTTCGGGATAGGCGATACGGCTGAAGGCGGCAGCGGACGCGATCGATGTTCCGGTGACGGCGGCGAAGGCAGCGTTGCCGGTGACCGTCGCTACCGCAAGTCGTCCCGGAATGCCGCCGAGGCACCGATTGATGACTTTATAGAGGTCGCCGGCCGCCCCGCATTTTGCGACGAAATCCCCCATCAGAACGAATAACGGAATCGTCGCGAAAACATAATTTCGGACCAGTTCATACGCGGCGCCGCCCACCTGGGCGGACGCCAGATACCAGTCTTCGAATATGAAATAGGTACCGACCATCGCCGTGATGCCGAGCGCCAGCGCGATATGCACCCCGGCGAATATGGCAACCAGCATCCCGGCAAGCGAGAGCACCATAAGTGTGTTCAGTTCCATCTGGGTGCCCCGAAAGTCATGCTGCTCGTCCGCTTTTCCGTGAATGTCATGGCTATTCCGTGCCCCCGGAACCAATTCCCTGCGCGCCGGGAGTGACATCCTTGCCGACAGCCGCCCGCATCAGATGGGCGAAATAGATTAAAGTGATGAAGATCGCCGAGGCGATAATGATCGTCCTGACCGGATACACCGGCACTTCAAGCGCGCCGATCCCCTGATACTCGCCAATCTCCCAGCCGTTGATCATGTCCGTCCAGCCACCGACGGCGATCCCGATCATCAGCATCATACCCATCAGGTAGGAAACGGCGTTCACGATATGCCGCCAACGCTTGTTGAGATGATCGTAGGTTATGGTCGTGCGAAGCATGCTCCCGGTAAGGATCGCGAGCGGCACCTGCAGGAAGACGATTGCGGGGACCGAGTTGGTGACGATCTCGTCACCGCCGAGAAAGGCGGAGAATAGCCCGCGGCCGACGACCTCGATGAAGATGATCACCGCGAGCAACATCAGCCATGCCGCCGCGATATAGTTCAATGCCGAGCATATGCGTTCCAGCACACGAAACATGGCGTTTCCCCTCCTGTAAGCGGGCAGGTTTCGTTTGTCTGAACCTGCGTTCGGCTTCGTATCGGCCGGAAGACATTAATCGACGGGCGACTTCCGTTTCGACAATTTAAATTATCGGTTGCTAATTTATAACGCAACCCGTTACGGCATCGGTATCTCCTGATCGTTCTCGGGAACGTTCCAGCCCCGACGGGTCGCCGGGCGGTCGAGAATTTCGAGATACCAGCGCCGAACGTTCGGAAAATCATTGAGATTTACCGTCTGCCAGTCGAACCGGGCGACCCATGGCCAGACCGCCATATCGGCGATGGTATATTCATTACAGGCAAGGAAACCGGTTTTGCCCAGCCTCTCGTTCATCACCCCGTACAGGCGCCGGGTCTCCCTCAGGTAGCGCTCCTCGGCATATGGTGCGACACCGGGATTGTACTTTGTAAAGTGATGACACTGGCCGAACATCGGGCCGACGCCGCCCATCTGGAACATCAACCACTCGACGGTCGACCACTTGTCATCGGGATCCTGCGGCCAGAATTTTCCCGATTTATCGGCGAGGTACATCAAAATCGCGCCGGATTCCATGAGCGACTTGCCGTTGTCGTTGTCGAGAATGGCGGGGATCTTGTTATTGGGGCTGATTTTCAGAAAGTCAGGCGCGAACTGTTCGTCCTTCCCGATATTGACGGCATGGGTTGTGTATTCCAGTCCACATTCTTCAAGCATCAGGGACACTTTGCGCCCGTTCGGCGTAAACCAGGTGTAGAGATCTATCAATTTAGCCACTCCCTTTTTGGATCTTGTTTTTCAGTTCGCGCTTATGCCCGGCCGCAAAAATCAGCCCGGCAGATCGGACGCCATAATATCGGCCTGGATATCTCTCGCTTCCTGGTTGGCGAAATTGAGTTCGACCTTCACCCCGTTCGGATCCATCAGGAAGAGCTGAAACAGTCCCTGATCGTCCACCTGGCGTCGGGTGTACTCGATTCCTCTCGCATCGAGATGTGCCATCATCTCTTTCAGGCCGGTCGCGCGGAACGCGACATGATCCACGACACCTGACCCGCTGGTCGCCGTCGATTGCTGGCCCAGATATTTCAATCGGTTCTCGGAGACATTCGCGCCCCCCTCGGCGAGATGCAAAACCGGCTCGTCGCCGAGATACATCCAGTGTACCGGCATCTTGAAGTCAGGATGCGGCCCGGAAACCATGCCCAGCACGTCCGCATACCAGTCCCGGGTCCCGTCCAGATCTTCCGTCTGGATCAGAAAATGTTCCAAATGGGTAAGCGGCATCTTTCCCTCATCTGTTTATTCCCTATCAGCCTAGCGTATATTACCTGTATGCAAAATGTCTGATATGCCGGCATCGGCGTCTGGGGAAATTAGTGCCTCTCAACCGGAAAGAGATCGGCTATACCTCGGACATAATCATAAAAGGGGATGATAAACATGACGGCCTACTGGCTGGCGCGCGCCAAGATCAACGACTATGACGAGTACATGAAATACGCGACGAAAGTTCCGGCTATCCTTGAAAAATTCAACGGCAGGATTCTGACCCGTGGCGGCAACAGCAAAACCCTTGAAGGCAGGGATTATTTCGAGCGCTTCGTCGTCATTGAATTCCCGTCGATGGCGGAAGCGGAAGCCTGCTTCAATTCCAATGAATACAAGTCCGCGGCCGCTTTCAGACGCCGGAACG
>JAYOMI010000158.1:4507-5671 GCA_038120765.1 Rhodospirillaceae bacterium
GCATAATCTTCTCCGCGAACTCACATACCCGCACACAAAGGAACCGAAATGACGAAATACGCCGTTGCCCCCATGGAATTGCCCACCGTTGCAGTCGCCGGTACGGACGAGGTTTTTCCCGTCCGCCGGATATACTGCGTCGGCAGAAACTATGCCGAACATGCCCGGGAAATGGGGTCGGACCCGGATCGCGATCCGCCGTTTTTCTTTATGAAGCCGAACAACACGATTATTCCCGACGGCGCGGATTTCCCGTACCCCTCCCAGTCGGAAAACGTTCACTACGAAATGGAACTCGTGGTCGCTATCGGAACAGGCGGCAGGAACATTCCCCAGGACAAAGCCAACGACCACATTTTCGGCTATGCCTGCGGCCTCGATATGACGCGGCGCGACCTCCAGATCGCCATGCGTGAAAAAGGCCGTCCGTGGGAAGTCGGCAAGGCCTTCGACGATTCCGCGCCCTGCGCCGAAATCCAGCCCGCCGCAAAGATCGGGCACCCCTCGACCGGCGCCATCTGGCTGAAGGTCAATGGAGAGATCAAACAGACGGCCGACATCGCCGACCTTATCTGGAACGTGCCGGAAACGATCGAATATCTCTCCGGTCTCTTCGAACTCCAGCCGGGCGACCTGATCTACACCGGCACACCCGCAGGTGTCGGCCCCATTGTCGCGGGCGACCTCATGGAAGGCCATATCGACGGTGTTGGCGACATCACCATCAAGGTCGTCTGAAATTAACAAAACAAACAGGAAGGAGACGAATACATGTCTGGACCCGTAATCAAGAAACAGGACATTCTCGACGCCTGCGCCGGCATGCTGCAGAAGCAGCTTTATATGGTGCACACATTCCCGGCCAACGGTATGGGCCCGGTAATGGAAAACATCGAGCCCCACCTCAAATTCCAGATCGAACTGGAAGAGAAAGGGATCATGTTCGGCGCCGGCCCGTTCTGGGACGACAATGAAGAGATATGGGAAGGCGAAGGGATGGTCATCATCCGTGCCGGGTCTCTCGCGGAAGCGAAGGAAATCGCGGCATCGGATCCGATGCATTCCAGCGGCGCCCGCAACTTCCGGGTCCGTCCCTGGCTGATGAACGAAGGCACCGTGACGGTAAAAATCCGTTACTCCGACGGCAGCCGCGAACTTATCTAG
>JAYOMI010000159.1:0-3877 GCA_038120765.1 Rhodospirillaceae bacterium
CTCACGACCGACGATGTGGTCAACGTATTCCTCCCGACGACGCCAAACCCGACATCGGGATATCTCCTGTTCATTCCGAGAAAAGACCTTGTGATCCTCGAGATGACGGTCGAAGAAGGGATCAAGATGGTCGTTTCCGGCGGTATCGTCACGCCGCCGGACAGACGTCCCGTCGAAGAACAGCGGAAAAAGCGTGTGGCGCCGGCCGACGGGGACAGCAAGACCGTCCCGTATGATCCGGAAGCCGACAAGGCCGCCGAATAAACTTCGTCAACCGGACAGCGCGGTTTTCACGACGGCATCCCGTTCGAACAGATATAATAGCGTTTTCAACGCTTTGCCGCGCTCCGTCGTTAACTCGGGGTCTCGCTCAAGGATAACCCGCGCGTCGTCCCGCGCCACCGCGATCAAGTCGGCATGCGCGGCGAGATCAGCCATGCGGAACTGAGGCAAGCCGCTTTGCCGGGTCCCGAGCACCTCACCCGCACCGCGCAACCGCAGGTCTTCCTCGGCGATGATGAAGCCGTCATCCGTCTCCCGCATGACCTTCAGGCGCGCCCGGGCGGTGGCCGTCAGCGGCTCGCCGTAAAGCAACAGGCAGGACGACTTCGCCTCGCCCCGTCCGACCCGCCCGCGAAGCTGATGCAGTTGGGCGAGGCCGAACCGTTCGGCCTGTTCGATCACCATGATCGTCGCCTCCGGCACGTCGACGCCTACCTCGATCACCGTCGTCGCGACGAGAATATCAAGATCGCCGGCGGCAAACTTTGCCATCACCGCGTCTTTTTCCGCCGCTTTTAACCTGCCATGGACAAGCCCGACCCTGTCGCCAAAACGCTGGGAAAGAGCCGCGTGGCGTTCGGTGGCCGCTGCGAGGTCCACGACCTCTGAATCATCGACCAATGGACAGACCCAGTAGACCCGCGCCCCGCCCGGAATGGTGCCTCTCAGCCGGTCGACAACTTCCTCAAGCCGCGACAGCGGCAGGACACGCGTCTCAATCGGCTTTCGTCCCGCGGGCTTGTCGGTCAGTCGCGACGTCTCGAGATCGCCATAGGCCGTCATCATCAACGTCCGCGGTATCGGCGTCGCCGTCATCACCAGAATATCGGCTGCAGCACCTTTCCCGGCGAGCGCCAGTCGCTGATGCACGCCAAAACGATGCTGCTCATCGACCACTACAAAGGCGAGATCCCTGAACTGAATATCATCCTGAAACAGCGCGTGGGTGCCTATGGCGATTGCCGTCTCCCCACTGACAAGGCCTTCCACGAGGGCTTCGCGTTTCTTGCCCTTGTCGCGACCGGTGATCAGGACGACCGGCACGCCGATCGCTTCCGCCAGCGGCGCAATCGTCGCGAAATGCTGGCGCGCGAGGATCTCGGTTGGCGCCATGAGTGCAGCCTGCGCGCCATCCTCTACGGCCGCGAGCATCGACATCAGCGCGACGACGGTCTTGCCACTGCCGACATCGCCCTGGAGCAGCCGGAGCATCCGCGTATCGCCCTTCATGTCGGCCGAGATCTCCGCCAGGGCCATCTGCTGGGACCCGGTCAGTTTGAATGGCAGGTTTTCCTCCAGCCGCCGCCGCAGATCGCCGTTGCCGACAATCGCCCTGCCCGTTCTTTTCCGCTGGCGGCCGCGCACGATCAGCAGGGCAAGCTGATTGGCCAGCAGTTCGTCATAGGCAAGCCGTTCGCGCGCCGGCGCGTCGGCCAGCAGGTCAGCCTCGGATTTGGGCGCATGGGCGGTTTCAAGTGCGGCATGCCAGTTCGGCCATTTCTTCTTCGACATCCAGGGGCCGTCATTCCATTCCGGCAGTTCCGGCGCCATGCGGACAGCCGCACGGATGGCACGGTTCAGGGGTTTCGGTGTCAGTCCGGCAGTCATCGGATAGACTGGTTCGACCGTCTTTATCGCCTCAAGCTCTGAGAGGGTGCCGATATGGTCCGGATGGGTCATCTGGAACTCTTCCCGGTAGCGCTCCAGCCTGCCGCTCACCACCCGGGTCTCGCCTTCCGGGAGTATCTTGCGAAGGTAATCCTCGCGGCCGTTGAAAAAGACGAGCGTGAGAAAACCCGATTCGTCCCGGCAGCGTACCCGGTACGGAAGGCCGCGCCGGGCGGACGGAGAATGTTTGTCGACGGTAACCGTCAGTGTCGCGATCGCGCCGTCGGACGCCTCCAGGATTTTCGGCGCATATCTTCTGTCTATCAGCCCGCTTGGCAGGTGCCATAAAAGGTCCACGATACTCGGTCCGGCAAGCTTTTCGATCAGCTTTCCTATCTTCGGTCCCACGCCCGGGAGACCGGTGACTGGCGCAAATATCGAAAAAAGTATGTCTGGGCGCATGTTTTCCGTCGGAATCGGGCTGACATCGTCGAGGCGGACACTTATACCAGCGTTCCACGAGGAGCAGTAATGCCAGATAAGCTAGACAATATCCGCCGTAAATTACGGTTTCGCAGCCTGCGCCGCGGCACGAAGGAAAGCGATCTTGTGATAGGCGGGTTTGCCGAAGCCCATCTACGCGACCTGGACGAGGCCCAACTGGCCGACTTCGAGGCATTGCTCGACGAAAACGATCAGGACGTTCTGAGTTGGGTGATCGACATGAAACCGCCGCCGGCAGCATTCGACACCCCCGTCCTGAAAATGCTACAGAACTTCAAGAAGAAACTATAAACATTTGACTTTCATCGATAAATCATTCTCGGGTGTGGGAAGATTCCTGCTGTCCGGCGTCCCCGAAGGATGCGATGCGCTCCTTGTCGCTGAAGCCCTCGCCGCCCGGCCGGACGATGCCGTTCATCTGCACATCGCGCGGGATGCCAAACGCATCGCCGAAATGACGGAAGCATTGTCGTTTTTTGCACCGGCGATCCGCGTCGTTTCGGTTCCCGCATGGGACTGCCTGCCCTATGACCGGGGTTCGCCGAACCGCGAGGTCGTCTCCCGCCGCATCGATGCCCTCACCTATCTCGCACATCGCCCGGAATCAGGTGCCCCCGGACAACTGGTCGTCCTGACATCGGTCAACGCCGTTTTGCAGCGGGTACCTGCCAGAACGGTAATCGCCGATGCCGCCCGCCGCTTCGCCATCGGGGACCGTATCGATGTCGACGAACTCGCCGGATTCTTCAATCGAAACGGCTTCGAACGGGTCGGAACCGTGCGCGAGGCAGGCGAATACGCCGTCCGCGGCGGTATTCTGGACATATTTCCACCCGGCAACGAAATGCCGATACGAATCGATCTGTTCGGCGACGAGATTGAAGCATTGCGGGTTTTCGATGTCGCAACCCAACGCTCCTCGGAGACAATCACGGAATTTTCGCTCAAACCCGCGAGCGAGGTCTCCCTGGATGAAGCCTCCATCGCGCGTTTCCGCTCGGGATACCGGGAAGCTTTCGGCAATAGCACCGACGATCCGCTCTACAACGCCGTCAGCGAGGGCCGCAAACAGATCGGCATGGAACACTGGTTGCCGCTGTTTCACGAAGCGCTGGATACCCTGTTCGATTACCTGCCGGGCGCGTCCGTCACGCTGGACAACGATGCCGATCAGGTGCGGGACGGCCGACTGGAAACCATCTCGGACTATTACGACGCCCGCATCACATACCTGAAAAACCGCAAGACAAACGATGTCAGCGGCCAACCGCCCTATAATCCCTTGCCGACGAACAGCCTGTACCTCGATGTCCGGGAGTTCGAAAAGGCGCTCGACGGCCGCCTGGTCGGCCAGCTGTCACCCTTTGCCGCTCCCGACGGCATTGGCTCCTCGGCATTTAAGGAAGTATTGGCGGTTGGCGCAAAGCGTGTGCCCGATTTCGCAGCGGCGCGCGCCAAGGCTTCTGCCGCAGCCGGTCACGAT
>JAYOMI010000159.1:3887-5623 GCA_038120765.1 Rhodospirillaceae bacterium
GGTCACGGTTTTCGACAGCCTGGCAACGCGGCTTCGAAATGACGCCGATGCCGGCAAGCGCGTCCTGATTTCCGCTTTCACGCTGGGTTCCCGCGAACGACTGGGACAGTTGCTCAACGATCACGGCATAACGAAAATCGCCGCTGTGGAGGACTGGCAGGCTGCAAGCGCGCTCCCACCCGGCACGACGGGCCTTGTGGTACTGTCGATCGAGCACGGTTTCACGTCCGACACGCTGACGCTGATTACCGAACAGGACATCCTTGGCGAGCGCATCGTCCGTCCGGACCGCAAGCGCCGCCGGGCCGAGGATTTCATCGCGGATGTTTCAGAAATCGCCCTTGGCGACCTGGTGGTTCATATCGAACACGGCATAGGCCGGTATGACGGACTTGAAACCCTCAGCGTCGCCAATGCCCCGCATGACTGCCTGCGCCTGATCTATGCCGGCGACACCAAGCTCTATGTCCCGGTCGAGAACGTCGAGGTCCTGTCTCGCTACGGGTCCGGCGATATGCCGGCAAGCCTGGACAGGCTGGGCGGCGCGGCCTGGCAGGCCCGTAAATCCAAGATGAAATCGCGGCTCCGCGACATTGCCAATGAATTGATAAAAATTGCAGCCCAGCGCACCCTGCGCCCCGCGGCGATGATAGATATCCCTGACAGCCTCTATCAGGAATTCGCCTCCCGCTTCCCCTATACGGAAACCGACGACCAGACCTATGCGATTGCCGACACACTCCGAGATCTCAAATCCGGCACCGCGATGGACCGCCTGGTCTGCGGCGATGTCGGGTTCGGCAAGACAGAGGTTGCGCTTCGGGCGGCCTTCGCCGCCGTCATGTCCGGCAGCCAGGTCGCGGTTGTCGTGCCGACCACCCTGCTCTGCCGCCAGCATTTCAAAACCTTCGTGGAGCGTTTTGCCGGCGTTCCGGTGCGTATCGAGCAGCTGTCCCGCCTTGTAACCGGCAAGGATGCCGACAAGGTCCGCGAAGGCCTCGCCAATGGCGAAGTCGATATCGTCATCGGCACCCATGCCCTGCTCGGCAAATCGATCGCGTTCAAAAAGCTTGAATTGCTGATCGTCGACGAGGAACAGCATTTCGGGGTGACCCACAAGGAACGCCTGAAGAACCTGAAGACCGACGTCCACGTGCTTACCCTGACCGCGACGCCCATCCCCCGTACCCTCCAGATGGCCCTGAGCGGCGTGAAGGAGATGAGCCTGATCGGCACGCCGCCGGTCGATCGGCTCGCAGTCCGCACGTTTGTCACGCCCTTCGACGATGTGATGATCCGCGAAGCCATCATGCGGGAGCATTTCCGGGGCGGCCAGACGTTCTATGTATGCCCGAGGGTCGCCGATCTCGACGAGGTCGCGGCCCAACTGCGCACGCTGGTGCCGGAGATCAAGATTGCCATGGCGCACGGCCAGATGGGGACCAAGGCACTCGAAGACGTCATGACCGATTTCTACGACGGCTCGGTCAACCTGCTCCTGTCGACGCAGATAGTTGAATCCGGTCTCGATATCCCGACCGCGAATACCATGATCATTCACCGCGCCGATATGTTCGGCCTCGCCCAGCTGTACCAGCTTCGCGGCCGTATCGGGCGCTCCAAGCTTCGCGCCTATTGCTATTTGACGCTGCCCAACAACCGGAAGCTGACCGATGGGGCCAACAAGCGGCTCGAGGTCATGCGCGACACTGACGATGGTTTCGTCATCGCCGAGG
>JAYOMI010000160.1:0-5570 GCA_038120765.1 Rhodospirillaceae bacterium
CCGGCCTGGCCCATCATCAGCATGTGGCCGAACCCGCCCGAATATTCCCAGAACGACTTGATCTGTTCGAACACCTGGTCCGGGGTGCCGGCAAACACGTTGCCGCGGGCCATCTGTTCTTCCAGTGTCGGGTTGGTGGGCACGCCCGATCCGGTGACGCCCTTCATCACCTGCGCGGACACCGGGGGCGGGTGGTAGCCGGGCGGGTTGCTCCATTCCGGCGGCACCTTGTTGGCTTCCATGTACCACAGCAGCTTGCGCGCGCCTTCCTCGGCCTCGCGGTCGTTTTCGCCGATATAGCACAGGCCGAGATAGGCGAGCCGGTCGAGCGGCGCATGGATGCCGTGGGCATCGAGATAGGCCTGGCGGTAGCCGTCGAACACGGTCCGGATGCGCGGATAGCCCGCCAGGAACACGGCGCCGACATGTTTGTGCTCGGCCACTTTCACGGCCGATCCGGCGCTGCCCATCGTGATCCATACCGGCGGGTGCGGCTGCTGGTAGGGGCGCGGCCAGATATTGACCTGGCGGTGGTGATACCACTTGCCTTCGAAATTGAACGGACCGTCATGGGTGGTCCACGCCTTCATGATCAGGTCATGGGCTTCCCACATCCGCTCCGATCCCTGATAGGGCAGGATGTTCGCGGCCGCTGCCTCATACGGCACGCTGCGCACGAAGCCGCATTCGACCCGGCCCTTTGAAATCACGTCGACCAGCGCCATTTCCTCGGCGACGCGCACGGGCTGGTTCCGGTTCGGCAGCGGGTTGCCGAGGATCAGCAGGCGGGATTTCGATGTCTGGCGGGCGAGGATGCCGAGCATGATCGGGGCGGCGGGCACCATGCAGGTCGCGGTCTGGTGATGCTCGTTGAGCATGATGCCGAGGCCGATCTCGTCGCAGGCGCACCACAGGTCGAGATAGCGGTTATACAGGTCGTGGGCGATGTCGGGATCGCAATGCGCGTTCGGCAGGTCCACCCGGATCGACCGGTAGGTGCTCTGGTCGGGCAGGTGCGGATAGCAATCTTCGGTAAACCACCAGGATTTCATCGTGTCGCTCCCTTTGTTTTCGGCCTCGTTTTCAGCCCGCGAATTTGAACACCGCGTCGACGAACGCGTCGTGCTGTTCCATTTGCGGCGAATGTCCGGCTTTTTCGATGACGGTCATGGTCGCGCCGTCAATCAGTTTGCAGTATTTCTGGCCGTAATCGACGGTAACGATCCCGTCGCTTTCGCCCCAGATGAAATGGGTCGGGATCTTGATCCGGTGCAGCCGGTGCGGCAGCTTCGGATTGTGCATGTAGGGATCCCACGTATAGACGCCGAGCGCGATGCGGTTGGCGGCCATGACCTGAAGCT
Organism: Rhodospirillaceae bacterium; assembly: GCA_038120765.1. Classification (GTDB taxonomy): domain Bacteria; phylum Pseudomonadota; class Alphaproteobacteria; order MPNO01; family UBA830; genus CAXBCP01. The sequence continues at coordinate 1,362 of JAYOMI010000160.1, forward strand.
GGTCCTCCGGCATGTCGCCGGGCCGCGGCGCGAGCGACGTATCGTGGAACATCAGTTCGGCGAGCTTTTCGCCCGGCAGGGCGAAGACGTCGGCGATGTCGCGATCCTCGCGCCCGCCGACCTTCACGCCGACGGGATCGACCAGGATCATTTTCGACAGCCGTGTCGAGTTCATGGTGGCAAGCTCGACCGCGGTCCAGCCGCCCATGGAAAATCCCATCAGGACGACATCGTTGAGGTCCATCTCGTCCAGCAGGTCGAGATACAGGAACACCAGGTCGTCGATACGGTTGAAATGATCGGGAATCCTGCTGCCGGCAAAACCCGGGTGGGTCGGCGCGATGACGTCGAACTTTTCGGCAAGCCTGTCGGCGAACGGCATGGCGGCAATCGGTCCGCCGCCGCCATGCAGCAGCAGCAGCGGCTGGCCCGAACCCTTGCGTACGATATCGATTTCCTGTCCCTGCAGTTTCATTGCTTTTTATCTTCCCTGTCGCGCTGTTTTTGCGGGTTTCCGGAATACTTCGGAACCTAATGTTTAAAACATTATCCATGCCGGGCGGCGATGGCAAGGCGGGGCCGTTGCCCCACCCGGTGCTGCACCCGGCGCCGGTCCGTGCCCCCGACCGGGCCCCGATTTTCGCGTTGGACCCCGCCGCGCCGGACATCTAAGCTTGCATTGAGGATCAACGAGGAGAGAGCTGAATGTCGTCCAATGCCCGCTGGGAATCGCTTGCCATCGACGGCAACAGCATGAGCGTCTTTATCGATGAGCCCGCCACGCCGGGCCCGCATCCGGCGATCGTCGTCGCCCACCACCGCGCCGGCAACGACGTGGCCACGACAAAGTTCGTGCAGGACCTCGCCGGTCACGGCTATGTCGCGGCGACGCCGCACCTGCATCACCGCCGCCCCGAGGGCGAGGATACGCGGGATTCGGTCAAGCATCTCGACGACAACCAGATCGTCGGCGACCTGAATGCGACCGTCGCCCTGCTGCAGGGGATGGACTCGGTGGACAGCGACCGCATGGCGATCGCTGGGCATTGCATGGGCGGGCGCGTCTCGTTCCTCGGCGCCGCCTCTATTCCGGCGTTCAAATGCAATGTCGCCTATTACAGCGGCAACATGTTCAAGGCGATGGGCACGGGCGATGCGCCGCCCTTCGAGAAGCTGGGCGCCTTGCGCGGGCCCGTGCTCGGCTTTTTCGGCAATGACGACGAGAACCCGTCCCCCGCCGATGTCGCGAAGATCGATGCGAAGCTGACCGAGCTCGGCATCGCCCACGAATTCCACGCCTATGACGGCGCCGGCCACGCCTTCCAGAACTTCACCAACCAGGCAGGCTACCGCGCCGCGGCGACGGAAGACTCCTTCGCGAAGATGATCGCCTGGCTGGGCAGGAACCTGTAGGGAGCGGCTTTTTTACAACCGTTTCGGTCGCGCGATTGTCATCCCGGCACAAGGCCGGGGTGACATCCTGGAACAATCCCGAATCCGGGGCGCTCTACCCCGCGCTGCAGGCCCCGCCGCCGAGGACGCAGAATTTTGCGCAGTGGGGGTGGTTCAGCGGCACGTCCGCGGCCGCCTCCGCCAGGGTTTCGCCCATCTCGAAGCGTTCGTCATAGGGCAGCAGGGTACAGGGCATGACCACCGGCCGGTCCGCGCCCCGGCGCTTCACCACCATGCGCGACGTCGCGCACATCATGGCGTCGGGGGAGACATTCAGTATGCCCCAGCAGGCCGTGGTGATTTCCGGCACGTCGGCCATTTCGTCCATCTCGGGGAACAGCACCAGGTCGACCGGGTTTTGCGGATCGATGGTCAGGCCGTGTTCGGCGAACATGCCGGCGAAACCGTCGCGCAGTTCCTGTTCCGTCTCGTTCCAGAACGTGCGGCCGGCGACGTTGATGTTGAAGCCGTTATCGGACAGCCATTTCAGGCCGTCGATGGCCGGCTGCCAGGACCGGGGGCCGCGTTCCTTTTCGTGGCATGCCTGGTTGTAATGATCGATCGACACGCGCAGCACCAGCGCATCCCCGTATTTTTCACGCAGGCCTGAAAGCCCGTCCCGGACCTTCGCCATGGGCCGCATCGCATTGGTCAGCACCAGCGCGCGGAAGCCGCGCGACAGGGTCAGATCGAGGATGTCGATCATGTCCGGGTTCATGAACGGCTCGCCGCCGGTATAGCCGATCTCCGCCGTGCCAAGCCCGTCCGCCGCGATTTCGTCGAGATAGGCGCGGACTTCGCCCGTCGTGATATAGACCAGCCGGTCGTTGGTCGGGCTGGATTCGATATAGCAGTTCACGCAGGTCAGGTTGCACAGCGTGCCCGTGTTGATCCACAGCGTGTTCAGGGATGTCAGCGACACCGACGCGCGCGCCTCGCCCTTGGCTGTGGTCAGCGGGTCGCGGAATTTCGATGCGTCGAGCGGCGCGACCGTGCTTGGCGCGGCAATATCCATAGGTTTTTCCCGGTTGGGCAGCAGGAGACGAGCATTCTACCTAACATATAGGACCCCGGAAGCGCCAACCGGATAAACTTTTCGTCAGGACAGACCGGTCTTGTGGCCGGACGGCATGGTCCTTTCTATTCATAAGGGGCCTAGCTGCCTGCGCACCGGCGATGTACGCCGCGCCCGGCCGGAAAACACCGCGATGCCAGATGCAGAAAACGGCGGTCAGTCTATCTTGGCCGCCGTTTCGTATGATTGCCTTGGAGCGCGCGTCAGGCGGCGCGTTTGCGCCTCGCCAGTCCGAGCCCGATCAGCCCGAAACCGAGGACTGCCAGCGCGCCCGGTTCGGGCACACTGGTCGTGCCGACAAAGGAGGTGATCGCAAACTGCAGGTCCGCCATGGGATGCGTCGTGATCAGATCGATGGCGATGTAGTCGAGCATCGTGAAGTCCACCGGGCCACCGGTAAACGACGTATACTCGAACAGGAGCGGGACGTTTACTGGGAGGAACGGGGTCGGTCTCGTCAGGCTCGCCGTATTGGTACCGTCGGAAACCGTCAAGGTGATGTTGGTCGGGAAGTCGCCGATCACGACAAAGAGGCTGAATGTATTGAGAACGCCGCCGTCCGTCACGTCCACCCCGCCGAGACCGCTGCCGCCGATACCGTTATAGGCGATTCTCGAGGCGGAATAGGCGTCGGTGTTGCCGAGGGTCAGCAGACCCGATGTACCGACGTTGATGCTGACGCTGGACGGCGTGGCGCCGGGGCCAAGTTGTTCAACGGAGATCGTACGCTCGGTGCCGAGAATGTTGACCGCATCGGACACAGTATTCGACGTCGCCCCGCCGCCAAGGCCGTCATAAACGACCTGGTTGGTGGTAAACGTATCAATTGTGAGTGCCTGGGCCGAGCCGAGCGTCAGTGCCGTCAGAGCAAACACGCTGAACAGGTTTCTAAGTATAATTACTCTCTTACTCATACTCAGCCAATTTTTACGATGCTGAACTCTTGAACTACAAACCATTTGCCCGTCAACAGTGATGCAATAATTGTGCCAAAACCGGAAATTAATCAATATCAGTGGTTTATGGCCTGATTCCCTGCTCCAGGTTACGGTATATGTAAAAATATCCGACGGTTGAGACGTGCATCCCGGTTGTTCGCGCCTCGGCGCGCCGCCGACCAGGAGCGCGTGTCCGGTATCTATGTTCGCCTGTCGTCAGATGCGCTACTCTGAAAAAAAACGGAGGGCGTCCATGTTTATCGATATCTACACCCATATTTTCCCGAGCGATTTCTACAAACGCATGAGCGAGATCGCGCCGAAGCTCGGCAATATCGGCAAGCGCATGCAGTCGGTCGCCGAGGTCCACGATCTCGACGCGCGGTTCCGGGCGATGGACCCGTTCGGCGATTACCGCCAGATCATCTCGCTGCCCAATCCGCCGCTCGAGGACATCACCACCCCGGCGCAGGGCATCGAGCTCGCCCGCATCGGCAACGACGCCATGGCCGAAATGGTGGAAAAGAACACCGACCGGTTCCCGGGCTTCGTCGCCGCGCTTGCCATGCATTCGATGGACGAGACCATGGACGAACTGCACCGCGCCGTGTGCGATCTCGGCGCGGTCGGTGTGCAGATTTTCACGAATGTGGGCGGCCGCCCGCTCGACCATCCGGATTTCGAGCCGGTCTTCGCCGCCATGGCCGAATACGACCTGCCGATCTGGATGCACCCGGCGCGCAC
>JAYOMI010000161.1:0-5399 GCA_038120765.1 Rhodospirillaceae bacterium
ATTCGGCCCAGTCGAGGTCTGTCGGTCCGTGAATGGCGAAATTTTCGTCTCCGGTCCGCACGTAGTCCGCGATCAGTTCGCCGAGACGGTCGAAGAACCGGCTGTGCTCGTGACCCGTGGCCGCCCGCTTGCGATTGATGACCGCGCCGCGCAGCTGGGTCAGTTCGGGGTCCTTCGGCAGGACGCCGGTGACCACATCGACATGCACCGCACGGTTCCGTTTCCGGTCCACGACGATCAGCGAGCTGTTGCCGATCGCCCGCGAATGCACCAGCAGCGCGGCACCCAGGTCGGCAGGCGAAATGCCCAGGAAATGTGCCGGGACGTCGCCGGCGCAGGGGATTGCAACACCGCTGACAAAGGCGAGGTCGTCGCGGTTCACGACCGCGTCCGGGCCGAACAGACGGTCGAGTCCGCGTTTCGCCGCGATAAAGAGCTGGATCGCGACGATCTCTTCCTTGAACTCGAGCACCGCACTCTTGTGCGCGGACAGCAGGTTCAGTTCGGTTTTTTCCCCGTCGGCGCCCACGACCGTGACCCCGCCGACGAAATCAGACAGAATCAGATGGAGCACGCTGTGATAGTCGAGCCGGCGAATCACGGGCAGGAGGATGTACAGGAGCCGCTCCCGGTCGGCCGCGTCCAGATTCCGCAGAATGGGGCCTGCGGCGGCCTTGTAGGCGTCGTCTGCGCTGTAGCGCTGGAAGAATGCGGTCAGTGCCCCCACGGCTTCGCTGAGCGATCTTGAAAAATCGTCCTGCGGATCGCGTAACCGGTCGTTGGGAAGCCAGGACTGGTTGTTCGGATTCTCGCGCTGGGAATCGACCCAGTCCTCAAGCGTCGGGAAGGTCGCACGCCAGTCCTTGAAAACGATGTTCGTGGCTGCCATTAGCGTCTCTGCATCCGGCCATTTCCAGAGCCGGCTCTCGAGCGGCCGCAGCGGGCTGATATGGACCGGCGTCCGCTTGATGAGGCTCTGGTGGGTGATGCTGTCGGCTTCGACATAGTCCGTAAGGCGATTGACTTCGCCCGGCACGAAATCGATGAAAGCCGTTCCGCGGGCGATGCGGGGATTCAGCGCAACCTCGGCGACGACGGCGCCGTGCCCGGCGACCACACGGGTCGGGTCCCCGTCCGACAACCCGTGCGCGGCCGCCTCGTCGGGATGCAGTTCCACGAAATGGTCATCCGGATCGAGACCATAGATCGGCAGGGTCTTGATCCCGGAATTATAGCGACCGCGACCGCGTTTCGCCTGACGGCCGGGACGACCGCGTCCGCTGATCAGCGACAGGGTGCCGGGCGGCAAGGGCGCTTCGAGGCGCTCGATAAATTCATCGGGCGGACACACCAGCCTGGCGCGCCGGGTTTGAGATTTGCGTATGCCGGGGAAAACCGATCCGTCTTCGCCGCCTTCGTCGGCCGCCGCCGCATACCGTCCGTCGCCGCCCCACTGGACGCCGTTGCCGGCATTGTCGCGCAGGGTTTCATGGCTGACCGGTACCCCATTCGCGTCTTCAAGCCGGCAGTACATGTCGAGCGCGCGGCTGGTTTCGACGACGTGGTCGAATACTTTGCCGGGCATGATCTGGCCCGCATTGTCGAGATAGCGCGAGAACGTGCGATGAACGACATCAGGATCGACTTCGTTCAACTCTTCGGTATCGGGGTCGCGCAACCGCTCGGCGATTTTGAGGGCCAGGCGCGCGAGTATCTGTTCGTCCGCCCAGGCATTCTCCGGCGGGGTGCTGAGCTGTTGCTGCAGCTGCAGGGTCCGGTCGCCGCGCTGGATGACGCCCGTGCGCTCGACATAGGTCATCGACGGCAACAGGACATCCGCGTGCTCAAGCACGCCCTCGCCGAGGAAGCTGTCGATCACGATGTTGAATGCGCGGCCCATCCGGCGCGACCAGTGGCCGACACGGGGCATGTTCTTGGTCATCTGTGTGCCGATGAAGATCATGCAGTAGATACGGTCGTCTTCGGCCATCTTCGAGACAGGCGTGCCGACATGATCCGGAATATTGTCTTCCGGCAGGTTCAGAATCCGGGCCAGCGCCGTCCGGTGTTCGGGATTGTCGGGGTCGTGGTTGAAGACGAGCTTGCGGCCGTTAAAGCCGAGCATCAGTTCGCTGGTCGCATTCGATTGTCCGGCGATGCGCATCGATCCCGCGCCGCGGCGACCGACATTGCCGGTCAGCAGCAGCAGGTTCAGGTTGGTCGAGAAACCAAGCGCACCGGTGGACTGATTGATCCCCATGCTGGACACGAACGCCGCGCGCGGCCGGTATCCGTCTTTGCGGGGCTTCGCCAGAAGTTCCGCATAGTCGCGGATGGTGCGGGCAAGCTCTGCCGGATCCTGATCGGGCAGCGCGATCCGGCGCGCGGCCTCTTCCGGCGCACACCGGTCTTCGGCGCACAGCGCCCGGAACGCGGCCTCGCTTTCCGGGTCCACACGGGCTTTCAGGCTGTCGCGATCCTCCCAGCCGGCGTCCAGAATGACGCGCGCGACCGACAGGTTGAACAGAACGTCGCCGCCCTGGCGGAACCGGATATGGAGGGTGCGCGGGTCTTCGGCTTCCAGATCGCTCACGGTGTCGCTGCGTGTCGGGTCGATCACGACCTTCACCGCGCGGGTATTGCGTTTGATCTTCTCGTAGGCCTGCGGAAACGTGACATAGGGATTCGTCCCATGCATGACCGCCACATCGCATTCGAGCAATTCGTCGAACTGGCTCCAGGTAAAGCTGGCTTCGTTGCCGAAATTCAACTGATGCGCCGCACCCGCGCTTGTCAGGCAGTGTTCCGAGTTCGCGCCCATCGTCGGCAATTTGAAAACCAGCTTGTAGAGGCTCGCCATCCAGATGGCCTCTATCGTCTTCTGCCCGTTCCCGTATACGGCCACCGCATCGGGTCCGACCCATTCGCGCGCATGGAGGAAAAGCCATGCCGCCCGGTCGAGCGCTTCGTCCCAGGACACTTCTTTCATCTTGCCGTCATGACCCCGGATCATCGGCGCCCGGATACGGTCATCCGCGATCCCGCGCCGCGCAAGCCGCGTCACGCGTTCGGTATCGCCGCCGGTCATCAGCGATGTTTTGCCCTTTACGCAAAGGCCGAGATCCGACATCGGGAGGACTTCGTCCTTGCCGCGCGCATCCGTCTCGACCGTATAGGGGCAGCCAACGCCACAATAGCTGCACACGCTGGACCGCGATTTGAGGGCATCCGCGCGTTCGGCAAAACGCGGATTCGACAGGAGGTCGGGATTGTCGCGGACCGCCGCCATGAATTCCACAGGCGATGCGGTCAACAAACCTGAAGCGTCCGCCGCAGGCGACGGTGTTTCAACGAATGTCTTTATTTGCCCCCTCAACTGATCGATGACCGGGAGTGTGCCGACAGCCGAGGTGTAATACAATTTTTATCCGCATATTTCCGGTCTAAATCGGTAAAAACCTGCCGTTCCACCCGAAAATCGCCCGGATATTTTGCAAAAAAATAAGATTGATTCGCAACAGGGATGTGTCTATGCGGCGGTTCAGGCTGTCGCCCCGGACACGCCCCGGCGATCAGACTCGCGCCCAGGGCGCAGGGAAGGGTGAAGGAATATCACTGCCCGGGCCCGATCGTCGTCGTCGCGCGACCACGTCTTCGGCGACCCGCCATGGACGTATTCCCGCAATCGTCGACCGTCGGCGTGATGCAAAGGGGCGTCGGAAAAGGCGCGGCGGTTTTCTCCGGCGACGTCGCGCCGGGATCCTCTGTCGCGCTTCTAGAATTCCATATCGAGTTCTTCGAAGTCGTCGGGTTCTTCGCGGGCGGCGTTGATCCATGCAAGCATCGGAGCCCAGCTCATGATGGTCCGACAGTATTTTTCCGAGACATCGGACAGTGCAACGCCATAGGTATCGAATCGGGTGCATACGGGCGCGAACATGGCGTCTGCCATGGTCGGTTCACCGAACAGGAAGGGGCCGCCCCATCGTTCGATGCATTCGGCCCAGATCGTCTCGATACGTTCGATATCCGCCAGAGCGCCGGCGAAAACCTTGAAATTCGGATATTTCGCCCTGAGGTTCATCGGAAGCGCCGAACGGAGATTGTAGAATCCCGAATGCACTTCGCCAGATATCGACCGGCAATGGGCTCGCGCTTCGCGATTTTCCGGCAGCAGACCCGAATCGGGGAAGGTTTCCGCCAGGTATTCGCCGATCGCGATGACGTCCCAGATGCGGCACCCGTCGTGATCCAGACGCGGGACCAGCGTGGAGGGCGCGAGAAGCAGCAATTCGGCCCGGTTATCGGGATCGTCGAGAGAAACGACCTGCTCTTCGACCTGAAGTCCGGCGATCTGGCACATAAGCCAGCCGCGGAGGGACCAGGAAGAGTAATTCTTGCTCGAAATCGTCAGAATGGCGGAGGCCGCCTTGCTGCCGTTTTCTGCAGATTGATCCTGCTTCATGATGTTTTAACCCCATTGCGATGCAATATCTGTTATATTGCAGCGCAACAAAGAAAGCACTATTTTATTCCACGCGTTCGCGTCATCCGGGTCGGGTGAAGGGCCGGCGTGGCACACAATTTAACGGGACAGAAATTCAGGATGCTCTATCAGGCCTACCAGACCTACGCGGACGCATCGGAACCCATGCGCTTTATGGCGCGTACGGCGATGGCCTGCACGAACATGCTGCCCGGTTTCAGGCAACTCGGATTCGGTGGGAAAATCTCGGCCACGCTGGAGATGATCTCCCGTGGTCAGCTGACCCATACGCGGCCGTCATTTGATATCGACCGGGTAAGGGTCGGCCGGAAGGAATTCGACGTTCGCGAAGAAACGGTCATGTCCCTTCCGTTCTGCAATCTGGTCCGGTTCGCCAAGGATGGCGCCCCCGATCAGCCCCGGATGCTGGTCGTAGCGCCTCTTTCGGGTCATTTCTCGACATTGCTGCGCAAGACCGTCGAGACGCTCCTGCGCGATCACGATGTTTACATCACCGACTGGAAAAACGCGCGTGACGTGCCATGGACGGTCGGACGTTTCGGTTTCGAGGATTTCATCGATTACATTATCCAATCGATTGAGAAAATCGGGCCCGGCGCGCATGTTCTTGCCGTGTGCCAGCCCTGTGTCCAGGCGCTCGCGGCGGTGGCGATCATGGCGGAGGATGGCCACAAGGCCGTGCCGCTCAGCCTGACGTTGATGGCTGGCCCGGTCGATACAAGAATCGCACCAACGGCGGTGAATCAACTGGCAACGTCGCGGCCGATCGAATGGTTCGAGGCGAACCTGATCTCGCGCGTGCCGTTCCCCCATGCCGGCGTTGGCCGCGCCGTTTATCCAGGGTTCATTCAGCTGTCTGCATTCATGTCGATGAACATGGACAAACATACCC
>JAYOMI010000162.1:0-3822 GCA_038120765.1 Rhodospirillaceae bacterium
GGCCCGGGACCGGGAAATCGTTCTCGTCCAGCACCTGCAGATGTTCATTCACGGCGAGGCCGCCATCCGTTGTCATGATAAAAGAACAAACCGGACCCAGCGCGACAAAAGGCGGCGTCAGGCAGGGGCGCCGGCTACCCTTCGCGTCCCCGGCATTGTAGTCGGCGACGGATTTTTCGAGCTTTGCCGGGTCCATGCCGGTCTTTTTCGCCAGCTCCGCCAGGGTCTTCGCCTCGAAAGATAGGCGTAGGCGATGCCCGGCGCGGTGGAAATAAAGTTCGGCCACGCCCGGAATGTGGAGGCGAGTTCCCCGTCCATCACCACGAACGCCTCGGCGTCGGGCTGGGCCGGCATGTGATCGGACGGCGAGGCGGTTTCGTCCGAAAACCGCTCGCCGTTGCGGTTGATCAGCAGGGCGCCCTGCCGGTAGAGATCAAGGGACGGCATCAGGGCGGTCGTCAGGAATCCCATGACAAACGGCCGCAGCAGCCGCGCCGGCATGTTGTCGATCGACCATCTGACGAGCCGGGCGAGCCAGAGCCAGGGCGGCAGCCTGCGCACGAGGGTCGATTTCGCCGGCGGCCGGAAGCGGATTTCCGGGCCCAGCGCCACATCGCCGTTGAGCACCCGGCCGCCGAGTTCGGTGACGGGATCATGCCAGTCCCCGGTGCTGGCATCGTTGAAAGGACCGATGCGGGCGACCTCGGGCGGCATATAGCGCTGCTTTAGTGCGGGATTGGCGGAAAAATCGCCGGCCGCGAGGATGACGCCCTTTTCCGCCGTCAGGCGTTCGCCGTTCACGATGACGCCGTTCACCCGTTTTTTCTCGACGATCAGGTTTTCCATCGGTGCGGAGGTGCGAATGTCGACGCCGAGTTTGCGCGCGCGTTTGCTCAGATGATGGATCAGCATCAGCGAATTTGGCAGGATGTTGTGCATGCGCGGCTGCGTATGGGGTGGTTCCGGCATCGGGCCATAGAAGACGAGGCCGAGGCCGAGCAGCCAGTCGAAGGTGGCCGGGGTATGATCGACCAGCAGGCGCCGCAGCTTCAGATTGTCCCGGCCTTTCAGGCGTTCGCCGTGAAACAGTTCCATATCGGCGTAGTGGTCGTCCGGGGTGTCGTAGATGTCGATGGCGCGCTGGTGCGGCGATGCGCTGGTCGTGATCGAGCCCACCGACCACGCTGTCGTGCCGCCGAGAGACGGGCTTTTCTCGATCATCAACGTGCGGGCGCCGTTTTCGGCAGCCGAGATCGCCGCGGCAAGCCCGGCGCTGCCGCTGCCGACCACAATGACGTCAAACGAGGTCGCTGGCATTCCGCGTTGCTTTCTATGTCAGCCGGGCAGGCAGCTTCACCCGGTCGGGCACTTTGTGGCCCTTGTTCTGCGCCCGGGCGCGCTTGAGAACCTCGATGGCGAGGGCGAGATCGGAGAGCCCCATACCCATGGCCTTGAACAGCGTGACGTCCGCATCGTCCGGCCGGGTCTCATCCGCTGCGATAACCGATGCGATGGTCCGCACCTCCTGCCAGGCGTCATCGTCGTCGCCGTAATGCGCCCGGAATTCGGTGGATAAATCCCGCACGCTGCGCAGGCTGTCGACGGCGATCAGGTCGGCGCGGTCGAACACGTCGTCGGTGAACTCGACCCTTGAGGGCACGATGGCGCCCATCGCGTTCAGGTGGCTGCCGCGGGCCAGCATGTCGGCGGTCAGGAAAGCCTCGGTGGAATTGGTGATCAGCGTGACGATGGGCGTGTCGGTGACGGCTTCTTCCAGCCTATCGACCGGGCGCGTCGGAATGCCGAGCTTTGCGGTAACGCTTTCGGCGAAGGAGCGCCGGGTGTCCGGGTTCCGGCTGGAAACGCGGACCTCTTTGAGGGGGCGCACCGCATGGACCGCGGCGATCTGGGGCAGGGACTGCTTGCCGGTGCCGACGATACCCATGTTGTCGGCGCCCGCGGCGGCAAGGCGTTTGGTGCCGACGCCGGTGACCGACGCCGTGCGCATCTGGCCGAGCGCCGTCGCCTCTATCACGGCGAGACAGGCGCCGTCTTCCATCGAAAAAAGCGTCATCGTGGTTTCGGATTTTCCCTGGACGTTTATCCAGGTCTTGAATCCGCAGATGCCTTCGCCCGCGACGGATGCCCCGATCGCGTGCATCGCGTCATTGGCGGCGACCATCAGATGGGTTTTCGGCATGCTGGCCGCCATATCCCGCGCTTCGAGGGCGAGCGTTTTCTCGAGCGCGCCGATGGCTTCCGGAAGGCTGATCAGGCTCACGACGTCGGCTTCGGTCAGCCAGATCGGTTTGTCGGTCATTGGGAGGTTCTGTGTCTGATTGCAATTCAGGCATTGTAGCGTAGCGGCGCCGCGATGAGAAATGCGGCGACTTGCCCCGGCGGGCGTCCGCCGAAAAGTAAAATCACGGGCATCGGGGGCTTAAGACATGGATGCGTGCTGGCAACCGGATCCTCACAGGGCACTGGTTCTTGAAGGCCGGACCGAAGGGTATTTTCTCGTCGGCGGGCTGATGAAATGGTCGATAGGGCACTGCCTGAACGGCCCGGTGGACGGCGCCCGGTATCTCAAACGTGTGTTTGATAGACTGGTGTGACCCGATTTCTCTAATTGTATCAATCGCTTTGGGTCGCTAAAGTCCTCTTCACAACACTGGAGACAACCGGTGATGAAACGTCGTGAATATTTATGATTTGGGAGAAATCAGAATGACCAAGAAAACCTATTCGTCCGTTCTCGCGGCCACGGCCGTCGCCGCTGCGGCGATGGTTGCCGTGCCGGCGTACACGCAGGCGGAAACGCTGCGGATGCATACCTTTATTCCCCCGGTTGCAAACCCGGCCAAGACCTTCCTCATCCCGTGGGCGGAGAAGATCGCGAAAGATTCCGGCGGCGCGCTCAAAATCCAGCCTTTCTGGGCGATGCAGCTTGGCGGCAAGGCGCCGCAGCTGCTCGACCAGGCGCGTGACGGCGTTGTCGATATCGTCTGGACCCTGCCTGGCTTTACGCCCGGCCGCATGCCGCGTGTCGAGCCGTTCGAACTGCCCTTCGTGCACAGGGACGCCTTGTCGACGACGCTGGCGCTGCAGGATTTCGGCGACAAATATCTCGCACCGGACATGAAGGGCTACAAGCCGCTGCTGGTTCACGCACATGCGGGCTTCCTGTTCCAGACCAAGAAACCCATCACGAAGATGTCCGACATCAAGGGGATGAAGCTGCGTGCGGCTTCGCGCGGCGGTGTCTGGCTCCTGAACGCTCTGGGGGCGACCGGTATCGGTCTGCCGTTGCCGCAGATTCCGGCCGCGCTTTCCAAGGGTGTCATCGACGGCGTCACATTGCCCTATGAGATCGCCCCGGCCGTCAAAACGCCTGATCTGGTGAGCCATTTCTCGACCCTGGCCGGCGATCAGCCGCGTCTCGGCACGAACGTCTTCACGTTCCTGATGAACGAGAACAGCTACAACAAGCTGCCGAAAAACCTTCAGGCGGTCATCGACAAGAACGCCGGTCGCAACATCGCGAAGATGGCGGGCCAGAACTGGGAAGATATCGAGGCCCCCGGTCTCGCGGTCGTGAAATCTAAGAAGAAGAACCAGTTCCACACGATTCCCGCCGACGAGGTCGCCAAGATGAAAGCGGCGGCTCAGCCGGTGTTCGAGCGCTGGTTTGCCGAAATGAAGAAGATCAATGTCGATGGACCGGCCCTGCTGTCCGATGCCCGCGACATGATCGCCAAGTACTCCAAGTAAACGGGTGTCCGGGCCGGTCATGAACGACCGGCCCGGACTCCGATCCCACGA
>JAYOMI010000162.1:3832-5288 GCA_038120765.1 Rhodospirillaceae bacterium
ATGGGCTTTGCCCCGCCCCTGGTGCCCGTGCCCCGCCACTTGACCCCCACGCACCCCCTCTACGGGGGGGCCGGGCCGGTAATACACCGCCCGCCCCGGACTCCGATCCAACGACGGAATTTGATTCAGGGATATGGCCGAAGGTCTGAGCAATATCGCGCGGCCCACCGATCCGGTGGGGCGTGTTCTCTATAATGTTTCCCGCATTCTGGCGCTCGCGGGGGGGATACTGCTCTGCGGGATGGCGCTGCTGACGACGATCAGCGTGACCGGGCGTTCCCTGTTCCTGTCCCCCATACCCGGCGATTTCGAACTTGTTGCGATCGGCACGGGGCTTTCTGTGTTTGCGTTCCTGCCATGGTGCCAGATGAACCGCGGCAACGTGCTGGTTGATTTCTTCATGGTGCTGGCACCGGTCCGGGCGAAGACGACCTGCGACGTCATCGGCGGCATTTTCTATCTCATTATCGCCACCGTGCTGACCTGGCGGATGATCTATGGCGGTCTCGATATGTACAACTACGACGAAATGTCGATGACCATCAATTTCCCGCGCTGGACGACCTTCCCGCCGTCGATCCTGATGATGGCTTTTCTGGTCGTCGTTGTGGCCTATACGGTGTGGCGCAGCATTCAGGAAACGCGGGAGGGCCGCTTCTTCGACGAAGTCGAGGAAGATCCAACCAGCCAGCAGTGGAAATAGTTAAATGGATGGCCTGACAATCGGGATGATCGGCTTCGGCGTGATGCTCGTGCTGCTGGCCGTCCGCGTACCGATCGGGATTGCGATGCTGACGGTCGGCATGGTGGGCTACGTTTCCATTGCCGGAGAAGTCGCCCTGTTCAGCTACCTGAAGACAGAGACCTACTGGCGGTTTACGGCGGAAACCCTGTCCGTGGTGCCGCTCTTTATCCTCATGGGGCAGTTTGCGGCGAAGGCGGGTTTGAGTTCCGCCCTGTTCAAGGCGGCGAATTCCTGGCTGGGTCAGTTTCGCGGCGGGATCGCGATGGCGGCCGTCGGCGGCTGCGCAGGTTTCGGCGCGATCACCGGCTCGTCGCTGGCCACCGCGGCGACGATGGGGCAGGTGGCCCTGCCGGAACTGCGCAAGTACAATTATTCCGGCGCCCTGGCGACTGGGTCGCTCGCGGCCGGCGGTACGCTGGGTATCCTGATCCCGCCGTCGGTTGTCTTGATTATCTACGCCGTGATGGTCGAGGCAAACGTTGCCACGCTGTTCCAGGCGGCCTTTATCCCCGGCGTTATGGCCGCGCTCGGCTATCTCCTGGCGATCGCCATCGTGGTCCGCGTTTATCCGGAATCGGGGCCTGCCGGCCCGCGGACGACATTTGCGGCAAAATGGCAGGCCATCGTCGATATCTGGCCGGTGCTGGTGATTTTCCTGCTGGTGATGGGCGGTATCTATATAGGTATATTCACCCCCACAGAGGGCGCCGG
>JAYOMI010000163.1:0-847 GCA_038120765.1 Rhodospirillaceae bacterium
GTCCTGCGCAACCTCGAAAACAGCTGGTCCGAATATCTCCGCTACGGGGCCGTCTGAGCCATATCCGATTGACCAACCGGCGCGCGCGCACGCTCTTGGTTGCATTGAGTCAGGCACCGCCCTACCTTGAACGTAACAGCGGCCTCGGGCCGCTTTATGTATATTAAAAGGTCTTACCGGTCGGGGCGGAAATTTCGTGGCAATCTCGAGTGCGCAACAGCGAAAAATCGATACAAGTTCTCTTGTTTCGTTTGTCGATCTCAATCCGGCAACGGAAGATTTCAGAACCGCCGTGCTCAATGGCCTCGCCAAGCCGCAAAAAGAACTGCCGTGCAAATTCTTCTACGATGAGCGCGGCTCCCAGATTTTCGACCAGATTTGCGATCTTGAGGAATATTATCCCACGCGGACCGAAATCGGCATCCTGGAAGAGAGGCTGGGAGAAATTGCCGAACTTGTCGGGCGTGGGGCACACCTCGTCGAACTTGGCAGCGGTGCCAGCATCAAAATACGAACCCTTCTGAATGCTTTGCCGGATTTGTCGCAATATACGGCGATCGATATATCGCGGGATTTTCTGCTCCATAGCGCATCGACACTGGCGGAAGACTACCCCGATCTGGATGTCGCGGCGATCTGCGCGGATTACACGGCAGAATTCGAGCTCCCTGCGACCATCCAACGGCGCAGTTCCCGCAATGTTGCATTCTTTCCCGGATCGACAATCGGCAACTTTACGCAGGACGAGGCGCAAGCCTTTCTGAAGCGGCTGGGATCAATTCTCGGCCAGGGAAGCGGGCTGCTGATCGGCGTCGAACGCGAACGGCGCAAGGGCGCCGGCCCCGAT
>JAYOMI010000163.1:857-5273 GCA_038120765.1 Rhodospirillaceae bacterium
CTGCTGATCGGCGTCGATCTGAAAAAAGATCCGGACATTCTTCATGCCGCCTACAACGACTCATTGGGCGTCACCGCCGCCTTCAATATGAACCTGCTGTCCCGGATCAACACCGAACTCGCGGCGGATTTCGATCTGGACTCCTTCTACCACGATGCGGTTTATTTGGAGGATCCGGGCAGGATAGAAATGCGACTGATAAGCTCGAAGCGCCAGTCAGTCTCTATTGGCGACGCGGTCTTTGATTTCGACGAAAACGAATACATCCACACCGAGAACTCTCATAAGTATTCGATCGAAAGTTTTCGCCGGATATGCGAAGCGGCCGGGTATACGCCGATCGCATCATGGACAGACAGCAATTCGCTTTTTAGCGTACATTACCTGACAGTTGAGTAGCCGTACCGCCTCGCTCTGGAACATATTCGGGATAGACGACAGGACACCGGAAGACGTCGCATGAAGATCGATATCATCGTCGATACAATTTGCCCTTGGTGTTACGTCGGCAAAAAACGCTTCGAAAAAGCCCTGTCCATTCGCCCTCAGCCGGACCTTGTCGTCGGTTGGCGCGCATTCCAGCTCAATCCGCGGATGCCCATCGAGGGCATGGACCGTCGCGCCTATATCTCGGAAAAATTCGGTGGAATGGACCGGGCGCGCGCAGCTCATGGCAGCCTGGTGCAGGCAGGTGCCGAAGAAGGCATCGACTTTAATTTCCATCAGATTGAACGGACACCAAACACAATCCACTCTCACCGTCTGGTGCGCCATGCCGCCGAATACGGATTGCAGACCCCGGTTATCAGTGCCGTGTTCGACGCCCATTTCCTTGACGGGAGGGATATCGGGGAACCGGAAATCCTCGCGGATATAGCCGAGACAGCCGGAATGGACCGCGAGGCAACACTCCGGTTTCTTCTCAGTGACGCAGATACCGACACAATCCTCGCGGAAGACGAACTTGCCCGCCAGCTCGGCGTCAACGGGGTACCCTGCTTCATCATCAACCGAAAGTATGCCGTGTCAGGCGCACAGTCCCCGGAAGTCCTGGTCCAGGTCTTCGACCTTGCAAATCAGGACGAGACGCCGGTTCATTCGGATTGACGGGGAACTGTCGTAATTTTTTACGTGTCAGCGAAACCGATTGCGCCGCAGACATGGAAAATCCCGGAAAACAGCCATTTTCCCCTCTGGCACAGATTTTGCGTAAACCCTTGGGTAACCATTTTGCAAATGAGTGTGTGATGAGCGTGGTAGCGTATCAAGAACCGGAAAGCCTGACTTCACGTCGGACAGATTTGACCCGTCTGCATTACCGGAAGGCTTCGCGGCAAAGCGACCCTTTGGCATATCTCGACCGTCTCGAACGTGAAATAGAGATGGCCGAACACCGGACCGCGATAATGATGGAAGACCTTGCTCAGCGTCTCGATCATCTGGAAGACAAGATCAGCGTTATCAGCGGCCGTTTCGATACGAACAACCGTGAGCTTGAAAAAGCGGTTGTGGAGCTCGCCAAGCGCGTTAATCGAATGGAAAGCCCCGGGCGTCGATAAGCGCCCGCCGATCCGGCACAACCTGCCTTAAGCTGGAATATCAAGGTCGGCGGCGTTCTTTACGACGAATACCTTGACGGCTTCATCCCGCCCACGCACCGCAATTTCGTGTTCCTCGTAGGCATCGACGGTTGCGCCCGCCTGGCGCGTAACGTCCTCCGACAGGATCAACTGGGCGCCATACTCTTTGGTCATTGCCTCCAGCCTGCTTGCCGTATTGACGCTGTCACCGATCGCCGTAAGACCGGTGGCAGTGCCGTAGCCCATTTCCCCGATGATCGCCGGGCCGACGTGAATACCGATGCCGATCCGCAACGGATCTTCCAGTTCGTCCTTTAACTGTTCGTTCAGATCGATAAGTTTTTTAGACATCTGTTGCGCCGCGAGCATTGCCTGTCTCGTCCCTGTACGGATATCCGTCTTCGTGCCGAACAGCGCCATGACACCATCGCCAATGAACTTATCCAGATGACCACCGGACGCCTCTACAGCTTCGCCCATATGCGCAAAATACCGGTTCAGAACGAAGACCACGTCATAGGGCAATTTTTTCTCTGAAAACTTGTTGAAAGAACGGAGATCCGCGAACAGAATAGCGATATCCCGCTCCTGTCCTGCCATCTCCGGGCTTCATCGATGTGACTCACGGACCGACGCATTGGGTGCCAGAAGCGGTACGACCGACACATCGGTAGACGGCACCGCCTGACACGCCAGACGGACATGCGGCGGCGCTCCGACACGTTCAAGGACGCGCAGCTCATCCGCGCTGAACGTAGAAAGCCCCTCTTCGCCCGAAACGATACGCACCCGACAGGTAGAACATCTGCCACGGCCGCCGCAGACAGATGCATGCGGAAGGTTGTTCAGTTTGCTCGCTTCGAGAATGCTGATTCCCTGCGCCACGCGGACAGTGCGATCATCCGGATACCCGATCGAAATCACGCCGCGGCGCCGCTCTACCACGAGCCGCACCATCCGCCCCAGGAGTGCCAGCCCGATCAATCCGCCGACCGACATCTGCATCCAGAATACAATGTCGTAAAGGGTTCTGATCTGGTCATCATTCGGCGGATTTATCGCCCGCATCGCCGCGCGCAGCCATTCGGGGTCTTCAGCCAACGCAAGCACTTCCTTGCCGCCAATATAAAAACCCAGCCAGGATGCGACCGGCGTAAGGATGGCGATGGCGAAAAGGCCCGGCGCAAGGGGACGAAACCAGGATTTCAGCCTCAGCCAGTAATACAAGCCGATACAGCCATGCCCCCAGGCGGCGAAAAGACCCGCCGTCTGCAGGTAGACCGCATTATCGAGATATTTCCATTGCGAGAGCAGCACATAGGCATAGCTATCGTTCGTATCGAACATTTTGTGGCTGGCGCCGGTCCCGATGATATGACTGGCGAGAAGCAAAGGGATCGAAAATCCGAAGATGACCTGGGCGGCTTCGCTCCCCGACATCTTCAGGGAACGCCGTGTATATAGCGACCAGGCAGCCAGGAGAACGTGCGCGCTTAGCGCACCTATCAGGACCGTCGATCCGACGGGGTTTCGCCAGACAATAACGAACCAGCTTCGGCCCGCCTCCATCGCGGCCAGCGAATGGATGCCGAGAATATGATTCAGCAGGTGTCCGGCGACGAAGACGAACAGGACCAGACCTGTCGTTAACCTGATACGTCCTGTCATCCGGGCTCCTGCCGCGTGATTTTCACTCTAGCCTTGTTTTGCTTTACGGGCTTTGGCGGCGTCAAGCGACTGTTTCAACGATTTGAACTCTTCGCAATCCATGCCGCAGATCTTTGCGAGGGCATCCAGTTGCGCTTCTGCCCCTGCGAGATTGCCGAGTTCGACATATGCCTGCCCAAGGTATTCATTGGCGCCGCGATGGTCGGACTCCAGCGACAGGGCTTTCTTGTAATAGGTTACGCCACGAGCATAGTCGCCGAGCTTTCGATGGCTGTATCCAAGATAGTTCAGAGCGTCGGGATGCCGCGGCTTCTCGTCGATCACCTTGTTCAGCAATGCTATTGCCTTGCGATATTCCTTTGCCTCGACGGCGCGGACGGCATCCTTGTAGTTTTCGCGCATGCTGGGCGCATTCGAGGTGCTGTCGTCGCCGCTACCGGCCGCGTAAACGAAATTGGGAGTGACGGCCAGAAAGGCGGCCCCGAGAAATATTGCGCAGATTTTATTCATGGCGAACCTCTTTAACGTGTGTTTGGCAGATCATGCTCTCTGCATGCAGTGTAAACACGCTAAAAAACAATTTATTCCGCCCTCTATCGGAAAAAAGCGTGTGATCCCCGTCACAGGGGCGCTGTGACGCACTGTGACATTTTTCGAATATTATACGTTTGGGTAGCGCTTGCGGGTTGTCGAAAGACAACATAACGACCATGTTCCCGATATGGTCAAACCCAGTCAGACAAAAGCCGAGCGCAAAGCCGCGCGGGAGCGGCTTGCACAGCAGAAAAAAGGCCGGTTTCGGCGGCATATTCGCAGCTATTTCATGGCCGGCGTGCTTGTCACTGCGCCGATCGGTATCACCTTCTATATATCCTGGCTGCTGATCCGCTGGGTCGATGGTCAGGTCACGCCCCTGATTCCTGCTGCCTACAATCCGGAAAACTACCTGCCCTTCGCGATCCCCGGTCTCGGGCTCGTCATCGTTTTCATCGTGTTGACGTTTATCGGCTGGTCTACCGCAGGCCTGATTGGCCGTTTATGGACCCGGGTCAGCGAACATTTTCTGCGGCGCATGCCGATCATCCGGAGCGTTTATGCCGCCGTAAAGCAGATCATCGAGACTATCCTGAAACAGCAGTCGAACGCGTTTCGTGAAGTCGTGCTGTTC
>JAYOMI010000164.1:0-3950 GCA_038120765.1 Rhodospirillaceae bacterium
CATCGAGCAGGGCGGCTTCGTGATAGAGGAAATCCTCTACGGCTTCGCGGCTTACAGTCACGGTACTTCCTACTCGGCCGCCTGGGCGGTCTCGGACGCGGCAGGCTCGCCGGTCATCATTGTATTCCAGCGGCGCCAGAACGTTCTGAGGTGCAGCTCGTCCGAATTGAGCTGCTCGCCCTCCTTGGCAATGCCGCGCGTCATCACCGACCACGGCACTTCCTTGACCGTCGAGGTCAGGCCCGCCTGCACCTGTTCGAGCGCTTCGACGTCGTCCGGCGTCGCAAAACCGCCGGGGCCGTAGAATGTCAGGAATGAATCCAGCCGGACCTTGCGCATGATCGCGCTCTCTCCGACGGGCCCCAACGCCCAGGCGGTCACTTCCATCTGGTCGGCCGCGTTGGGCCAGAAGGTGCGGATCGTGACCGACGAGCCGTCATTGATCATCAGGTTGGGGAATACGAACAGGTTCCGGTTGGTATTGGCGACCCGTTCGGCGCGTTCCTCGCCAAGGCGTTCGACCAGTTCGGCCTTCGCCGCCTCGACCGCGGGCTTCGCGTCTTCCCCGTAAATCGAAATCCACGTCGCGACCGGTCGGCCGCGGAAATTCACGTTGTCGATCACCGCGTGCCCGTTTCCGAGGTCCCGGCCGATCCCTCGCTTGGGCAGCAAAAGACCTTTCGGCACCTTAATGCTGACGCCCGAATCCTTCATGTATTCGAGCCATGTCGAATGGGTCGAATGCAGGTGGTAATCGTCGAACGAGTTCTCGATCAGCAGCTTCCAGTTCGCGGCGATATCGTATTCCTGGACGCCGGCGACGATCTCCATCTGACCGCCGGCAGACTGATCGACCACCAGGTCGATATATTCCTTGGCGCCCGCAAGATAGGTCTCCAGGTCCTCGACATCGGGATTGAAGCTCGCAAACCAGAACCCGCGGTAATTCTCGAAACGCGGCACGTCTTTGAGCCCCAGTTCAGACCGGTCGAAGGTATCCGGATAGGCATCGTCTCCCGGAACCGCGACAAGCGCGC
The DNA here is from genome assembly GCA_038120765.1 of Rhodospirillaceae bacterium. Lineage (GTDB taxonomy): Bacteria > Pseudomonadota > Alphaproteobacteria > MPNO01 > UBA830 > CAXBCP01. The sequence continues at coordinate 1,038 of JAYOMI010000164.1, forward strand.
CGTCATTGCCGTAGGACCAGCCGTGATAGAAACAGTAAAACCGCTTGGTATTGCCCTCACGTTCCCGGCAGACCTTGGCGCCGCGATGGCGGCAGGTATTCAGGAACAGGCGGATTTTATGATCCCCGTCCCGCGTCAGGATGACCGGCCTGCCGCCGACATTGCGGGTCTTGAAATCGCCCGGTTTCGGCACTTCGGATTCATGGCCGGCGTAAATCCAGCACTGGTCAAAGACGCGCTCGCGCTCGGCAACAAGAATTTCGGGATCGACCAGGGTCTGGCGATTCAGGCGGAAATCGTATCCGGCAGGATTATCGATGATGTAGGGATTTTCATTCATGACGGGAAGAATGCCTCATGTTCGAACGAACGTCTATCGGGGATCGCCATAGCGCATTTGTCCCGCAATTCAAAGCGGGCTTCCGGGTCCGAAGACGGTTAATAGCCGGTTCGCGCGCCCGGTATCCTGCAAGTTGGACCGTCGGTATTTTTTACACATTTTTGAAGACTCGCTTATTAACCAATTCTAAACCCATGGAAATCGGCCGTTTTCAAAGGTGGCACAATTCTTGCTTCTGTCAGGCCAACGGCCAACCCGGCCATGATCGAAGTCTAAGAAAGATAGTTTGATGCGTATTTTTAAATTTTCCGGCCTGGCGACCCTCGCGCTCTCCGTCTGCATCGCTGTAACCGGCGCAGCGGTCACGCCTGCGAAGGCGGTGTCGATCGACTTCGCCTCGATCGCGCAGTTCGGCCCCCTGAAAGAAGGCGCTATCGGCGGCGCGAACGGCGTATACCAGAACCCCCTGAATATCCTTCAGGGCTTTCCGATGGACGGGCTTCAGATCTCGTCGAACGGCACCAACAGCGCGTATATGGATTCCTATTCCGGCGGCAAGCGCGGCGGCCTCGGCGCATGTTCGGTGATCACCGCCAGCGGCCAGTGCAACCCCAGCAACGACGACAATCTGAGCCTCGGCGAGGAAATCACGATCTCGCTCGTCAGCGGCGGACTGTTCAACTGGACCGTGACCGAATTCCGCGACGACGACCACAACCTCGCGACACTGACCGACACCCTCACCGTGACCACCAATGGCGGTACGCTCTCGGCGACCACGTTCGGCGATGAGCTGTCGACGACCTATACCGGCATCACGTCGATCACATACGGCTTTGGCGGTGCGAGCCCCGATAATTACTACATCGCGGTGGCCGACCTCACCCTGCCGCCGATCACGAACACGGAAGTTCCGGAACCCGGCACCCTGCTGGTTCTTGGCCTGGGCATCGTCGGCTGGGTATCGCCCGCCGCAAAATCCGGACCTGAGTTCCCGAAACGATAAATGAGAAAGGCGGTTCAGTTTTTCTGAACCGCCTTTTTTCATGCTCTTCGAATGCCTCACGCCTGTGTCAGCTTCTGGGCTTCCCCGACCGGTTGGCGAGGATCGACAACTGAAGCGGCCCGAGCGCTTTCTTGGCGCCCGGCTTGCTCGCATCCACCCAGTCCTGTACCGGCACGTCTGTCGCAATCGATACCGCATTGAGCTTCTGAAGCGAGGTCAGCGATCCCCAGTGCCGGGGCGCCACCCCCGGGACCGGCTTCACGGCAGCGTGCACCGCCTCCCCCAGTTCGAGGATCGCGGGATACAGATTGCGCACCACCTCGTCATACACGGGATCGTTCGCATGGGATGCCGCATCGTCGCGCACCTCCGTGCCATGTTTCGCCTGGAAGGCGTCCTCGAGCACCAGCGAAGATGCCTTGAAATCCACCTCCACCCCGTTCGCCTGTTCGAGATAGACAGTCTCGCCGTCTATCTCCACAACGACGCCGACGACGTTTGCAGCCACGTTGCGTACCGTATCTCCGACCTCGAACCCGGACACGCTCCCCGTCCCCTGCCGCCGGCCGCTATTCCGCAGCCTCGCGGCGCGGCAGTTTCCATTCCGGGCGGATGTAGTGGCCGGTATAACCGTGGGGACTCCGCTCCAGATAATCCTGGTGTTCGGGTTCGGCCTCCCAGAAATCGCCGACGGGTTCCAGCTCGGTGACCACGGCGCCCGGCCAGATACCGGAATTGTCCACATCGGCGATGGTTTCCTCGGCAACGCGTTTCTGTTCGTCATCGACATAGTAGATCGCCGACCGGTAGCTCGGCCCGCGGTCGTTCCCCTGACGGTTCGGGGTCGTCGGATCGTGGATCTGGAAGAAGAATTCCAGCAGCGCCCGATAGCTGGTCTGCGCCGGGTCGAACATGATCTCGATCCCCTCGGCATGCATGCCGTGGTTCTGGTACGTCGCATTGGGCACGTCCCCGCCGGTGTAGCCGACGCGGGTGGAGATCACCCCGGGCAGTTTGCGGATCAGGTCCTGCATGCCCCAGAAGCAGCCTCCGGCAAGTACGGCACGTTCGGTTGTCATCGGATATCCTCCACGATTGAATTCAGGTTCGCGTTATTCCTGACAGGAACATGGTTCCTCGGACGCAATCTGTCTAGCGCGACCACCATACAACTTTTAGCCGCTGTGCTCTTGTTGGAATGCGTGCGGCGGGCTAGGAATCGGTCTGTTGAACAACAAACTTCCGGGAAGCCGAAATGTCCGATCTAACTGCCGCCATCGATGCCCTTGTGACCGCAAACCGCATCGTCGCCCATGAAGATGTCTGCGATTCCTACGGACATGTCAGCATTCGTCACCCGGACAATCCGGACCGCTATCTGCTGGCCTATTCGCGCGCGCCGTCGCTGATCGAACCCGAAGACATCGTGACGTTCGAACTGGACGGCACACCCGTCGATCTTGGCGACCGCACCCCCTATTCGGAACGCGCGATCCACGGCGCGATCTACGAACAGCGCCCCGACGTCATGTCCGTTGTGCACAACCACTCCTATCAGGTTGTGCCC
>JAYOMI010000164.1:3960-5137 GCA_038120765.1 Rhodospirillaceae bacterium
ATCATCCACGTAGCGGCGCGCATCGGCGATCCGCCCCCGACCTGGGACATCAAGACAAAGTTCGGCGACAGCACCACCCTGCTGGTCACCACGATGGAACAGGGCCGGGACATGTGCAAAACGCTCGGCGACGGCAAAGTCGTGCTGATGCGCGGCCACGGCGCAACCGTCGCCGGCTATAGCCTGGAAGATGCCGTGCTGACATCGATCTACCTGCAGGTGAACGCGCAGATCCAGACCACGGCCATCGGTCTCGGCGGCGGCGTGGAGTATCTGAGCGAAGGCGAGATCGACGCGCGGCGCGGCGCCGACAAGGAACAGGCCGGTTTCTCCCGCGCCTGGGAGCACTTCTCCCGCCGCGCGGGGCGTTAAGCGCGCTTTCTACGGGGTCAGACCGGAACGACGGCCGTCGTTTCGATCTCGACCTTGGCGCGGTCTTCCATCAGGGCGACCACCTGCACGGCGGCCATGGTCGGGAAATTTTTCCCGAGCACGTCGCGATAGGCCTGCCCGACCTCTGACAGACGCGACAGGTATTCCTGCTTGTCCGTGAAATACATCGTCATCCGGCAGATATGCTCCGGCCCCGCGCCACCTTCGGCGAGCACGGCGACGGTGTTTTCCAGCGCGAGGCGGAACTGGTCGACGAAATCGTCGGATTCGAATTTCTCTTCAGCGGTCCATCCGACCATGCCGGCAACGAACACGAACCGGCCCTCCGCCATGATGCCGTTGGAGTACCCTTTGGGTCGGTTCCATCCGGGGGGATTAAGTGCCTGCATCGGGTGTCCTTTCGTGATCGCGCTGCTTGCGGGGGTCGCCCAATTGTTTTAAGCTTAAAACATTACGAAATCAATCGGGCAGATAATGACCGAAAAAACCGACCTTTCAGCCGATAACAGTGCCCAGGGGGGCCTCCAGGCAACGCCACTGGCAGGCCAGCACGCGCTGGTCACCGGGGCCACCCGGGGAATCGGCGCCGCTATCGCGGATACGCTCGGCCGCCTTGGCGCCAATCTGACGCTTATCGGCCGCGACCGGGCCATGCTGGATGAGCGCGCCGGACACTTCGCGGGTACACATGGCGTCAGCGTGCATGTCGAGACTGCGGACGTTTCGGACACCGCATCCATCGAAAAGGCTTTTGAATCCTCCGTTGCAGCGAACGGCCCGACCA
>JAYOMI010000165.1:0-5096 GCA_038120765.1 Rhodospirillaceae bacterium
TGGATGGACGCCATGGGCGTCGATTACGTGATGCTGTTCCCGACGCCGATGCTGCTGCTCGGCCTGCACCCGGTGCCTGAATACGAAGTCGCCATGTCGCGGGCCTATAACCGCTGGCTGACGGAAAAGATCCTTCAGGAAGAAAAACGCCTGAAGACCATGCTGTACCTGCCGTTCAACGACCCGGAAGCGACCTACAAGATGGTCCAGGATTTCGGCGACCGCGAAGGCGTTTGCGGTTTCATGGTGGTCTCGACCCGCTACAAGCCGGTCTATGACAACGCCTATATGAAAACCTATTCCCTGATCGAGGAAATGGGCAAGCCGCTGGCTTTCCACGGCTCCTACAGCTGGAACGACCACCTTCTCGGGAACACGAACCGCTTCCTTGTCACCCATGCGCTCGGCTTCACGGTGTTCAATGCGGTGCATCTGTGCAACTGGATCGTCAACGGTCTGCCGGAACGGTTCCCCAAGCTGGACGTGATGTGGATCGAATCCGGCCTCGCGTGGATTCCCTGGCTGATGCAGCGTCTCGACAACGATTACCGCATGCGGTCGTCCGAAGCGCCGTTGCTCAAAAAGCTGCCGAGCGAATACATGCAGGACATGTTCTATTCGTCGCAGCCGATGGAAATGCCGCACGACATGGATGTGCTTGAAATGACCTTCAAGATGATTAAGGCGGAAACCCAGCTTTGCTGGTGTTCGGATTATCCGCACTGGGACATGGACGTGCCGAGCGTGATCTGGGACCTGCCGTTCCTCGACGAGCGCCAGAAAAAGAACATTCTCGGGGAAAACGCCCGGAAGCTCTACAACATGGATGTGTCGGACCGGTTCCCGAACTACAAGCCGCCGGTTTAACGGCTTTCTCAGGCGGGCGGCGGGTCGGGTATCAGGACCCGGCCGCGGCTACGTCGATGACCGTCCGGACGAGAATGTAGGCAATCAGCCCCGTCGCAAAGATCAGGATGGCCTGTCCCGCTGCGAGCAGGTAGGGATTATTCGTGCTGTCGCCGTAGATCAGCGTCGCAGCGGCGATCCCGTCGAGCGGGAACGAATATGCCCACCAGCCCATTGAGAACCTGACCCGCAGGAATGTCCGGATCATCGTGATGTTCAACAGCAGCAGGAGCAGCGCGAAGTAATAGATAACGCGTGTGAACGGCGATATCTCCCCCGGCACGAGGAGCGGGAAGATGATCGGCATCAGCGCCGGGGGCACGATGGGTACGAAGTAGATCGGCGTGAGCGGTTGGGGCAGAGCCGGCCCGAACATGAGCCGGTACATCAGCACGGCGGATAACAGGATCCAGATGACCACCGAGATCGAGAAAAAGAACCAGCTCAGCTCCATATAGCCGAGCGAGGGGCCCATCAGTGCGGTCAGAAAACCACCAACGCCCGGGATCAGCCAGATCGGATTCATTTTCGCCATTTCCTGCGGCCGCAGGAACCAGCGCGACATTATGTAGAGCGTCAGAAATAGGCTTAGCCCGGCACCGCACAGGAACAGCCCTTCCGCCACGCCCGGGTGCAGGGGAAGGATACCGGGCACCTGCAACTGGATTGCCAGGGGGGCGCCTGCCAGGAAAGGTCCCTTTACCGGGTGGTCGAAATCCCGCCACAGCATCGCCGGGTAGAGCAGGCATTTGGCGATATAGGCGGGCACCACCATGGCCAGCATTGCCGCGCCAATCACCAGAACGATATCGCCCGGGAGCGATGGCCAGTCGAGAAACTTTTCGGCCTGACGCCAGGCAAGGCCCAGCCCGGAAACCCCCATCACGGCGCCAAAGAATGTCGGCGGAATGTACGCGAGAGGAGAGGCGGGCGTTTCAGGAGAAGCGATGGATGTCATGGACACCCCATAGCCGGGTCAAGATCAACATTCAAGCCTGCCCCGTCCTTCACTCCGGCGCCGGTCGGTCTTTAAGATAACATCCCCAACGTGCCATAATGAGAGACCAAACACCGAGGCATCGCGATGAATACCAATCCTGAAACAATCGTCTCCCCCCGGATCGACGGCACTCTGACCGAAGGACTCGTTTCGCTGATCCGGAACAAGCCCGTCGATCAGGCGGATTTGGAGGCGATGGCGCTGTTCACGCTGGACGGCGTTGCCAACATGCTGGCGGGCCGCCGCTCGGTCCCGGGCGAGAAGCTCCTCGCCTATCTGAAGGGCAAGGAAGGCGATACCGGGCGCCAGGCCCTGGTAATGGGCGGTCTCACCCATATTCTCGAGGTCGATGACCTGCACAAGGCGTCGGTCGTCCATCCCGCCTGTGTAACGATACCGGCGGCCCTCGCGCTCAGCCGCGACGACATGCCCACGGGGCCTGAATTCCTGAAAGCGGTCCTGTTCGGGTTCGAGGCCTGTACCCGCGTCGGCATGTCGGTCGGCCGGGCGCATTACAGGATTTGGCACAATACAGCGACCTGCGGCACGTTCGGCGGCGCGATGACGGCGGCGACCCTGATGGGGCTGACCGATACCGAGACCGTCCATGCGCTCGGCAATGCGGGCACGCAATCCGCCGGTCTATGGGAATTCCTCAATACCGGGGCGATGAGCAAGCATCTCCACGCCGGGCGCGGCGCGGAGGCGGGGATCGTGGCGGCCGAACTGGCGCAACTCGGCTTCACCGGCCCGCCCGCTATCCTCGAAGGGCCGCAGGGCCTTTATGCCGGCGCATGCCCTGATCCCGATCCCGACGCGGTGCTGCGCGACCCCAACGCGCCGTGGCAGGTGCATCTGACATCGATCAAGCCCTGGCCGTCCTGCCGCCATACGCATCCCGTCATCGACGCGGCGCTCGAACTCTCCGGCAGGATCGACGCGAAGGATATCGAAAGCGTCGATGTCGCCGTGTATCAGGCCTCCATCGACGTGTGCGACCGGCCCGTGCCGGAAAGCGAATACGAGGCCAAGTTCTCGGTCCAGCACTGCGTCGCCATCAGCCTTCTCGACGGCAGGTGCACCTTCGCGTCGTTCGATCCCTCGGGCCGCGACCGGGCGGCGGAACTGCGGAAATCGATCTCGGTGCGGGCAGGGGACACCTATACCAACGCCTATCCGAAGGACTGGGGCGGCGAGGTCACGGTGAACCTGAAAGACGGCGCCTCGGTGACGGCCGCGCGCACCGCCTGCAAGGGCGATCCGGAACTGCCGCTCAGCCGCGACGAAATGATCGAAAAAGCGCGGGACCTGCTGACATTCGCCGCCGTGAACGATGTCGATGCGATCATCGACGGCGTGCTCGGCATGGCGACCGGCGGGCCGGTGCCGGAAATCACCCTCTGATCCACCGGCAAAACGGGGAACGGCCATGAACAAAGCGATACTGGGCCAGAAGGCCGAAAAACTCCAGGCGCTGATCGACGCGGATGAAACGCTGGTCCTGCCCAATGTCTGGGATGTTGCCGGTGCGCGCATCGTCGCCGAACAGGGCTATCCTGCCATCGCAACGTCAAGCGCGGGCATCGCGTGGTCGCTCGGCTGTCCCGACGGAGAGGTGATCAGCCGCGACGACATGCTGTTCATGGTCCGAAAGATCGCCGCCGGGGTCGACCTGCCCGTGACCGCGGACATGGAGGCAGGTTACGGCGAAGCGCCCGAAGCGGTCGGCGATACCGTGACGACGACGCTGGATGCCGGCGCGGTGGGTGCGAATATCGAGGATTCATCATCCCAGGCCGCGGGTCATCCGCTGCTGGAATACGACCTGTCGGTTGCCCGAATCCGGGCGGCGAAGAAGGCCGCCGACGATTACGGTGTGCCCTTCGTCATCAACGCCCGCTCAGACGGGTTTTTCGGCGGGCCGGGCGAGGGCGTGTTCGAGGAAACGGTACGGCGCTGCAATGCCTATCTGCAGGAAGGGGCGGGCTGCGTCTTCGTGCCGTTCGTGCGCGACCGCGAGACGATGGAAAAACTGCTCGCCGCCATCGACGGCCCGGTCAATTTCCTCGCCAACCCGGCGGCCCCCGACCTGCATCAGATGCGGGAAATGGGGGTGGCGCGGGTCAGTATCGGCGGCCTGTTTTCCCTGATGACTTACACCCGGGTGCGTGAAGCCTGCCTGGAAATGCGGGACTCCGGAACGCTGACCTGGGGCAGGGAGAATATTGTCCACCCGGAGATGAACAGGTTGATGGGGTAGGGCGGTTATTGCGCCCGACATGTAATGTTGGAAACACAAGACGGTACACGGAAGTGGTTGAAGGTATTCTGGTGGTCGAGGGGGATCGTGGCCGCAGTATCTTTGACCAAGCTAGTTCCCGAGATTACATCGTTGTCCCAATTCGAATTTTTGAAATTTATACATGCATTAATTTATGGGTGGGACTATTTTTCGGCATTAATAGCAAAAGCATTAAATAATTATATATTATATTACTACATATCAATAATATATGTGCATGGGAATGTATTTATATATTTTTCGAATATTGTCGATCCTTTAATTTATAGCAAAATAAAAGTAATAAAATAAAATAATAATGATAATTATTTAATTATATTTTTGTTTCTGATTTCGTGTGTGGCCGATTATGAAATATAAATCGGTGTATTAGATGTTTCAGAAGGTGTGTTGGAGTGTTATCACATTTTATTGGTTTTGTTATTTAGTTTTTTATGCGTGTTTTTATCTGAATGAGTATTTCTCTGGGATTTTTCACTTCTCAATAGCGAAATTTACACTGCAGGTCTTGTACCATCTTAACTCACCATATATCGCGGAAGCCATAACGCACTATTCTTGTTTAGCGCTGCAAGGCTGTGAGCAATGACACTTTAATAAATGACTAGCTCTTCAAAGCCGCCGCCTGAATCCCCGACAGCGTGCTCGTCGGCAGCACTGCATCCGGATCGATCACCAGTTCGATCAGTGACGGCCCGTCCACCGCGCGGCAGCGTTCGAACGCGGCTTCGAAAGCGGCTGTTTTCGTGACCGTTTCGCCATGGGCGCCATAGGCGCGGGCCAGCGCGGCGAAGTCCGGGTTGACGATATCGGTGCCGGACTTGCGTTTCGGATAATGGGTTTCCTGGTGCATGCGGATGGTGCCGTACATGCCGTTATTGACGACGA
>JAYOMI010000166.1:0-4852 GCA_038120765.1 Rhodospirillaceae bacterium
CAACTCCTTCATATCCCGCATCTCGCGCCGCAGCCCCTTGACCTCGACAGAGGTGACTTGGCGTGCGGTATCCCCGGCCAGGCGCTTCTTGCCCGCTTCCAGGAACTCCTTCGACCAGCTGTAATATAGGCTCTCGGCGATGCCCTCACGGCGGCACAGCGCGGCTATGCTTTCCTCGCCACGCAAACCTTCCAGAACAATGCAGATCTTCTCTTCGGCGGAATAATGCTTCCGCGTCTTACGGCGGATATCCCGAACCGCCTGCTCGGCGGTGTCTTTCGTCGTCATCGAATTTTGTCTCATCTTCGTTCCCCTACGGGTCTCTACGATGAGCCAAAAATCCTCCCTTATGCAAACTCCTCAATCTGCCCCATGAGCGCTGACGTTAGACAAGCCTTGCCGTCTCGAAAGCCTATAACCTCGCACAGCACATCGCGGCCGCTCCGGGCACTGACGGCACATCTGCCGCCGACAATGAGTGATTGCGGTACGCCGGCGACCTCGACCAGCATGCCCTGGACGGCGGAAATCCGCCCATAAACTTCACGGTCATCGAGCTGTTCGATCTCGTTAACGATGGCGGAATATATCTGTCCGGGGTCCGGATGCGCGGTTTGTGCTAGCAAAATTGTGAAATTCCAATAAGTTAGTCTGGACATCCATCATGCAGGACCGGTATTTAAATTTGGTAAAGTAGGCAATTTGGATCGCCGGTATACGATTTGTTAACCATCTGGGGGGCATTATGATCATCGAGTTAATCAATTCGGTTAAGGGACTGTTCGCTCAGTCCGGGGGAATTTCATGAGAGTACTTCTGGTCGAAGACGATACTTCGACAGCGAAAACCATCGAAATGATGCTGAAGTCCGAAGGGTACATTTGCGACTGTACGGATCTCGGCGAGGACGGTCTCGAAATCGGGAAAATTTACGATTATGACCTGATTATTCTCGATCTGATGCTTCCCGATATGGACGGATACGAGGTCCTGAGACGACTGCGGTCATCCAAGGTGAAAACCCCGATCCTGATCCTCTCGGGGCTTTCCGAGCCCGATCAGAAGGTTAAAGGCCTCGGCTTCGGTGCTGACGATTACCTGACCAAACCCTTCGACAAGGGTGAACTGGTTGCCCGCATCCAGGCGATCGTGCGCCGGTCGAAAGGCTATTCGGAATCGATCATCCGGACCGGCAAGATCGCCGTCAACCTCGATACCCGTACGGTCGAAGTGAACGGACAACCGCTGCACCTCACCGGCAAGGAATACGGTATTCTCGAACTTCTGTCTCTCCGCAAGGGAACGACCCTGACGAAGGAAATGTTCCTGAACCATCTCTATGGGGGAATGGACGAACCGGAACTAAAGATCATCGACGTCTTTGTCTGCAAGCTGCGCAAGAAACTCTCGACCGCAACGGGCGGCGAAAATTATATCGAGACCGTATGGGGTCGCGGCTACGTTCTGCGCGATCCGCTCGAAGACACGACAACCATCAGCACCGAGGAAGAGCCGACGCGGGCAACTGCCTGACGCAAAAGCCCCTTCCCAACCGAACTCAAAAGAAAGACCGGCAAAATTGCCGGTCTTTTTTTATGCCTTTGTCATTCCCACCGGCCGCAAAGATACGGCTCAGCCTGGAACCGTCCCATCCGTCGAACCGGAAACTGTATTCTACTGAATGGCGTCAGCCGTTGCGGGCAGCCGAGATCGGCGCCGGACGGGCGGCGGCCGCACTGGACTCAAGCTGATAAACCCCGCGTACGCCGCTGACAGGCTGATAATCCGAAGAGATGCCGATAACACTCTCGGCGCCGCCGAGGAAAAGCGAAGCATCAGGCGCCGAGATATCAGCCATCCGGCCGAGGATTGCGCCTTTCGTGTCCTGATCGAAATAGATCAAGACGTTACGGCAGAAAATGATATCGAACTTACCGAGAACGCCATAGCTATCGAGCAGATTGAAAGTCTGGAAACGGATCATTTTTCGGATGTCTTCAGAAATCTGCCAGGATGTGTCTTTCTGAGTGAAATATTTCACCAGCAGCTGGATCGGCAAACCACGCTGAACCTCGAACTGGGAATACGCCCCCTCTTTTGCTTTCTCGACGATTTCGGTCGACAGATCGGTGGCCAGAATTTCAAAAGACATGTCGCCGAATTTCGCCTTGTTCTCGAGCAGCATCATCGCGATCGTGTAGGGCTCCTGCCCACTGGAACACGCTGCGCTCCAAATTCGGATGCGGTTTTGCCCCTTCGCTTTTCGGGCGGCAACCATCGGCGGCAGTACATGATCCCGCAGATTGTCGAATGGCGTCTGATCCCGGAAGAAAAACGACTCATTGGTGGTCATCGCATCCGTAATCTTCGTCTTCAGGCTCTCGTCCGCGGTCTTGCGTAACGCCGCGATCAGTTCGTCGATACCGGACATTCCGAGATCCCGTGCAACGGGCGTCAATCGACTCTCGACGAGATAGAGCTTGTCGGCAGACAATACGATTCCGGAACGGGTCTTCAGAAATTCCTTGAGGTACTCAAAATCCTGCGGATTCATGTTCAGATTCTCCGCATCAGATTGATTACACACGGGGCTATTTTGTCGATTGGCAGAATTTCCGAACAGAGACCTGCATTCGCTACAGCGCCGGGCATACCCCACACCACACTGCTTGCTTCATCCTGTGCAATGAGGGTCGCACCGGCATCTACCAGGGTCTCGGATGCAGTCAGGCCGTCATGTCCCATCCCGGTGAGCATCAGGGCCAGGGTCGCAGGACCAAATTCCCTCGCAACACTTCTGAACAGAGGTTCTACCGATGGGCGACAATAGTTTTCCGGCGGATCCTGATTGAGCCGTATCAAATGGCCTGTGCCGGATTTCTCGACATACATATGATAATCCCCGGGGGCGATGTAGATCCGTCCGGCCTCAAGCGCTTCGCCATCGACACCTTCGCCGCACCGCACCTTCGCCACCTTCGACAGGTGCTCGGCGAGTATCCCGGTGAAGGCCTTCGGCATGTGTTGCGCGATAACCACCGGCAGATGATCGATCTGCCCCTTGAGCCCCTCGAACACTTTGAAGAGCGCCTGCGGACCACCCGTAGAACTGCCGATTGCAATTATCCTTGGCGCCACCTTCGAGACGGGCCGCGGGGCGACAGGGGCCGCTGCAACTTTCGGTGTAGCTGAAGGCACACGATCCGCAGTCAACTGAACTTTCTTAGGCGTCCTGACGGTTTTACCGCCGAGGGCTTTGATTTTCTCGACAAGCTCCCGCTTGAATGAATCTGCTGAGTGAATTTCATATTTTGCCGTCGGCTTCGGAATATAGTCGGCGGCTCCCTTCTGGAGAGCTTCCAGGCTGATCTCCGCATTCTTCTCGGTCAACGTAGACGCCATAATCACCTTCATGCCAGGCACAAGTTCCAACAGTTTCGGAAGGGCGGTCATCCCGTCCATTACCGGCATTTCGATATCGAGCACGACAACATCAACAGGCCGTTTGGCCAGTGCGTCGATCGCCTGCTGTCCATTGGACACCGATGCCACGACCTCGATGGTCGGTTCGGCCTCAAGCGTGCGACGGAAAATACCGCGAATAACGGCGGAGTCGTCCACGATCATTACCGTCAAAGGACCGGCAACGGCGGGCTCACCAGACGTTGCTGATATGGCCGGGACGACGGTCATCAGATTAGCCCAGTCTGGGAAAATTTGGATTCCACGACAACGCCATCGAACGGCTTCATTATGCATTCGTTGGCGCCGGCCGTGATCGCTTCGCGGATATGGGCCTCGTCATTCTCAGTCGTACAAAACACAACGACAGGATCCTGCCCCCCCGGCAGCGTTCTCATCTGCCGCAGGAAATCGATACCGTTCATAATCGGCATACTCCAGTCGAGCAGAACAGCATCTGGCATCCGGTCGCCACATTTCTGCAAGGCGTCTTTGCCGTCAACAGCCTCGACAATCTCAAATCGAGATCCTTGAGAATTTTTCGCGCTACCATTCTGACGACCTTGGAGTCGTCAACGACGAGACAGGATTTCATGGCACTCTTACAGGCTGGAATCTTCAGGCCGCTTCTTCGTTCGAGTTAAACGAGAGAAGGGTCGAAACATCGAGTACGACAAGCAAACCCTCTTCGAGCCGGTAAACACCCTCGCTATAGGTGCGCCACAGCGCATCAAGCGTCGCAGGGTTCCGTTCGAAGTTTTTCTCGGACACTTTGAGGACGTCGCCGACGTCGTCGACGATCAGACTGTACAGTTCGTGCTGATGCTCGACGACGATGCTCATCGTGCGCTCATCCTCGTCGCGCGGCGGCAACCCCATCCGAATGCGAAGGTCGATTGCAGTCACGATGCGTCCGCGCAGATTGAGGGAACCTGAAACCTCCGGCGGGGCCAGGGGAATTGGCGTCATGCGCTGGGGTGCCAGCACATCCTGGACCTGCAATACGGCGATGCCGCAAAGCTGCTCTCCGATCGAGGCGGTCACGAACTCTCGCGTCGCACCGGTATCGTGCCCGGCACCCTTGGCTGATTTTCTGGATTTTGCGGTCATGCTGCGCCTTTCATCTTCACGATAGTGTTCGACAGGGACTCGAGAAGCGCCTCGCGATCCTGTTTAGGCACGTAGTCGACAAAGCCGACTTCACGCCCAGCGGCGATGTCCGCCGGTGATGTCCGCGACTGAAGGGCCACTATCGGTGTCTCTGCCCATGCACCTTTTTCGCGAATTTCCCGGGCAAGATCGAAACCATCCATGCCCGGCATTTCGATATCGCTGACGATCACGTCGAAGACCTCGCCGGCATCCCGCATGGTCAGTGCATCGTCAGCAT
>JAYOMI010000167.1:0-4834 GCA_038120765.1 Rhodospirillaceae bacterium
TGCCTCAGAAGTGTCCGGCAGGCAATCTGGTATCGTTCGGCAACGACGGCCATGCAGGTAACATCCGATTGCGTGGCGATTGGTTGCCGTCGCATCCGATATTGCCGTGCCGGCCGGGTCGCGTGATCATCGTATTCCCCGACAGCGCGTCTTCTACCTCGGCTACCACGAGTACTCTGCTGGACCCGGTCTCTGCTGGCATACGAAATACTGGGTGAAGCGACTGCGCAAAGGAGAGGCCTGGGAGCGGTTCGGTACGATGCCTGACGTATCGGGACCGCAGCGAATATCCATGGGCGAGCATACCCCCGACGAGGTGCGTGGCAGGCTATTGGCAGCGGTTGATCTCCTGGAGCGTGGGTGGTCCTAGTCCTCATTCCACCTGGTTTACAGCAGATCAAGCCACGACAGCACCATTAACGATGCCGATGTCGTTGTGGTGAGAACAAAACCAATCGCCGTGACAAACATCGTGATTGGCGGCGTGTTCTAAACAGCCTCGTTTTTTTATACGGCAGCCGTATTTCTGCCGTATTATTCCTAGGCACTTGCGCTCTCTCCTAGTCACTCCTAGTCTCTCCCACGCACACAGGTTTTCGCAGAAATCTGCGGCTTCTAGGCATAAGTGGCTGTTATCAAAAACACATTTGATTCCCCCCCAGCCGCGTTTCGGGTGCATGGGGTTGTTTTGCCGGTTTTGCGAAACTGATGCCGGAAACGGTTTTTCGGGGCCGGTCTTGCCCGTACGGGGGCTCGGCGGATAGTCTGGGATTGATCGAAACTCTTGCAGGAAACGGAATGGGACCCTTCGTCAAAAACGCCTGGTATGCGGCCGCGTGGAACCATGAAATCGGCACGGAACCCCTTGCGCGGACCATCCTGAACGAACCGCTGGTGCTGTTCCGGGATACCGCCGGCAAGGTCGTGGTCCTCGAAGACCGCTGCTGTCACCGCCAGCTGCCGCTGTCGGAGGGCAGGGTGATCGGCGATATCCTGCAATGCGGCTATCACGGGCTGGAATTCGATGCGACGGGCGCCTGCGTGAAGGTCCCCGGCCAGACCAAGGTGCCGCCCGGCGGCCGGGTGCGTACCTGGCCCGTGCTGGAAAAATACCAGTATGTCTGGGTCTGGATGGGCGATCCGGACAAGGCGGATGAGAGCCTGCTGCCCGACTGGCACGTGATGGACGATCCCGGCTGGAAGGTGGTGAAGGGCGATCCGCCCTTTCACATTCCCTGCCATTACGAGCTGTTTAACGACAACCTTCTGGACCTGTCGCATCTCGCCTACGTGCATATTGGCAATATCGGCACGTCTGCGGTACCTGATTTTCCCATCGTCACCACGAAGGGCGATAACACGGTACGGATGATCCGCTGGATCCTCGATTCGCCGCCCGCGCCGCTTTATGCCCGTTTCGGCGGGTTTGCCGACAATATCGACCGCTGGCAGTATGCCGAGGCCATGGTGCCGAGCTTCAACACGGTGCGCGTCGGCTGTCTGCCGGCGGGCAGCGGCGCCAAGGCCGGCGATCATCCGGACGACATTCCGCGTGGCCCCGGCGGGCGCGAAGGGCAGGGATTCGAGTTCTACAACCTGAACGCCATTACGCCCGAGACGGAGAATTCGACCTGGTATTTCTACGCCCATTCCCGGAATTTCGCGCTGGATGAGCCGGAGATGGATGAAGAGTTCCGCGTCGGTCTGCGCGGCGCCTTTCAGGACGATGTCGATATCCTCGCCGCCCAGCAGATGAACATGGATCGCCATGCGCATAATCCGAAAGACTGGATCGACATCAATGTCGACGGCCCGGGTCTCGCGCTGCGCAGGATGATCGCTGAGGCGCTTGCGGCGGAGGCACGATAGTCCGGTGCTAGCCGCCGGGCGGTCCCGCGACCGGCGTGTGGGAGATATCGATCCCGCCTGACGGCCCGAGGCGGATGACGTTTACCGTGCCGGCATAGTCCGGCGACCCAGAATACCAGGCAGGTACAGTGCCGGTGCCGACCCGGACTTTCCGGTTCCAGTGGCCGAGGGCGACGTAATCCGCCCCCGTCGCCTCGATATCGTCCGGCGTGAACAGCCAGCCGGGGCCGGGCCTGCCTTCGGGGCCGCGTTCCTCGGCGAAATGCCCGTGAGCGGCCACGATGTGCCGCGCGGCGGATCGCGGCGGCGCGCCCTCGAGGGGATTGATCTCGTTGTAGTCTTCATGTGCGCGGCCCCATATCTCCATGCCGAGCCGTGGAAAAGCCGCGATGTCGCTCTCTTCGCCGAGCACGTGCACGTTGTCGATCGACGACAACCGGCCCCGGTCCCAGACTGAGCCCTGCATCAGGGGGTCGTGGTTGCCGGGGAGCATCACGACGGGCAGACGCGCTTCGCCGAGGACGGCGCGGGTGCGTTCCAGGATGGTCGCGTTCAGCCTGTTGTGTTCGAAAATATCGCCGGTCAGCAGGACCAGGTCGGCCCCGATCGTCCGCGCGGCGTCCAGCACGGCGGCGAGGGGTGCGTTCCCGTCCCCGCCACAGGCGCGGGCGGTATAACCGTCATCGACGTGGAGGTCCGAGCTGTGGACGATGAGCACGTCTTCCTGTCCGGGCGTGAGGGGCATTGGCGGGAGCACCGTGGTTGAAGAAAAGCTGTGGTATTATACAGGATAGCAAATTTGAGCGGGTGAGACAGTCGGACATGAATACTCCATCGGAACTGATCGGCGGGCGTTATGGCATTGATTATGGCGGAGATGCGCCGGACGACCTGCCGGCGGCGGTACGGCAACTGCTGGAGCGGCGCTGCATCCGCCGCTACACCGAAGACCCGGTGCCCGACAGCGTGCTGCAGACGCTGCTTGCCTGCGCGCAATCGGCCCCGACCAAGTCGAACCTCCAGCAGTATTCGATCATCGTGACGACAGACGAAGCGCTCCGCATGCAGCTGGCCGACCTCAATCCCGATACCGGTCACATGAAGTACTGTCCCGTCTTCGTCACGTTCTGCGCCGACATGCGGCGCGCGCAACGCCTGACCGGGCGCAACGGTTTCGACTATGCCAGCAACAACATGGACACGTTCCTGAACGCGACCGTGGATGCGGCGCTTGCCATGCAGTGCTTTATCACGGCAGCCGAAAACATGGGGCTCGGCTGTGCGCCGATCAGCCAGGTCCGCAACCGGATGGAAGACTTCTGTGCGGCGCTCGATATTCCGGAAGGGGTCTTTCCGATCGCCGGTCTGACGCTCGGATGGCCTGCCTGGGAAGGGCGGATGAATGCGCGCCTGCCGCAGGCCGCGGTCGTTCACCGGGAAAAGTATGACGATTCCGGGCTCGATGCGCTCGTGGACAGCTATGACGCGCAGCGGCTGGAGACCAATCCGATATCCGCCGACGGCCAGCGTCATACGGACAAATACGGCGTGTCCGAAAACTGCACCTGGTCGGAAAACGTCGCCCGTCAGCTCTCGGTCGCCGAGCGCGCCGGGTTCCGGGATTTTCTGCTGAAGAACGGTTTCGATCTCGCCTGATCGCCGCTCTGTTCCCGGAGCGGGAGCGGTCACTCCTCCAGCGGGTCGATGTCCAGCGCATGGCGGATCGCGTCCATGCGAAAGCCGCGGCGCTGCAGCCATCCGGCATCGCGGCGTCGGGATTTGTCGTCCTGGGGGCGTATCCTGTAGGGGCCGCGCCGCGCCCGTTTGAGGGCAAGTACGGCCTGTTCCATCGCCGCCTCGGAGCTTTCCTGGTCGACCCCGTCCAGTTCGGGGAGGGCCTCGGTCAGGGCGATGTCCAGCTCGTGCTCCACCACGGCCCGGTCGACGACCGCGCCGCGGGCGGCGACGGTCACGGCGGTTCCCGACGCATAGCCCGACCGCAGCGCCGAGCGCAGCCGGGCGGATGCCGCCTCCCTGTCGTTAACCAGCCCGATACCGGACAGTTCGTCGACGATCTTCGGGATCATCTCGGCAAAGGCCGCGCGTTCTTCCGAATCCGCGACCTCGCGGTAGAGACGTTTGTTGAGGTGGTCGCTCAGTTTGCCGCCGGAAACCAGGTAGCGCTGGCAGTAGTAGACCGCGATATTCCGCAGCCGCTTTTCGGTCATCTTCCGCGGTGGCTTGCGCTCGGGTCGCGTCATGGCGCTGCCGGATCAGTCCCCGAATAACAGGCTGTAGAACACGTAGCCGAAAAACAACAGGCCGACGGCCAGGTAGAATTTCTCCATCCACGGGTTCTTCTCCTTGCGCGTCGCAAGGCCGAAGAGATCGATCTTGTGCTTTTCCTGCGAGAACCACTTCATGGCATTCTTTCCGTTGTGACCGGCGGGCAAACCCTATTGATATAGATCAAGGCCAACCGAAAGACGACACCCGAAGATTCATCCTGAAAACCAACATAAATGAAGGATGAAATGCAACCGACAGATATGTACGTCGTCATCGCCGTGGTCGCGGCGTTCTCGCTTTTCGCGCTGGTTCTGGCCTGGGTATTGACCTGCCCCCCTTAACCGGGTCCATCTGCTGAGTTAGGAATTTGGCATCTGGATCCACAAAGAAGGGATCAGAGATGCCGAGGAAACGTTTTACAGTTGAACAGATAATCAACCATCTGCGGGAAGCCGATGTGCTGCTGGCGCAGGGCCGAACCGTTGGAGAAGTGTGCCGGCAGATCGGCGTATCGGAACAATCGTACTACCGCTGGCGCAAGGAATATGGGGGCCTGAAGGTCGGCCAGGCCCGTCGCCTGAAGGACCTCGAGGCCGAGAACGCCCGGTTGAAGCGTGCGGTGGCCTGTCCGTCGTCAAAATTTTTGGGCCAGTTGATCGTCTGATTTAACGGAGGA
>JAYOMI010000168.1:0-1251 GCA_038120765.1 Rhodospirillaceae bacterium
GCCGTGCTTCATTTCGCCGGCGGCATAACCCTCGGCATGGATGTAGGAAATTTCCTTCAGCTTCAGCGCCCCTTCGAGGGCAATGGGATAGCCCGTCCCGCGGCCGAGATAGAGAACATCCCGCGCATCGACGACCTCATGGGCGAGTTTCTCGATTTCCTCGTCGTGCTGCAGAATCTCGTTCACGCGCGACGGCACCTCGGTCAGCGCATGACAGAGCGCCGCTTCGCGTTCGCGGTCAATCCTGCCCCGAGCGGCTGCCAGACCGATGGCGAAACAGGCGAGCGTGGTGAGCTGCGTTGTAAAGGCCTTGGTGGACGCGACGCCGATTTCAGGACCTGCCTGGGTGCGCAGGACCGCATGGGATTCCCGCGCCATCGAGCTTTCGGTCACGTTTACGACGGATACGATATGCTGGCCCTGGGCCCTGGCATAGCGCAGCGCGGCCAGGGTGTCGGCGGTTTCGCCCGACTGGGAGATAAACAGCGACAGCCCGCCCTGCTGCATCTCTATCGTGCGGTAGCGGAACTCGGACGCGATATCGATATCGGTCGGAATGCCGGCAATTGTCTCGAACCAGTAGCGCGCCACCAGACCGGCATGAAAGGACGTGCCGCAGGCAACGATGGTGATGCGGGGAATGCGCGTCAGATCGAACGGTATCTCCGGCAGGGTGATGACCTCGTTCCAGGGGTTGAGGATCGACCGCAGCGTATCGCCGATGACGGCGGGCTGTTCGTAAATTTCCTTCAGCATGAAATGCGGGAAATTGCCCTTGCCGATCATCGCGCCGGAGGTCGAGGTCTGCTGAACCTTGCGCTCCACCACCGCATCGGTTTCGTCATGGATGACGGCGCCCGACGACGAGATTTCGGCCCAGTCCCCTTCTTCGAGGTAGCAGATCTGCTGGGTCAGCGGCGCCAGTGCCAGCGCGTCCGAGCCGATGAACATTTCCCCGTCGCCGTAGCCGATGGCGAGCGGGCTGCCGCGGCGGGCGGCAATCATCAGCCCATCATACCCGGCGAACAGGATCGCCAGCGCAAACGCGCCCTCGAGGCGTTTGAGGGCCGCGGCCACCGCTTCGGCCGGGGTTTTGCCCTGTTCGAGATAGCTGCTGATCAGGTGCACGACGGCTTCGGTATCCGTCTCGGAATGGAAAACGCGCCCCGCATCGCTCAGCTCCTGGCGCAGCGCCTGGAAGTTCTCGATGATCCCGTTATGCACCAGCACGACCCGCTCGTCGGCATGGGG
>JAYOMI010000168.1:1261-4795 GCA_038120765.1 Rhodospirillaceae bacterium
GGCGTTGGCCTCGGTCGGCAGACCGTGCGTCGCCCACCGGGTGTGGCCGATACCGATCGAACCCGGGAGCGGCCTGATATCGATCAGCGCGTTCAGGTTGCTGATCTTTCCCTCGGCCCGCCGCCGGTCGATCACCCCGTCGACGAGGGTGGCGATACCGGCGGAATCGTACCCCCGGTATTCAAGACGCTTCAGGCCGTCGAGCAACAGGGGCGCCGCGTCCGCCTTGCCGATGATACCGATAATGCCGCACATGTTGTGATCCGTTCTACGCTTGGGGTTGGTCGCTCTTGTTAGGACTTCTGCGCCGGGGCGGCGTCTTTTTCCGCCTTGCGCCGTTTCCGGAAGGCGCTTGCCCATCCGCTGATGCTTTTCTGGCGGCCGCGCGCCACGGCAAGGGCATCCGGTTCGACGTCCGACGTGATCACCGAGCCCGCTCCGACCGTCGCGCCGTCGCCGATCTTCACCGGAGCCACCAGAGAGGTGTTCGAGCCGATAAACGCATCCGCGCCGATATCGGTCAGGTCCTTGAAGAAGCCGTCATAGTTGCACGTGATCGTGCCGGCGCCGATATTCGCCCGCGATCCGATCCGCGCATCGCCGATATAGGTAAGGTGATTGACCTTTGCCCCCTCCTCGACCAGCGCCTGCTTGATTTCGACGAAATTCCCGACATGCACGTCGCGTTCGAGCTTCGCGCCCGGCCGCAGGCGCGCGAACGGGCCGATGACCGCGCCGGAGGCCACCTCGGCCTGGTCGATATGGCAGAACGCCCTGATCTCCACGTTGTCGGCGATGGTCACGCCCGTGCCGAAAACCACGTTGGGGCCGATGATCACATCCCGGCCGATCTGCGTATCCGCGGACAGCCAGACGGTTTCGGGATCGGTCATGGTGACGCCGCCGGCCATTGCGCGATGGCGCAGGCGCGCCTGCATGGCCGCTTCCGCCTCTGCGAGCTGGGCGCGGCTGTTCACGCCCATCACCTCGACCGGGTCTGCCGCCTCGACCACGGCGCAGCGTAGGCCGCGGTCCCGGGCCAGTTCCACGATATCTGTCAGATAGTATTCCCCGTTCGCATTGTCGTTGCCGACCGCATCCAGCAGGGGAAACAGATGATTTCCGTCTATCGCCATGATGCCGGCGTTGCACAGGCCGATTTCGCGCTGGGCAGCGCTCGCGTCCTTGAATTCGACGATTGCCTCAAGCCCGCCGTCGTCAGACGTCACAAGGCGGCCGTATTCCGCGGGATCGTCGGGCCGGAATCCGAGCACGACCACCGCCGGGCTCTCCGCCGCGCGGCGCGCCATCAGCATGTCCTGCATGGTTTCCGCCGTCAGGAGCGGCGTGTCGCCGAACAGCACCAGCACATCGCCGGTGAAGTCCGCCATCCGGTCGCGGGCAGCGAGCACGGCGTGTCCCGTGCCGAGCGCCTCGGTCTGAACGGCGGTATCCGCCGGTGCGACGGCTTCGACCAGCTCGGTCATGCCGGGGGCGACCACTACCACGGTACGTTCCGACGAAATCGCCGACAGGGCATCCAGAAGATGGGAGATCATCGGCCGGTTGGCCACGCGATGCAGGACCTTCGGCAGGTCCGATTTCATCCGTGTTCCCATTCCAGCCGCAACTACGATTGCAGCGCAAGCGCCCGTTGTCATCGCCCCGAAGACCCGTTCTGTTTCAATTTCGACGGACGCGAACGAGAGCCCCGCACCTACCAGTCCGTTCGCCGGAACTTGCCACAAACCTCCCCGTCGCGCCAAGGGGAATGAGGACCGCCGGACAATCCCCGATTCGCGCTTGCGGCCGGACGCCACCCGGCACTAATTGGCGAGGGACGCTTCCTTCTGGCCGAGCTTCACTTTCTTACCGCCGACGGTGTGCGACGCGGCACTGAGATGGGCGATCAGCGCGCCAAGAGGCGTATCCAGCGTCAGGCGCACCGGCACCGGCGGCGCATCGGCGAATGCCTTGCCCATCCAAACGCGGGCCCGGCGGTCGCCGTCGTTCCAGCCGGACTTGTCGGTCTTCCTGAAACCGACCTTCTTGTGAATGCGCAGCTCGCAATTCACCGTATCGCCGACATAGGGCGTGTAGCCGCTGGGGCGGAGCTTTTCGACGCCGTCCGGCCGGGCAATCAGGTCGTAACGGCGCCGGCCGTCAAAGACCGGCACCTGGGCCGAACAGGTATCGTCACCGTCCATCTTGCGAATGATCGATACCAGGGCGCTGGCGAGATCGACCGCACCGGTGCGCAGGGCTTCCGGCACTCTGTCCCGGTCGTCGCCGTCGGGCTTGGGCGCGATCCGCTCGATCCGCGCAATACCGTCGTCGAAGGACATGTCGATAAAGCGTTCCCGCCCTTTCCAGCTGTTGCGCTGGCCCGCCTTCACCGGCATCACACCCGCGCCGACGATCCGGCCGCTGGAATAGGCCTTCATCCACCACGGGAACATCTGCCCGACCATGCCCGACGTCTCCACTTTCGCGGCGATGTCGTAATTTGCCGGGGCGAGGTCCATGCCGACCGTGATGTCGGCGACCGAAAAGCCGCCGATATAGACCTTGTAGCGCAGATCGACCGTGTTCTTCTCCGCCGCGGCTTCCGCCGCGGTCATGGACAGAAGGCCTGAAAGGCCGAGCGCGACGGTCAGGGCGGCAGGCAGAATAGCGGAACGCATCATATTCATCATTGCACCTCGATGGGTGAGTATAGGGCAATTGCGGCGATTATATGTCTTCTCATGTGGACTCCACGGCCCACATTGACAAGAACCGCCGCCCCGCTTTATATCCCCGACCGTTCCACACGGAATACGGGCGCGTAGCTCAGCGGGAGAGCACTGCCTTCACACGGCAGGGGTCACAGGTTCAATCCCTGTCGCGCCCACCATTTTTCAATGACTTAGCGACCGTGCGCCAACGGCTGGCTTAATCGCGGCTTAATCTCATGGCTCAGCAAAACCCGCACGAGCCATTCGTCGGGCTGGTGAATTGCTGAAACAGCTTGAGCCTGCGACGGGAATGCACAATTCACCAAAAACAAAAGAGGAGGGCAACCACCCTTTTTCCCGCACCGACGCAGCCCGCGAAGCCGGTGAATTACTCCAGCAGCTTGAGCCTGGTCTTGGTGGTCGCCCATCAAAAACTGGTAGGGGTGCTCATACTAGTTTTACTCGAACAGACGCAGCCCGCGAAGCTGGCATGTCAAAAAATCAGCAAGTGCAAGCTGTCCGCGTTGCCCTTTATTCGTCGGGCTGGAATACGACCGGCTTGCCGGGCCGGTATTCGTGAATGATGCGGTGGATAATCGGGTCATTGAGATCGCGGGCTCGCCTGATTACCTCGGCCATCGCCGACACGGCCATCGGGTCCTCTGCGAACTTGCGGGTGTCGCCCCCCATCTCGATCATCGCCATATCGCTGCTGCTGCCCCACGGCTTCAGCAAGTGCGGCTGAGCGGTTCTGCTTGAAAGTTTCACGGCTTTTGAGATGACGGTCGAGGTTGAAGTGTGTCTAGCTCCCAAGTTC
>JAYOMI010000169.1:0-4687 GCA_038120765.1 Rhodospirillaceae bacterium
GGTCAAACCTTTCCGGTAATTCTGCTGAGTATGATCGCGACCTGTCCCCGGAAACGCGACGGTTCCAGCCCGTCGGCGTATACGTCGAAGCCCGCCCGCTCCAGCTTTCGCAGATACAGCGCCGAAACAGCCGCATAGGCAATGGCGGGCCTGACCGGCCCCGGGACGTCGATTGGCCGAGTTCCTGAACGCCCGATCAGGGCGGCAGTCGCAGCGATCGCGTCTCTCATGGCCCGTTCATTTCGCCTTTCGATCACGTCATCCGGCGAAAGATTGTAGTCCCGCAGGATATCCCCGGGCAGATACACCCGGCTTTGGGCCGCATGGAACGGCAGCGCCCTGAGCAGGCCGGTCATCCCCCAGCCGGAACCGACCGTCTCCGCATCGGCGACGAAGCCGGATTCCCCGCAGATTCGCGCAGCCGTTGCCGCAAGCTGGCCCGACGTGGCGGCGGCGTATGTCAACAACGCCGCGCTGTCTTCGGGCGGTGCGTCTTCCAGATCGAACATCCGCGCATCGATCATGCGCCCGAAATCCTCGCGCGGCAGATCGAATGTCTGGATCGCCCAGGCGATCTCGGCGACAACCGCATGGTTCCGCACAGAGCCGCCGTACATTTCGTCGATTGTGTCGCGCCACCACTGCAGGCGCATCTGCCCCAGCAACGCCTCGCTCACCCGCTCACGAACCGACGCGATCTCCAGATTGAAGGCGTATAGCGCGATCAGGCCCCGCCGGATATCCGGAGGCGCAAACATCGCCGAAAAATACCGGTGATAATCATATTCCCGGACCTGACCGGCGCAGTATTCAACGTTGCTGAGAGATGGAGATTCTGGCGACATATTGACTGTAGTCTAAGGACGCCGTTTCGAGTCGTACAGCGCCACGTCTATGATGCTACGCATGAACCTGATTGCAGAGCTCGTGCCCCCGCAGGGCACATTCTCCGACAAGGATGCCGACGCCAGACTGGACGCGTTCAGGACGGCATTGACCGGCGGCGATAACGCCACTCTCGGCGAGGACCTAAAGACATGTGCCGCACGCATAGACCAGGCGCGACAGAAAATCGGCAGCGGGACAGAAATTTACCGCGTCAGCGAACTGATGACCCTGGGCCAGTTCGGCGGTGCCTCGATCGGCGCCGCACTGGCGCGTATCTGCGACGATGCGGCGGCAGAATCCCGGGTGGAGGCCTTGCTCGTCGCGCGGTTTCTTGTCGAGATCGTGTTCGCCGCGCCGCACGCGCCGTCGCTGCTGCCCGGAGACCTGCTGAAACAACATCGTCTGGACCGGAAATCCGTATCATGGCCGGAAGTGCTGCCTGTCTATCGCGACCTGCTCGCGCGCGCATCCGAAGCGATAAACCGCGCAGACGCCCTCGGCACCCGTATCGCTTCGCCTGCCCTGCGCAAAATGCTTCTCCGACATCGCATCGAAACGCTCCGTCAGATTGCCAGGCTTCAGGACCGGGATCCGGCGTCATCCGGCGCCCGCCTCACCGGGATCGACAAGGTTATGATCTCGTTGAGGCTTTTCTTGCGTTTACGGGGCCGGTCGTGAGAAGTTCGCCGCCGCCGTTCAAATTGGAACAACGCTGTTGTCTACCGTTCACGTCATAGGAGCC
This sequence comes from Rhodospirillaceae bacterium, assembly GCA_038120765.1. GTDB lineage: Bacteria > Pseudomonadota > Alphaproteobacteria > MPNO01 > UBA830 > CAXBCP01. The sequence goes on from JAYOMI010000169.1 coordinate 1,631, forward strand.
GGCATTTCCGGACTCGCCTGCGCGACCCGCGCGGCGATCTCCGGCGTCGATGTCGCGCTGTATGAAGCGGCGGGCCACGCGGGCGGCCGCGCGCGGTCGTTCCATGACGAAAGCCTCGGCTGCGTAATTGACAACGGTAATCACCTTCTGCTCGGAGCCAACGAGTCGACACGGGCCTATCTGTCGGATATCGGCGCAGACGAAATGATCCGGGAGATAGCGCCGGCCGCTTTTCCCTTCATGGATATCTCCACGGGCGACCGCTGGCGTGTGCGACCCGGCGGCGGTCTTCTGCCGACCTGGATTTTCTCGAAGGACAGACGCATCCCCGGCACCGCCCCCGGCGAATATCTCAGACAGATCTACCGGCTGAACCGCGCCGGCAAGACGGACACCGTCCTGGATGCCGTCGGCAAGGACTCCGTTCTGTATGAAACCCTGTGGCAACCCCTCTGCCAGGCGGCCCTCAATACCGATGCGAGCGAAGCGTCCGCGCATCTCATGTGGATCGTCATGCGCGAGACCTTCATGAAGGGCGAAGAGGCATGCCGGCCCTGGTTTTTTCACAAGGGCCTGTCGACTGCGCTTGTGAATCCCGCCATTAAATTCCTCCGCGAACAGAATGCCGAAATCCGTTTCAAGGCGCGGCTTCGCGGTCTCCGTTGGGCGGATCATAAAATCACCGCGTTGTATTTCCCGGAAGGCATGCTCCGCCTCGCACCGGACGACGCGGTTGTACTCGCCGTGCCCCCGGATATCTGCAACGACATCTGGCCGGAAGCCTCGGCGCCGACGGAGTCGCGCGCGATCGTCAATGCGCATTACAGACTGGAAAAGCCGGTCAGCCTGCCCTGGGAAGCGCCCTTTATCGGCCTGATCGGCGGCGAAACGCACTGGATATTCGTGCGCGACAATATCCTCTCACTGACCATCAGTGCAGGAGACGCGCTGGCAGAAAAGCCCAACTGGGAAATTGCCAACCTGCTCTGGATGGAGGTCGCAAAGGTCATCGGCAGTTCTGCCGGACGCATGCCGGCATGGCGGATCATCAAGGAACGACGGGCCACTTTTGCGCAGACACCCGCGCAGGTAAATTCCCGGGTACCCACGGATACCAGTATCAGGAATCTGTTCCTAGCAGGCGACTGGACCGACACGGGACTTCCCGCCACCATCGAAGGCAGCGTCAGGTCGGGCTTTAAAGCCGCCAGCCATGCCCTTGAATCCATCCGGAATGCGCGTGCTGAACGCAAAGATTAGGATTTTCTGTCCCGACCGGCCGATTCGCGTACCATAGCCAATCGCCTGTTGAAGAAGGCCTTCATTCATTAACCGCTTGAAACTGTGACAGATTCTTCGGAAACGCGGATAAAATTCGAGCTCGGCCTTCCTGTCCTGAGCAGCGTTGAACCAGCAATTCATTACCGCTAGCATCCAATTGCTAGAAAAAATGGAGGCAATCTGAAAATGGCGAAAATTTTATCTGATCTAACCAGTACGATAATTGCGGGCATCGTACTTGCCGTGGTGCTGGTCGCTTTTTTAATGATTAAGTACGACGCCGGTCTGGCGCTGGATAAAAACTGGTGGGCATTCCTCTTCCGGTGGCTCCATGTCCTCAGCGGCGTAATGTGGATTGGTATTCTCTGGTATTTCAATTTCGTCCAGATTCCGAATATGGGCAAAATTCCGGATGAACAGAAGCCAGCTATCACCGGTGTGATCGCACCGGCGGCCCTTTTCTGGTTCCGCTGGGGCGCCATGTCCACGCTGATCACCGGCCTTATCCTCGCCTATCTCAACGGCTATATCGCAGACGCAATCACAATCGGCCTGACGGACGGCGTGCCGAAACACACCGCAATCGGCATCGGCATGTGGCTCGGTACGATCATGTGGTTCAATGTCTGGTTCATCATCTGGCCGAATCAGAAAAAGGCTCTGGGCATCGTTCAGGTTGAAGCTGACGAGAAAGCAAAAGCGGGGCGTACCGCAATGCTGTTCTCCCGGACAAACACAATGCTGTCTATCCCGATGCTCTATGCGATGGTCGCGGCCCAGAACCTCTTCTGACGGACATCGTCTTATTCATCTTATCACGTGTGAAGGGGGCCTCAAAGAGGCCCCCTTTTTCGTTTGGGCTACCGGGCCGCAAATACCGCTATTCAACGGCAATCAGGGCGGCGGCAACCGCACGGTCTTCTGCAAGCAGTACATTGAAAGTGCGGCAGGCGGCGCCGGTATCCATCCATTCCGGCACAATGGAAAATGCCTTGAGTGCCTCCCGGATATCGGCCCTTGGCATGCCCATGCGGGCGCCGCAGCCGATCAACAGCACTTCCACGCCGATATCCTCAACCATAAGCGGCGCGAGGGCGGCTACCGAGAGATCGTCAAAGGAGGTCGTCTGCCACGGCAGCGTCTGATCGTGAAATACGATCACGGAAGATCTGTGAGCGACGCCCGCGATACGAAAACCGCCTCCACCATATCCCTGGATCAGCTGACGGCCCTGCGGAACCGGCGGCGTGATATCCGCCATTGATCAGCCGGTGGTTTTCCCAGCGTCGGCGGCGTCGTCGCCATCCGTATCGCCGACGATAAGACCCGTGCGACGCAGATTCATATACACAAGCAGCGGCACCGCGATGAAGATCGACGAATAGGTGCCGACAACCACGCCCCAGATCATGGCGAAGCTGAACCCGGCAAGCACTTCGCCCCCGAAGAAATACAGCGCCAACAGCGCCAGGAGTGTCGTGAAACTGGTCAGCAGCGTGCGCGACAGCGTGCCGTTGATCGACAGGTTCAGCAGCTCCCCGAGCGGCATCTGCTTGTATTTTCGCAGATTCTCCCGCACCCGGTCATACACGACCACGGTATCGTTGATGGAATAGCCGGCGATCGTCAGAATCGCCGCGACGGTCGACAGGTTGAATTCAAGCCCCAGCAGCGCAAATATGCCGATCGTCAGCACCACGTCATGCAAAAGTGCGACGACCGCGCCGACACCGAACTGCCATTCGAACCGGAACCAGATGTAGACAAGCATCGCGC
>JAYOMI010000170.1:0-3994 GCA_038120765.1 Rhodospirillaceae bacterium
CGCTCCTTTGAGAAGTCAGTTGGTCAAGCTCACCCAGACCATTCTCGCGGCGCATCTTTCGACGTTTCCGATCTATTAGGTTTCGATCGGGTCGCCAACCGGCGCCAGCGGATCGAAACCGATTTCCGGATAAAGCCCCGCTTCTCGGGCGCGCTGGCGCAGGAGCGCATATATCAGGTCGATCATCGGGGTCCCGATACCCGTCAGACGCCCCAGTTCGACCACGGCACCGGTAATGCCGTCGACTTCCATCGGCCGGCCGGCTTCGAGGTCCTGCAGGATCGATGTCTTGTGGCCGGATACCCTGCGTGTGCCTTCCACGCGGTCGGCGATTTTCTGATAGAACGATACGCCAAGGGCTTCGCCGACGGCCTGTACTTCCTCCATGATCGATACACCAAGCTGCTGCAGGTCGTCGCGTTCGACCAGGGGGCCGAGCGTCGACATGGTCAGGGTGGCCATGGGGCTGAAAGATACATTGCCCCACATCTTGACCCAGACCTCGCTGCGGATGGCTGCGGTGGTGGGCGCGTTCAGTCCCGCATCGGTCAGGATTCCGGCGATTTCGCCCAGGCGCGGCGACAGGCTGCCGTCCGGCTCGCCGAGCGCGAATACGCGGTTGCCGATGTTACGGACCACGCCCGGCGCCTCGACCGTGTTGCTGGATGTAATCACGCAGCCAACGACACGCGCGCAGTCAATGGTGTTGGCGATGCGCCCGCCCGGGTCGACGGTCTGCAGGATATGGCCGTCGAGCGGCCCGTCATGGTCATGGAAGTACCAGAACGGGATACCGTTCTGCGCCGAGACGACCACGGTATCGGGTCCGATCAGCGGCCGCAGGGCTTCGGCCGCCTGGGTAAGCGAATGGGCCTTCGCCGACAGGAACACGATGTCCTGAATGCCGAGCTCCGCGGGGTTGTCCGTCGCAGGCGGCGTGACGGTGAATTCCTCATCAGGCGTGATGATGCGCAAACCGTTTTTTTGCAATGCCGAAAGATGTTCGCCCCTTGCAACAAGTGAGACGTCCGCATTCGTCCGGGCGACCATTCCGCCGACAAAGCCGCCGACGGCGCCAGCCCCGAATACGCAGAATTTCATTGCCCGTGTCCCTGTTGCTGCCTGATTGCCTGGTGGATCGCGCCAAGTCTAATCCATGGCTCCAGCGACCACCACCGCCGCGCAGCCCCGGACGGCGAGGGCAGTACGAAGATTCGCGTCTTGCCGATTGTTGCCGGCTGTTCGCCGTAATCGTTCAGTCCGACCCCGAGCGCTTCGAGCAGAAAAATGCCCGCGGGACGCTTGCCGGTGAAAGCCAGGTGCCGGGGTTTGTAAGTTTCGATCTTTGTCAGAAGCGCGCCTGCGTCATAGGCATTGGATGACAGCGAGATATCCATGCCCGATTCATGCTTGGCGAGGTCGGTGATACCGATACCGAAATGCGGCAGCCGACGGAATTCCTTCGGCGTCAGCAGGGAAGACGTCAGGCCGCCGTCGTAAAGGGCCTGCCAGAACCGGTTGCCCGGACCGGCATAATACGCGCCAAGTCGCGCAGATGCAGAACTTGCGGCCGATCCGCAAAAGACCGTCGTCAGCCCCGGTTCGAGAATGTCCGGCAGGATGGACATGACGTGCGGGCGGCAGGCGTGCCGTCAGATATTTGCGAAGAAGTCGTTGCCCTTGTCGTCCACGACGATAAAGGCGGGGAAATCCTCAACCTCGATGCGCCAGATCGCCTCCATCCCGAGTTCGGGATATTCGACGCATTCGACTTTCTTGATGCAGTCCTGTGCCAGCCGCGCGGCGGGACCGCCGATGGAACCGAGATAAAACCCGCCATGGGCCTTGCAGGAATCGGTGACCTGTTTCGAGCGATTGCCCTTGGCGAGCATCACGAAACTGCCGCCCTTGGCCTGGAATTCCTCGACATAGGAATCCATCCGCCCGGCGGTTGTCGGTCCGAAAGAGCCGGACGCATAACCTTCGGGCGTCTTTGCCGGGCCGGCGTAATAAATCGCGTTATTGCGGAAATGTTCGGGCATTTCCTCTCCCGCATCCAGGCGTTCCTTGATCTTCGCATGGGCTGCATCGCGCGCAACGATCATCGAGCCGGTCAGCGACAGACGCGTTTTCACCGGACAGCCGCTGAGGATTTTGCGGATCTCGTCCATCGGCTGGTTCAGGTCGATCTGGACGACTTCGTCGGCGAGCTCGGTGGGCTCTACTTCGGGCATGTACTTCGCCGGGTTCATTTCGAGCTGTTCGATGAACACGCCGTCTTTGGTGATCTTGCCCAGCGCCTGCCGGTCGGCGGAGCAAGAAACGCCAAGTCCGATCGGCACACTTGCGCCATGGCGCGGCAGGCGAATGACGCGCACGTCATGACAGAAATACTTGCCGCCGAACTGTGCGCCGATACCCATCTGACGTGTCAGTTCCAGTACTTTCTGCTCCATCTCGAGATCGCGGAATGCCTGGCCGTATTCATTGCCGTGGGTCGGCAGGTTGTCGAGGTATCGCGTGCTGGCGAGCTTGACCGTTTTCAGATTGAGCTCGGCCGACGTTCCGCCGATGACGATCGCCAGATGATAAGGCGGGCAGGCAGCAGTCCCGAGGGTGCGGATTTTCTCGTCCAGGAACGCGATCATCTTGTCTTCGTTCAGAACGGCCGGCGTCTGCTGGAACAGGAACGTCTTGTTGGCCGATCCGCCGCCCTTGGCGACGAACAGGAATTTGTAGGCATTGCCCTGGGTCGAATAGATATCGATCTGCGCCGGCAGGTTGTTGCCCGTATTCACTTCCTGGAACATCGACAGCGGTGCGACGTTCGAATAGCGCAGATTGCTCTCCCGGTATGTCTTCAGGACGCCGTCGGAGATGGCAGCTTCATCGTTGCCCTTCACCCAGACGTTCTGGCCCTTTTTGCCCATGATGATGGCGGTGCCGGTGTCCTGGCACATCGGCAGAATCCCGCCGGATGCGATATTTGCATTTTTCAGAAGGTCGAGCGCGACGAAGCGGTCGTTATCCGAAGCTTCCGGGTCGTCGAGAATTTTGCGCAACTGTTCCAGATGTCCCGGGCGGAGGTAATGGGCGATGTCGACAAAGGCCTGGGCCGAGAGTTGTCTGATGCCTTCGGGATCGATGACGAGAACTTCTTCTCCGTCGAATTCGGCAGTAGAGACGAAGTCGGATGTCAGCTTGCGGTATTCGGTCGTGTCTTCGCCAAGCGGAAACATCTCGTGAAAAATATCATCAGCCATGGGGATTATGCCCGGGGTAATTCAGAAGAGGGGTCAGGTTTTCTTTTTTCGGAAGGAGTCCAGAGCGACCACTTCGCCGGTCTTTGGCGCGCCGTCGCTGTCTTCGTCACCGGATTCCGGCGATGCATCGCTGTCATCGATCTCGTCGATGTCCTGCAGGCCATCCGTGCCGACGCCCGACATGTCGGCCTCAGTCGCCTTGAACTGAAGGCCGAAATTCACCGACGGATCGGCAAAACCGACGACGGCATCGAACGGAATGTGTAGCCGTTCGTTCGTACCCGAAAAACTGAGCGTGATCTCAAAGGCGTCGTCGGAAATCTCAAGGCCCCAGAACTGGTACTGCAGGACAATGGTCATTTCTTCGGGATACTGCGAAATCAGCCGGTCGGTGATCTCGACGCCCTCGTCCTGTGTTCTGAACGTGATGTACAGGTGATGGTCGCCCGGGAGACCATCCTCGCTGACCTTCAACAGGGCTTCGCGCACGACGCCTTTCATCGCGCGCTCAACCAGTACCTGATAATCCATCATATCTTCCGACATGGCGGTGACTCTTAGGTCATGCGGGCCGGAACCGCAAGCGCAACCGTATCGATTGAAATCGGGAAAAGGGGTTCAGGATTAAGACAGGTTTCCAATTCAGCCATGTTCCCAATTCAGACAGTTTCCCAATTCAGACAGGTTCCCAGTTCAGACAGGTTCCGGGGCGGAAATTAGTGGAGGGGCTT
>JAYOMI010000170.1:4004-4649 GCA_038120765.1 Rhodospirillaceae bacterium
GTCCGGAACGTAATGTACAGATGATGTTCCCCCGGAAGACCGTCTTTGGCGACCTTCAACAGGGATTCCCGCACGACACCCTTCATCGCGCGCTCCACCAGAGCCTGATAATCCATCAAATCTTCGGACATGGCCGGGACTCATATGTCATGCGGGCGGGAACCGCAAGCCAAGTATTGATGGCCTGTAAATCCATGAAAAATATTGGTCGCGTTCAGGAATTGGCGGCGGCAAATCAGTGGAGGGGCTTCTGTTGCCCGGCGCCCCTCCGAACCGCGCTTGCTTAATTAAGCAGCGAGGGCCAAATCGTTATCATTGGCACTTGTAAAAACGGCCCGCTAACGGCGGTACCATACCGGGCAAAAGACAGGTCTTTACACGTGTGTCGATCCTGTTTCGCCCCCATACCGTGTGCGGACCCCTTTTACAGGGCCGGCAGATCCGGATTTTGGTGGAGGCGCCGGGTACTGCCCCCGGGTCCACTCCGTTTATTACACAAGTCGTTTATCGCCATAGCTGGCAAGCCAGCACTGTTAATATAGGGTGATTCGGCCTTAAATTAAAGTGAACCGCTTCCACAATTTCTGCCGGCAGAATTCCGGCGTAAAATGGCGTTATGCAGCAATATCTCGATCTCATGCGGCA
>JAYOMI010000171.1:0-4633 GCA_038120765.1 Rhodospirillaceae bacterium
GGGTGTCACTCCCGCTGTGAACGCTTTTCCACCTGTCATCCCGGGCCTGTCCCGGGATCCAGGCGGTCCCGCCGGAAAGAACTGGATCCCGGCATAAAGCCGGGATGACACGTGGAGACTCACGACACTGGGGAGACTTACGACGCGGGGACGCATACCACCCTGGAACATCCAGCCGCCACCGCCGGAAACGAAAAACCCCGCCCGCGGATGTCTCCGGGGCGGGGCTGTAGCGTCGGAAAGTTTCGGCGCTTATGCGAGGTTCGCCTTGAAGAACGCGATCGTGCGGTCCCAGGCGAGCTGGGCGGCGTCCTTGTTGTAGCGCGGCGTCGAATTGTTGTGGAAGCCGTGCTTGGTGCCGGGATAGGTGTGCATTTCGAACTTTTTGCCGGCGGCCTTGAGTGCTGCTTCGAAATCCGGGCGCATGGCGTTAATGCGGGGATCGTCTTCGGCGTACTGGATCAGCAGCGGCGCCTGGATGTTCTCGATGCCCGATTTGGGTGCTGCGCCGTAGAACGGCACGCCGGCCTGCAGGTCCCCGCCCATCGTCACCGCCAGGCTGTTCACCGATCCGCCGCCCCAGCAGAACCCGGTCGCGCCGATCTTGCCGGTGGACAGTTCGTGGGATTTGAGGAACTTCGCGCTGTTCAGCATGTCCGTCTGAGGAACTTCGCGCTGTTCAGCATGTCCGTCTGCAGCTTGCCGCGGTCGAGACCCGCCTGCAGTTTCTTGCCGTCGTCGTCATTGCCGGGATAGCCGCCGACCGGGTAAAGCCCGTCGGGGGCGAGGGCGACAAACCCTTCGACCGCGGCGCGCCGGGCGACGTCCTCGATATAGGGGTTGAGGCCGCGGTTCTCGTGGATCACGAGGACGGCCGGGAAAGGCCCGTCGCCGGCCGGCTTGACCAGGTAGCCGCGCATTTTGCCCGAATTGCCGCCGGGGGAATCGTAGGTGACGTAGTTCGCCGTCATCCGCGGATCCGTGAACGAGATCGTCTGCGCGTTGGCGTAGCGCGGCAGCAGGGCCTGCGCCATGGCAAGCCCGGACACGCCGCCGACCAGGGTCAGCGCCGCCGCCCGCGACAGGAATTCGCGGCGCTCCATGCCGGTGTGGCAGTATTCGTCGTATAGATCGAAAATGTCGTCCTCGGTCGCGAGCGCCCCGGTTTCGGTGGTCTTGGTGGTCGTGATATTGTCGTCCATGGGTTGGTCCCCCCTGTGAATTTAGTCTGACTCCCGCATCACGACTGCCGGAGGCCGAATCCGTCGCTATTTTATTCCGCCGCGACGGATTCCTTCGTCACGCCGAGATGGCGGACCTTCGGGATCACCTCGCCGGCGAAGATGCGCAGGTTCTTCTCCGTGAGGTCGGCGGGCAGGGTGCCGAACTGCAGCATCGGCGCGATCTGCCCGAAGCCCATCTCGGCCTGGTATTCCTCCAGCTTTTCGGCGACCGTCGCCGCCGAGCCGCACAGGAACATGCCGTTCTCGATCAGCTCGTCGCAGGTGAGGTAGTTTTCGCGCACCGCGTATTTCCCCGCCATCACCGCCTTGTAGCTGCCCAGCGAAGAATAGCCCGGCGGCAGCTTGTACTGCGCCGGCGACGTGATGAACCGGTTGAACAGGCTCTCGATATGGGGAGCGGCTTCCTTGCGCGCGATCTCGTCGGTTTCCGCGACATAGGCCGGCATCGCCCAGCCGAGCTGTTCGGGCGGGCATTCATAGCCGTAGACCTCGCACTGGTCGCGATAGGCTTTCAGGTTCTTCTTCACCGACGCGATCGGGCTGAAGGTGATGATATAGGTGTATTTGCGGTCCGGATGGGCGGCGAATTCCACGGTTTCGGTGGAGCCCTGGGACGGAATCCAGATCGGCGGGTGCGGCGTCTGATAGGGCCGCGGCCACAGGTTCACGTACTGGAAGTGATAATGCTTGCCGTAGAATTCGAACGGCCCCGGTTCCGACCAGGCGCGGATGATCAGGTCATGGGCCTCGCGGAAGCGTTCGTGGCTGAACCCGGGATTGGTCATCGAGGCGTGATATTCGCAGCCGATGCCGCGCACGAAGCCGGCGATGAACCGGCCTTCCATCAGGTTGTCGATCATCGCGAATTCCTCGGCAATGACCAGCGGGTTGTCGACGATGGGCAGCGCCCGGCCGATCACGCCGATGGTGGCCTTTTTCAGGCGCCGCGACAGGGCGCCGGCCAGCACGTTGGGGGACGGCATCATGCCGTAGGCGGTCTGGTGATGTTCGTTCACGCAGACCCCGTCGAAGCCGAGCTCGTCGGCGAGCTCCAGCTCGTCCAGGTAGCGGTGATAAAGCTTCGAGCCCTTTTTCGGATCGTAATAGGTGTTGGGCAGGGTGATCCAGGACGACTTGTTATGCTCCAGAAAATCGGGGTCGATATCCTGGTACGGCATCAGGTGAAAGAAATGGAATTTCATCAGGCGGCTCCCTTCTGGGCGGCGGTGTTCGCTGAAGTGTTCTGGGCGGTGAACGCGGTCACCGCGGCGATAAAGTCGTCGAGTTTTTCCTGCTGCGGCAGGTGACCGCAGTCGGGCACGATGGTCAGCGTCGATCCGGGGATCAGCTTCTGCATCGCCTCGCCATAGGCCGGCGGGAAGATCCTGTCGGAATCGCCCCACAGGATCAGCGTCGGCACCTTTATGCGGTGCAGCCATTTCTGCAGTTCCGGGTTATAGAACCGCGGGTGCCACGCCATCTTGGCGGTCGAGAAGTGGTTTTTCAGCGCGATATCGGATTCTTCCTCGGTCGGGGTCGCCGCGATGCGCGCTTCGGCCATTTTCTGGTCGAAGAACGTGTTGCGCACACGCTCCTCATTGTCCCACAGGAAGATATCGCCCTTCGGCACGCCGGCGACGTGAATGCCGGCGGCGGAGACCAGGGTCAGCGAGTCGATACGGGCCGTGGTGCGCACCGCGATCTCGAGCGCAAGCCAGCCGCCGAGCGAATTGCCGACCAGGTGAACTTTTTCCTCGCCGATGGCATCGAGAAATTCGAGATAGAAATAGGCGAGATCGCCCATGCCATCCAGCCAGTCCGGCGTGTCCGACCGGCCCCAGCCCGGATGGCTCGGTACGTACAGCGTATAATGCTCTGCAAGCCGGTCCATGTAGGGCATCCAGCTATGGGCGCCGCCGGCGCCGTGCAGGAACACCATTGCCGGCCCGCTGCCGCCGCGCAGGACCTCTGTTTCGCATCCTGCGATCGTCATACGCTCTGAGGAATGATCCGCCATAATCCCAGTTTTCTCCCGTTTTTTGTATTTAGTTAGGTATCTTACCATTCTTGCTCGATCAACGTAAATTTAAGGGGTTTGTCATAAAACGACCGGCCAACCGTATGAATTACCCAGACCGGGGCGGAAAACAGCGAGCTGATCCAGCAGCTTGAAGTGGAATTCCGCGATTCCGCTTCGGACCTGCTCGCCAGGGCCGATGACATTCTGGCGGCCGGCCGCGAGGCCGGTGAAATCACCTCCGAAGATCGCGATGGGCTGTACCGTGTCGCCCACAGCCTGAAAGGCATCGCGGCAAGCTGCGGTTACAGCCTGACCGGTGTGGTCGCCCACCGGTTCGAGGATTTTCTCGCCGATCTCGAGGATGCCGGAGAGAAGCATATCGCCGATATGCAGGTTTTCGTCGATACGCTCGGCGACCTGGTTGACGGCACGATCAAGGAAAAAGGCATCAATGTCGCCGAATTCATCCGCAAGCTGCCGTCGCGCCGCTCGGCCGATTTCGGCGATGTCGCCGCGCAGGATATCGAGGTTTTCGTGGTCATGCCGGACGACGCCGTCTCGCGCCACGTGATGCGCGAATTGCAGGCCTGCGGCTATCGCGTCACCCGCGAGGGCAATTCGTTCAAGGCGATCGAGATCGCCGCCATGATGCGCCCGGATCTTGTAATCGTCACCGGCGTGCTGGATACGCTGTCAGGCGTCGATCTGGTCAGTGCGTTCCGCGCGATGCCGGCGACGGGGGCGATTCTCGTGGCCCTGATCACCGGCGACACCAAGGAAGCAGCCATCGCCGACGGTCTGCCCGCGCACGTGCCGATTATTCGCAAGGGCACCGATTTCGGCGACGACCTGACGGATGCGCTGACGGAAGTGGGTATTCTTTAGGAGTTAGGAGATTCGGGCGGGGTTCCGCCTGTGCCGTGACCCTGAAAGTCACCAGTTTCAGGGAAGGCGGCTCACCCGGGCCATGCAGACGATGGCGCACTTGAATGCGCGCCTGACCGAAAAAATAAGGCGGCCGCCGTGATCCGGGGCCGCCTTATCTGCGTCTGGAAATCGCCCGCCCGCAGTATCCGGCGGAAACGTGCCGTTATTCTTCCTCGGCGATCAGCCGGTTGAGAATTTTTTCATACTCGTTGGGACCCGCATCGATGCTGAGTTTCGCCGGGTTCGGCTCATGGTCCAGCGAATCCTGCGCCACTTGCTGGGCCGCGATCACCGGCATGTCCTGGTCGGCGAAGGCGAAGGTCCGCATCTTGTAGATCAGCTCGCGCAGCTCCTTATTGCGTTCGTCGTCGGTCTGCACGCCCCACCGTGCGGCGCAGTAGTAGTAATGCGTCGTACGGTCGGTTTCCGGCGTCAGCCAGTG
>JAYOMI010000172.1:0-4562 GCA_038120765.1 Rhodospirillaceae bacterium
AAAGTTTCGTGAACCTGCAGAATATCCTGACCGATGCCGCGCGATACGCGCACGATTTCGGCGGCATGTCCGCCGCGGCAGGCCTCGCGGATCAGGCAGAAAGACTGATGGGCGTGGGCGGCAATGGCAATCACGGCCCGGGTGCCAGCCCCGTGCGGGAGATCGCCGCATGAAGACGCTCCCCCTCAGCATCGGCACGATCCATTTCGTCGGTATCGGCGGGATAGGCATGAGCGGCATTGCCGAAATCCTGCACAATCTCGGCTACTCGATCCAGGGCAGCGATATCGCAGAAAGCGCAAACGTCTTGCGGTTGCGCAATCTGGGGATCGATATCTCCATCGGCCACGACGGCGCAAACCTGAAGAAATCCGAGGTCATCGTTATTTCCTCGGCCGTGAAATCCGACAACCCCGAAGTTGTCGAAGCGCGCGCCCGGCTGTTGCCGGTTGTCCCGCGGGCCGAGATGCTGGCCGAAATCATGCGCCTCAAATGGGGCATCGCGGTCGCAGGCACCCATGGCAAGACGACGACCACATCGATTATCGCCGCCGTGATGGATGCCGGTCAGTTCGACCCGACCGTCATAAACGGCGGCATTATAAATGCATACGGCACCAATGCCCGGCTCGGCGATGGCGACTGGATCGTGGTTGAGGCCGACGAGTCCGACGGCACATTCATGAAACTGCCGGCGACGATCGCGGTGGTAACCAATATCGACCCGGAGCATCTCGATCATTACGGCGATTTCGACACGCTGAAAGCAGCATTCGTCACCTTCGTCCAGAACATTCCGTTCTACGGCTTCGCGACGATGTGTATCGACGATCCGGAGGTTCAGGCCCTTATTTCCGCGGTCTCGGATAGGCGCATCGTGACCTACGGGCTGAGCCCGCAGGCCGATATCCGCGCAACCGAAATCTCGGCCGATCCTGCCGGATCGCACTTCAACGTCATCGTATCCAACCGGATAACATCAACATCCGTTGACTTCGGCCGCTTCACCATGCCGATGGTCGGCCATCACAATATCCGCAATGCACTTGCCGCCATCGCGATCGACCAGGAAATGGGTATCGAGCCCGATGTTCTACGGCGCGCTTTGAATGATTTCAGAGGCGTGAAGCGCCGCTTCACCCGCACGGGCGTGGTCAACGACGTCACCATCGTCGACGACTATGGTCACCATCCGGTCGAAATAGCCGCGGTTCTTGCCGCGGCCAGAACCAGCACGCGGCGCAATGTGATCGCGGTGGTCCAGCCGCACCGGTATTCGCGTGTCCACGACCTGTTCGACGATTTCTGCACCTGCTTCAACGACGCCGATACGGTTATCGTCGCCGATATCTATCCCGCCGGCGAAGCACCGATCCCCGGCATCAATCGCGATGCGCTGGTTGACGGAATCCGGGCCCGCGGCCACCGGCATGTCTTGGCGCTCCCCGATGCCGATGCCCTGCCGTCACTGATTGCCGATATGGCGAAGCCGGACGATTTCGTGATCTGCCTCGGCGCCGGCAGCATCACCGCCTGGGCGAACGACCTGCCCGCCGCACTGACAACCGCCTGGACCGACCCGCCCGCCAAGACATCAGGGGGCGCCTGACCATGCTTGCTCACGCCCTGCCCCGGCTGATCGACCGCCTGCCGCCCGTCCGCGGGAAATTGACCGAGAACGCGCCGATATCGGGCATCACCTGGTTCCGCACCGGCGGGCCGGCGGAGGTCCTGTTCCATCCGGCAGACCGCAACGACCTGATCGACTTCATCGCCGCACTGGAACCCGGCATAGAGCGCACTGTTCTCGGGCTCGGCTCCAATGCCCTGATCCGCGACGGCGGCCTCTCGGGCGTCGTGATTCATCTCGGCAAGGCGCTCGGCGATATCACCTTTGACGGCACGGAAGTCACCGCCGGCGCGGGCGCGCTGGATGTCGCCGTCGCACGCGAAGGACGTGACCAGTCCATCGGCGGGCTCGAATTTCTCAGCGGTATTCCCGGTACCATCGGCGGCGCCCTTCGCATGAATGCAGGCGCCTATGGCCGGGAAATCAGCGACGTTCTTGTTTCCGCCGAAGCGATCGACCCGGCAGGCAATCTGCATGCACTGACGCCGGATGATTTCGGGTTTTCCTACCGGCACAGCGGGATCGATGAAAGCTGGATATTCCTCTCTGCCCGCCTTTCGGGGATCCCGGGCGACCGCGCGGCGATAGACCGGCGCATGATGGAAATCGCCGAGGACCGGAAATCGTCGCAGCCGGTACAGGCGCGCACCGGCGGCTCCACCTTCAAGAACCCGCCCGGCGCCAAGGCCTGGGAACTGATCGATGCCGCGGGTTGCCGCGGGCTCGTCATCGGGGATGCGATGGTGTCGGAACAGCATTGCAACTTCCTGATCAACAGGGGCAACGCCACCGCGCGCGATCTTGAGGCGCTGGGCGAAGAAGTCCGCAAGCGCGTGGAGCAACATTCGGGGGTCGTTCTCGAGTGGGAAATCCGGCGGATCGGCGCCGAACCGAAAGGCGGCGTGTCATGAGCACGTCGGTCGCAGTCCTGATGGGCGGATGGTCCAGCGAGCGGGACGTATCGCTGGTGAGCGGCGGCGCAATCGTCGAGGCACTGGAGGGTTCCGAATTCGACGTACGGGCGATAGATGTCCGGCGTGACGTCGCCGACCTCGTTGGCAAACTTACGCCCGCGCCGGACGTTGTGCTGAATGCCCTGCACGGGCGCTACGGAGAAGATGGCTGCATCCAGGGCGTGCTTGAATGCCTCGGCCTGAAGTATACCCATTCCGGCGTCATGGCCTCCGCCCTCGCCATGGACAAGCCCATGGCGAAGCGGCTGTTCCAGTCGGTGGGCATTCCCTGCGCACCGCACGAAATCGCAACGCGCGCCGATTTCAGGGCGGGCAACGTGATGGACAAACCCTTTGTCATCAAGCCGATGAACGAAGGATCGAGCGTCGGTGTGACGGTCGTGCTGGAAGACAGCAACCTGCCCTCGCTCGATGACGCTTCCTGGACCTTCGGCGATACCGTGATGGTCGAAAAATATGTTCCCGGGCGCGAACTGACGGTCGCGGTCATGGGCGACCGCGCCCTCGGCGTCACCGAGATCAGACCTGTCAGCGGATTCTACGACTACACCGCCAAATATACCGACGGCAAAGCCGAACATCTGATCCCGGCCCCGGTACCGGAAGAAATCTACGCCGCCGCGATGGACTATGCGGTGCGCGCCCATGACACGCTCGGCTGCCGCGGCGTTTCCCGTGCCGATTTCCGGTACGACGATACAAAGGGCAAACCGGGCGAGCTGGTCCTTCTTGAAGTCAATACGCAACCCGGCATGACACCCCTGTCGCTCGTCCCCGAGCAGGCAGCACATGCCGGTATCAACTTCAGCGATCTGGTTCGCTGGATGGTGGAGAACGCATCATGCGATGGATAAATCTGGGTAAACCCGCAACCGGAAAAAAAACCGGCAAGACGGGGAGCAAAGCAAATAGCGCCCGTCGCAGACCCATGCCGCGCTGGGCGAAACGCTCTGTCCGTGGCGGTGCGGCCGTTGCAATTTTCAGTCTCGCTCTCGCGGGACCCGCCTGGTTGTGGCAGTCGGGCTGGGTCGCGGATGCGACGAATTCCGTTTTCAGGGCGGCCGCCGATTCTCTTGCCGATGCAGGATTCCGCGTCGAAGAGGTCATGCTTGAAGGGCGGGACAACGAATCGTCGGCCCGGATCATGAAGGCGCTGGATATCGCACGCGGCGTCCCCCTGTTGACGGTCGATCTGGAATCGGCTCGCAAAAGGCTTGAAGAACTGCCCTGGATCCGCGTCGCCAGCGTGGAACGCGAATTTCCGGCGACCGTGCGGGTCCGTATCGTCGAACGGCGGCCCCTGGCCCTTTGGCAGCGCAAGAACGAGCTTGTCCTCGTCGACGATGAAGGCGATGTGATCACGTCGCAGAAGCTGGAACGTTTTCCCAACCTGCTTGTACTGGTCGGCCAGGACGCGCCGACTCACGCCACGGCGCTGCTGGATATTCTCGCTCACGAACCGGGCCTGAAGCGCCGCGTCAACGCCGCCGTCCGCGTCGGCGACCGGCGCTGGAATATACGCATGGATAACGGCGTTTACGTGCGTCTGCCCGAGGCGGACGCCCTCTCCGCCTGGCAGCGATTTGCCCGGCTTGAGCGTCAGCACAAGCTGCTCCAACCGGACGTGCTGGCGGTTGATCTCCGCTTTCCCGACCAGCGGAGCGTGCGCACCCGCGCCGGACAACCCGCGATCGACCGAAAGGTCGGCAGCCGCAACGGAAAGAACACCTGATGCGTCACCTCGCTCCGCAAATCACCAACCGAAAGGCCGTCTGACCGTGGCCAAGCTTCGTACAGGAATCATTGCCGCGCTCGACGTCGGCAGCTCCAAGACATGCTGCTTCATCGCCCATGCCAATACCGAAGGCGGTATCCGTGTCATCGGTGTCGCCCAGCAGGCTTCGGCGGGTGTTCGCAACGGCAGCGTCGTCGATATGGACGCCGCGCAGAATGCCGTT
>JAYOMI010000173.1:0-4165 GCA_038120765.1 Rhodospirillaceae bacterium
TCGATGACGGTGTCATGGCGGCCCATGCCTGTCGCGTCGAAAACCGCATTGCTGCCGACCACACCGCCGCCGATGACGACGACCTTGCCCGGTGAAACACCCGGCACGCCGCCAAGCAGGACGCCGCGACCGCCATGGGCGATTTCAAGGCAGGTCGCGCCTGCCTGGACGGCCATGCGGCCGGCGACTTCGCTCATCGGCGCGAGCAGGGGCAGTCCGCCCCGGTTATCCGTGACTGTTTCGTAGGCGATGCCTGTGCAGCCGCTATCCAGGAGCCCCCGGGTCTGGTCTTCGTCCGGGGCGAGGTGCAGATAGGTAAAGAGAATCTGGCCCTCGCGCAGCATGGCGATCTCAGGCGCCTGTGGCTCTTTCACCTTCACGATCATGTCTGCCCGGGCAAATACGTCGGCTGGGCTGGCCGCAATGGCGGCACCTGCGAACTCGTAATCCGCATCGTCGAACCCGATTGCATGGCCTGCGTTGGTCTCAACGAGGACCTCGTGATTGTTCCCGATCATCTCGCGGACACTGGCCGGGGTCAATCCGACGCGATT
This sequence comes from Rhodospirillaceae bacterium, assembly GCA_038120765.1. Lineage (GTDB taxonomy): Bacteria > Pseudomonadota > Alphaproteobacteria > MPNO01 > UBA830 > CAXBCP01. Next base: position 555 of record JAYOMI010000173.1, read on the forward strand.
TTCGAACGGTTTTATTTCCTTGGGCACGCCGATTAGCATCTGAGGCTCTTGTAATTGCTGCGCCCTGAGTATGGGGCGTCTGATTTCAGTTTCCACTCTTACATTTAATTTACGTCAGCGTAAAATTAATTTTACGTTACCGTAAAACCGGTTGCGGAATCCGGGCTCGGCGGTAAAGTGGCGGCCAGTCTATCCGCCGATACCGGCCAGAACAAAGGACATGGCAGAAATGCGCGCAATTATCGCCCGGGAACTGGGACCGCCGGAGAATCTCGTGATCGAGGACCTGGCACCGTTATCGGCAGGACCGGGGCAGGTCGTTGTCGACAACAAGGCTGCCGCCGTGAATTTCCCCGACCTTCTGGTGATGGAAGGGAAGTATCAGTTCCGCCCGCCATTGCCGTTCTCGCCCGGAAAGGAAGGCGCCGGCATAATCAAATCTGTGGGTGAAGGCGTGACCAGCCTCAAGCCGGGCGACCGCGTCATGGTTCAGGTCGAATACGGAGCCTATGCACAGGAAGTGCTGGCCGACGAATCCCAGTGCTATCCCGTGCCGGACGGCGTTTCTTTCGAGGAAGCGGCCGCCATCGGCATCGCCTATCAGACGGCGCATTTCGCGCTGGTTGCGCGGGCTCATGTAAAGAAGGGCGACAAGGTTCTGGTGACCGGAGCTTCGGGGAGTGTCGGTCTTGCGGCCATGCAGCTCGCCGCTGCCTGGGGCTGCGAGGTGATTGCCGGGCTGACGACCATGTCCAAGGAAGACCTCGCCCGCGAGAATGGCGCCCACCATGTGATCGATATATCCGGCGACAGCGTCAGAGACAGTATCCGTGACGATGTGAAGGCGATTACCGGCGGCGGGGTCGATATCGTCATCGAGATTGTCGGTGGAGAGGTTTTCGACGGTTCGATCCGGGCGCTCAATTTTGGCGGCAGCATCGTCGTGGTCGGCTTTACCAGCGGCACGATCCCGTCGCTGAAGGTGAATTACACGCTGCTGAAGAATATTGCCGTCACCGGCGTGAACTGGGCCGAATACCGCGATCGCGATCCGGCATGGGTGCAGAAGGTACAGACCGAAATTTTCGAAATGGTCTCCGCTGGCCAGCTGAAAGTGCCCGTGCAGGCCGTTTTCCCGATGGATCAGATCGTCGAGGCGTGCAAGGTGCTGAGCGACCGCAAGGTGCGTGGAAAAATCGTCATCGATACCGGCGCTTGAGGAATTGGCAGGGGCGGGGGATCGTCAGCCCGCCGCCGACCATTCCGATACGATGTTGTCGTATTCCGGGCGCGCGCGCTCCGATCCTGCAGCCATCTCATTGCCCAGATAAACGAAGCCGGCAACCTCATCGCCGGGTTCGGCGCCGATAGCGGCCTTCACGTCGTCATCGTAGGCGTACCATTCCGTCAGCCATTGTGCCGCATAGCCCATCGACTGCGCCGCAATCAGCATGGTCTGGCAGGCAGCGCCGGCGGAGAGAACCTGTTCCCATTCCGGAATCTTGTGACCTTTATGAACGCGGGAGAGAACGGCGACGACGACCGGTGCGCGGGTCAGCCGTTCCTGTTCGATCTCGACCTGTTCCTCGATCGCATCGGGGTTTTTCCTGCTATAGGCGGCGGCGATCACGTCGCCGATTTTTTCGCGTGCATCGCCCCGGATGACAATGAAGCGCCAGGGGGTGAGGCGGCCGTGATCGGGCACCCGCATGCCCGTGGCGAGGATTTTTTTAAGGTCTTCATCCGACGGGCCCGGGCCGTCCATCATTTTCGCAACCGTCGAGCGGCGCGACAGCAGAAAGTCGATGGTATCTTTGTCTCTGACGTTAAGTTCCGACATGAAATTCCTTTCTAGATGATTCCGGCTTTTTCCGCGCGTTCCCGCTCGAGCTGTCGCAGAGCGCCGCGCTGAATCTTGCCGGTAGCGGTCAGGGGCAATTCGTCGACGAATTCCACTACCCGCGGATACTTGAAAGCAGATATCTGTGATTTCACAAAGTTTTGCAACTCAGTAACAGTCGCATCATCATTCCCCTCCGGATTGGAAGGAATAATGAACGCCTTGACGATCTGGCCACGGTCCTTGTCCGGCGTGCCGACGACGGCGACTTCCTTTACCTTCGGATGCTCCAGCAGGACGGCTTCCACCTCCAGCCCGGAGACGTTGTAGCCGCCGGTCAGAATCATGTCGTCCGTCCGCGCCTCGTAATAGAAATAGCCATCTTCGTCGATCCGGCACAGATCGCCGGATTTGTTCCAGCCGTCATGAATATAGGCCTTCTGCCGCTCGAGGTCGTCGAGGTAGCGGCACCCGTTGGGGCCCTTGACGATCATCTGGCCGATTTCATTCGGTTTGACGTCATTCATTTCGTCGTCGACGACACGAACCTGGAAGCCCTGAATTGCCTTGCCGATTGCGCCCGGTTTGATGTCGTCGCCGCTGGCGGAGATGAAGATATGGAGAAGTTCGGAAATACCGAGGCCGTTGATCATCTCGACGCCGGTAATGTCTTTCCATTCATTGAAAGTCGCAGGCGCCAGCGGCTCACCGCCGGCAACGCATTCGCGGAGAGAGGAAAGATCGTAATCCCGCGCCTTGTCGAGCATCAGCTTGTAGCCCGACGGGGTCGAGAAACAGATGGTTGCTTTGTATTTTTCGATTGTCTGCAAAACGGCCTCCGGTGTGCCGCGTTCCAGCAGCACGACCGTTCCGCCGAACCGGAACGTGTCGGCGATAAATGCGCAAAGGCCGTACAGGAAGGCAATCTGCGGGCTGCCGCAGACGATATCGCCGGGCTTGATCTTGACAACATGCCCGATAAAGCAGTCCGCGGCGGCAAGGATGTCGCGGTGGAAATGCAGGGTGCCTTTGGGGGTGCCGGTGGAGCCGGAGGTGAAGCCGATAATGGCGGGATCGTCGGCCGCCGTATCGACATTCGCAAAATCCGGTGATTTCGATTCCATCGACGTTTCAAGGCCGTCTGCTCGGTCGCTGCCGAAATACAGGATGTGTTCCAGGTCCGGCGCGCCCGATTTAGCCTTGTCGATATCTTCGGCAAGGTTGTCATGCGAAATCGCGAACCGCACCTTTGCCTTACCGATCATGTAGATAAGTTCGCGCTCGCGCAGGACGGGCATCGTGGTGATTGCGACACCGCCTGCCTTGAGGACCGCGAGCCACGACGCGATCAGCATGGGGTGATTGCCGCTCCGAATCAGCACCCGTTCTCCCGGAACGAATGCGTAGTCTTCCACCAGGACATTGGCGATCCGGTTCGCCTTCTGCATCAGGTCGCGGTAGGTCCAGACCTCGTCACCGAACATCACGGCGGGGCTCTCGGCGTATCCGGCATCAACCTGCTTGTCGATCAGTTCCACGGCCGCATTGAACCGGGCAGGGTAGGCGGCAAGCTCGGGCAGGACGGAATAGTCCATTTCGGGCCAGAGATCGGGGCCCGGCATATTATCCCGGATAAATGTATCCACATGCGACGTGGGTTCTGTCATGACGCCTCGGCTGGTTCAGTTTGAATACAGAGCGTTTTTGGTAGCGGAAATCTAGTCGTCAGCGATACCGGAACCAATTGTTTTACGTTAGTGTAAAATTTTGT
>JAYOMI010000173.1:4175-4519 GCA_038120765.1 Rhodospirillaceae bacterium
GCGCGATGTTAAAGAAGGCCCATCGAACAAAATCGTCCGGGTACGGATAGGGGTGTCATGAAAGATCTTGTGCAGCTGGAACTGATCCGTGAATCATTGATCGCCGTCGTCAATGAAATGCGGGCGAATATCATTCATTCGTCGTATGCGCCGATCATCTACGAGGGGCACGATTTTTCCTGTGCGCTGATGTCCGCCGATGGCCGGCAGGTGGCCCAGGGACTGGCGGATCATCCCATTCACATCTTTGCCGTGCCCTATTCGACACAGCAGGTTGTCGCCAAGTTCAAGGACGATATCAACGAAGGCGATATCTTCCTGCATAACGATCCCTATACCGGCGG
>JAYOMI010000174.1:0-4376 GCA_038120765.1 Rhodospirillaceae bacterium
GACTGGGAGCAGCCCGTCTTCCGCCACGGTATCAACCTACCGGCTTACCGAACGGAATTAATCGGTGAAAAACGCACACCGGCCCGTCCCCGCGCGGGGAACGGGCCGGCGCCGTCCGGGTTAACGTCGCGCTACGCCGCGTCGAGCATGTTGCGGATCACATATTGCAGGATGCCGCCGTTCTTGTAGTAGTCGAGCTCGTCCAGCGTATCGATGCGGCAGAGCAGCTTGATATCGACGCTGGACCCGTCGGCGCGATGGATCGTGCAATCCAGCTCGCTGCGCGGGGTCAGCCCCTCGGCCACGCCCTTGATGTCGAACGTCTCGGTCCCGTCGAGGCCGAGAGTCTGCCGCGTCGCGCCGTCCGTGAACTGCAGCGGCAGCACGCCCATGCCGATCAGGTTCGAGCGGTGGATACGCTCGAAGCTTTCCACGATAACCGCGCGGGCGCCGAGCAGCGTGGTGCCCTTTGCCGCCCAGTCGCGCGACGAGCCGGTGCCGTATTCCTTGCCGCCGATGATGACCAGCGGCACGCCTTCGGCCGCGTATTTCATCGCCGCGTCATAGACCGGCATCTGTTCGCCCGAGGGCTGGTGCTTGGTCACGCCGCCTTCGACGCCCGGCACCATTTCGTTGCGGATGCGGATATTGGCGAATGTGCCCCGCATCATCACTTCGTGGTTGCCGCGGCGCGAGCCGTAGGAGTTGAACTGCGCGGGACGGATCTGGCGTTCGAGCAGGTATTCGCCCGCCGGGCTTTCCCGCTGGATGCCGCCCGCCGGCGAGATGTGGTCCGTGGTGACGGAATCGGCGAGGATCAGCAGCGGACGCGCGCCGGTAATGTCGGTGATCGCCCCCGGCTCACGCTCCATCCCCTCAAAGAAGGTCGGATATTTCACATAGGTGCTCGATTCCTGCCATCCATAGGTTTCGGACTTCGTGCTGTCGATCTGCTGCCATTCCGGGGTGCCTTCGAAGACGTTCGCGTAGCGGCTGCGATACATCTCGGCGGTCAGGCATTCACGCATGGTGTCGTGAATTTCCTTGTTGGTCGGCCAGATATCCTTGAGATAGACCGGTTCACCGTCGGAGCCCGTGCCCAGGGGATCGGTCGCGAGGTTGATCTTGAGCGACCCGGCCAGGGCATAGGCGACGACGAGCGGCGGCGAGGCGAGGACGTTCGCCCGTACCTGCTGATGGACGCGGCCTTCGAAGTTGCGGTTGCCGGACAGCACGGCGCCGACGACGAGATCGCCGTCGTCCACCGCGTCGGCGACCTTGTCGATCAGCGGACCGGAATTGCCGATACAGGTCGTGCAGCCAAAGCCGACGATGTTAAAGCCGAGGGCATCGAGATCGTCCTGCAGGTCGGCCTTTGCGAGATAATCGCGCACCACCTGGCTGCCGGGGGCGAGGGAGGTCTTGACCCACGGCTTGGCTTTCAGGCCCTTGGCGACGGCATTGCGGGCCAGCAGCCCGGCGCCGACCAGCACCGACGGGTTCGACGTGTTGGTGCAGCTGGTGATCGCCGCGATGACGACATCACCGTCCTCGACCGCGTAATCGTCTCCGGTCGCGCGGGCGAGCTGATCGTTCTCTTCTGGTGCGGTGCCACGATAATCGGCAACCGCTTCCAAAGCAGATTTCTTGACCGCGGACAGCACGACACGGTCCTGCGGACGCTTCGGTCCGGCCAGCGACGGCTCGACCGTCGACAGGTCCAGTTCCAGCGTCGCGGTGAAGACCGGGTCGGGGGTGTTTTCATCGCGCCACATGCCCTGCGCCTTGGCATAGGCTTCGACCAGCGCCACCTGTGATTCGTCCCGGCCGGTGAAGGCGAGATAGTCGCAGGTTTCGCGGTCGATCGGGAAGAAGCCGCAGGTCGCGCCGTATTCCGGCGCCATGTTGCCGATGGTCGCACGGTTGGGCAGCGACAGCGCGCCGACGCCCGGGCCGAAGAATTCGACGAACTTGCCGACCACGCCCTGGGCGCGCAGCATCTGCGTGACCGTCAGCACCAGGTCGGTCGCGGTCATGCCTTCTTTCATTTCGCCGGTCAGTTTCATGCCGACCACTTCCGGCAGCAGCATCGAAATCGGCTGGCCGAGCATGGCGGCTTCGGCCTCGATGCCGCCGACACCCCAGGACAGGACGGCAAGGCCGTTGACCATGGTGGTGTGGCTGTCGGTGCCGACGACGGTGTCGGGATAGGCGACTGCCTTGCCGCTTGCATCATTCGTCACCCAGACGGTCTGCGACAGGTATTCCAGGTTCACCTGGTGGCAGATGCCGGTGCCCGGCGGCACGACGCGGAAATTGTTGAACGCCTTCGATCCCCAGCTCAGGAACTCATAGCGTTCCTTGTTGCGTTCGAATTCGAGCTTCACGTTGTTGTCGAACGCGGCGGCCGTGCCGGATTCGTCGATCATCACGGAATGGTCGATGACGAGATCGACGGAATTCAGCGGGTTGATCTTCTGCGGATCACCGCCGAGCTTCACCATCGCGTCGCGCATCGCGGCGAGATCGACCACGGCGGGGACACCGGTGAAGTCCTGCAGCAGGATACGCGCCGGGCGATAGGCGATTTCAAGATCGGATTTCTGGGTGTCGACCCACTTCGCCGCTTTTTCGATATCGGCGACGGTAACCGACCGGCCGTCTTCATAGCGCAGGAGGTTCTCGAGCAGCACTTTCAGCGAGAAAGGCAGGCGCGAAATATCCCCGTATCCGGCGTCGGACACGGCACCGAGGCTGTAATAGTCATAAGATTTTCCGCCGGCTTCGAGGCTCCGGCGGGCCTTAAGCGTATCCTGTCCGACTGCGCTCACGATCGATCTCCTTATTTTCTGATGCGGGCGGAAACTAGCGGCAAACGGCGCTGATTCCAATAGGAATGACGTATCCGGCAAATGCGGGACCGAACGTCTGAAAAAGCGGCTCCCGGCCCTGCCGAATCCCGTGTCGGGTCCCGGCTCAGCGGCGGGGCTGATGATCCAAAATCGGCGGAATTCCCGGTTTTCAGGCGATTTCCGGCCCTCCCTGCACGGGGAGCCCGAAAATCATATATCGGTTCGATATATTATATTGGTAAACAAATCATACTCTCGCCATAATTGTGCCCTTGTGGAACCGCAATTCCAGCCCCATATGATTCTGTAGCCCCCGGACGTTCCCCCCAGAACGTCCAACCCCAGCGGAATCGCTGGATCCCTCCTAGACCGCTGATCGCAAGATCAGCGGTCTTTTTTCTTTTTCAGTCCTTTTCCTGCGCGCCGGCGCCCGCTGCAGATGACGACGCGCCGGATTTACGCTATCCCAGACGGATGGATGGATTCTCCGGCACGGGACTCGCGTGCATCAGAAGCAACCGCATCGTCTTTGCCGGTCTGGACTTTGCCGTCTCGCCGGGCGGCGCTCTCGTCCTTACCGGTCCCAACGGGTCCGGAAAATCCAGCCTGCTCCGCCTGATGGCGGGCATCGCCCGCCCGGCGGCCGGCAGCATTCTCTGGCAGGACGCACCGGTCTCGGAAGACCCGGAGGCGTTTTTCGCCCGGCTGCACTATGTCGGTCATCGCGACGCCGTAAAGCCCGCCTTGACGGTGCGCGAAAATCTCACCTTCCATGCCGCCCTGCGCCCCGGCGCGGCGGATATCGACGGCGCGCTGGAGCGGGTGGGTCTCGCCGCCCTCGCGGACCTGACGGCCCGGATGTTGTCCGCCGGACAGACAAGACGGCTTACCCTTGCCCGCATTCTGGCGACGCCCGCCCCCCTGTGGCTGCTGGACGAGCCGACAATCGCCCTCGATTACCGCGCCGTCGAGCGGTTGCGCGCCGCGATCGACGCTCACCGCGCCGGCGGCGGCATGATCGTCGCATCGACCAATGTGCCGCTGGGCATCGACGATGCGGCCACCATCGATCTCGCCGCGCACGCCCCGGCGCCCGATGTGCTGTGGGCGGATGAGCCGCCGGACATCCTTTCGGATGAACCGCGATGAGCGGCTTTTTCGCCCTTGTCGGCCGCGACATCCGGATCGCCCTGCGGCAGTTCAGCGACACCATGATGGTGATCGTTTTCTTCGTGATAGCTGCCGCACTGTTCCCGTTTGGTGTAGGCCCGGAGCCGAACCTGCTGGCCCGCATGGCCCCCGGAATTCTCTGGGTAACCGCCCTGCTCGCCGCGATGCTGTCTTTCGACCGGCTGTTCCAGAACGACTATGACGACGGCACGCTCGAACTTCTGGTCATCGCCCCGCAACCGCTCTGGATGACGGCGCTGGCGAAGATCGTCGCGCACTGGCTGACCACGGGGCTTCCGCTCTTGGTCGCCGCGCCGGTGATTGGTATCATGCTGAACTTGGAGCCGCGCGGGT
>JAYOMI010000175.1:0-263 GCA_038120765.1 Rhodospirillaceae bacterium
GCGATTTCCGCCGGAATATCGCCCAGGGCCGACAGCATTGAGACCATGCGGATGATGCCGAGCGGCTGAACGCCGGAGCCCGCCGGGCCGTCCGTGCCGAGAATGACCCGTTCCGACTGGTTCAACTCGAACGCTGTGCGCAGCGCGAACAGCGCGGCTTTTTCGTTGCCGTTATGGACGATTTCGATCCCTGCGCCGCAGTCCTCGCAGAGACACCGAATTTGATCCAGGGGCAGGGCCGTGTGCCCGCCATTGATGTGCCC
>JAYOMI010000175.1:273-1537 GCA_038120765.1 Rhodospirillaceae bacterium
GAACCGGGGATTGAGGGCCCGCCCGTGTGGATTGTCGACTGGATGCCGTATTTACGGGCCCAGTCCACCATCTGTTTGGCTTCGTCGCCCGCCTTGACGCCGCCAAGGCCGATTTCGCCCAGCAGCTTTACCCCGGCCTCGCCGAGTTCCTTGAAATCTTCCTCGACCATGCCTTTTTCCAGGATCGGCGCCCCGGCATGCATCTTCACCCCGCCGATGGGAAACGCCGAGAAACAGCGCTGCGCCGTGATGCCGAGCGCGACAACGCCCTTGGGGTCCTTCGGGCGACCGGGAAGGTGAACCTCGCCGGCGGAGATCATGGTGGTCACACCCCCATGCATGGAGGAATCGATCCAGTTGGTCTGATTCTGGCGCGGGGTCCAGTCGCCAAAGACGGGATGGACATGACTGTCGATCAGGCCGGGGCACAGGGCCGTGCCGTGGGCATCGATCGTGATATCGGCCTGGTCGGTGTCGAGGTCTTTCTCCTTGCCGAAGGCCGTGATCTTGCCGTCAATCGCAACGAGCGTATCGGCGTCGAGCACCGGATTTTCCAGCGCGCCGGACAGCATCAGTCCGATGTTCCTGATAACGGTCTTGCCCTTCGGTGCCTCCGGGGCGGCGGGTCCAGCCATGTTCTTTTTCTCCAGTCGGTCGATGGTCATTCGTATGTACACGAACGGTCAGAGGGTCGCCTAAACCGATGATGGGATCAAGAGGCAATCAAGACCGAACAGCAGGGCCGCTGTATGTGTCTGAGCGGTGTGCCCGGCCGGCTCAGACGGCGAAAACTTTGGAAACGTGGGCCGCGATCTCGTCAATCGTGGCGCCGGTCAGGTCCTTGTTCAGTTCCGCCTCTACGATCTCTGCCGTCTTTGGATTGAGCGCGCTGCGGATATGACCGAGGGTTTTCGGCGGAGCAACCAGGACCAGACGATCGAACGTTTTATTGCTGTACTCGGCGTTCAGCCTGTCAGCGAGATCTTTCGCGAACGCTTCCTTGACCTGATCGTGCCAGTCAGCTTTGGGAGCCATGCCATGACGGGCCCCGCCTACGGATTCATGGTTTCTGCCCGGCCGGTCAGTGCCGAGGTCGCGGGTGGGCGGGATCAGGTTCTCGATCTCCCGGTCCGTGAGTTCCGCCAAACCCCGGCCGGGACCAAGGTTTTCCATAAACCGCGTATGTGCCGCATCTGCTACGAGTATCCAGGTTTTCTTCGCTTTCATTGCATGTTTCCCGATTGAATTGCGGGGTACCGAAAGG
>JAYOMI010000175.1:1547-4374 GCA_038120765.1 Rhodospirillaceae bacterium
TCCAATCAGGAATATGTCGCTGGCGATATAATCTGGATCAACTCCGCGGTCGTGCTTGGGGAGACATGCGGCTGTCGCGTCATTCCGCGGCGGTTGAATTGCGCCGGTCGGATGCTTCAAGGCGCGCACACAGTTCGTCCGTGTTCTGAACGTCGCCGAAATGCGTGTAGAACGCGACCAGCGAATTTGCATGTTCCTCGTCCGAAGACGTGGCGCAGCCGTCCGACACCATCAGGGCCCGATAGTTCAGCATCATCGCATCCCGCGCGGTGGACTCGCAGCAGACATTCGTCGCCACGCCGCAGACCAGGATGTTCTCGATATTGTTGTCCTTCAGGATCAGCTCGATATCGGACGATCCCTGGATAAAGGCGCTGTAGCGCCGTTTGATAACACGGTAATCGCCGTCATGGACATCAAGGTCCGGCCATAATTCGAACGGCCATTCGCCGCGGGTCATCGAGGCAACCCGGAGATCGGCTTTTTCCGGGAGGTACCTTTCATGTGCCGTCTTCCACGTCTCATGCGTGTCGGCAGGCGCGAGGTTCTGTATCCAGATGACAATGCCGCCAGTGCGCCGGACCGTTTCCGCGATGCGGTTGACGTTGCCGACAATGGTCTGGCCTACCGGGCAGCCTGCCTGCTGGCTTTCATCCATGAAATAATTCTGCATATCGACCACGACCAGCGCCGTCTTTTCGGTCTCGAATGTTTCCTGCGAATGTTCGCGGCCCATCCGGGCGATCATCGAATCGATATATTTCTGGGGCATTTTGAATTCGTGCGGCATGGTCCGGCTCCTGATTTTCCCTGTCGTTTTTATGGATGATACGCAATCGGCGGCCCTAGTTAAAGTTCGACCCGCCATTTGCATGAATGACCTCACCGGTGATGAAGCTCGCCTTGTCGGAGATCAGGAAGATGCCGGCATGGGCGATTTCCTCCGGTTCGCCGAAGCGGCCCATCGGAAAGCGCAATGTCATCGCCGCGCGCAGCTCGTCGGTCATGCCGCCGACCATGGCGGTTTCTGCGAGGCCGGGGCTGACGGCGTTGCAGCGCACCTTTGGCGCAAGCGCACGGGCAAGGGAGCGATTCAGCGCGATGATCGCTCCCTTGGAGGACACATATGCAGGGCCGCCCTGGCCGTTGCCGCCTGTCACCCCGAACAGAACCGAGGTCGACGTGGTGAGTACGATGGAGCCGCCGTCGTGGGCCATCATGTACTTGGCGGCTGCTTGGGAAATAAGGAAGGACCCAGTGACGTTGACCGACATGACGAAATTGCATTCGTCGGCATCGAGCTCGTCCCAGCGCTTGGATGAATGCGCCGCACCCCAGTGCATCAGCGCATCGAGCCCGCCGAATTTGTCGACGGTCTGAGCGACGGCGGCAGCGCAGTCCTCGGTTTTGGAGACATCGCCACCGAAGAAGCTGAGTTCATCGCACTCGGGAAGTTCTGCCCGCATCCTGTCTTCCTGCGGATCGAATGCCAGGACTCGGCAGCCATCCTCAAGAAGCAGCCTGGTACAGGCAAGTCCGATTCCGCTTGCCGCGCCGGTAACGAGGACAGTTTGTCCCATTGGAAATCTCCCGTTTGATTAGTGTTCTAATGATGTGTAATTTATATATGCAAATGAGGCAAAAGAGTTGCTCCATCAGGAACAAATCAATTGATCTCAGGCACGCTCCGGTCAGGGAGCGGCGGAACAGGGTAACAACAGGTCGGCCTTCGGCCGGACAATACGTCGGCCATCGGCTGGGCGGACACGGGAGCGGGCATGTCAGACGCATCGAAAAATTCTATTCCGAAACCGATATATTTCGGGCTCGTCACGGTACCGAGATTCATCATAGGAAGCATGATCCTGATCGGGATCTGCATCAATTTCGGTAACGTGATCGGTCGATACGTGTTCCTGGAGCCCATTATCTGGGCCGAGGAAATCATGATTTATATCATGGTATGTACCGTCTTCATTGGCGCGATTCTCGTCACATACGAAGGCCAGCATCTCAAGATGGACGTCTTTTCCGTAATGTTGCCGTCGCCCTTCAAGGAGATCATCAATGTTATCGCGGTCGCCGCTTTCCTGCTGGTATGCATCTATGTCATCCCGAATAACTGGATTGTCGTGCAGCTGATGTTTAACAATGACCAGAGAAGCGTCGTTGCCGAGGTCCCGATGGTGATACCGCATTTTGCGCTGCTGGCGGGCTTTACATTGATGTTTATTGCGGTCGTGGTGCGTTTCCGGTCGCACGTTACCGGGCAGTTGACGGGGGAAGTTGATCTGCTCGTCCAGGATTACGCTGTCGATGACCAGGCCGCTGACAACGCGAAGAACTGATCCCTTCAAAAGTACAGATACATATTAAGGAGCGACTCCATGGAATGGATTATTGGGGGATTGGCGACTATTCCGATGGAATATTACATGGGCATCGTGCCGGTTATTTTGCTGGTGCTCGGCTTCCCGATATTCATCATCTTGCTGGCCACGGCGTCGATCGTGCTCATCGTTCACCAGGCTGTCCCGCCGATGGCGCTGCATATCAATATGTTCGGCAGTGTCGATAAATTTGCGCTCATGGCGGTCCCGTTCTTCATCTTTGCCGGTGAAATCATGGGGCAGGGCGGTATCTCCAAGCGGATTGTCGCCTGGGTGATGTCGATCATCGGCAGTGTCCGCGGCAGTCTTGCGCTGACAACCGTCGGCACCTGTACGGTCTTCGGCGCCATTTCCGGGTCAAGCCCTGCGACCGTTGCGGCAGTTGGACGGCTGCTCTACAGCCCGATGCGTCAGGCGGGCTACACGGAGCGCTTCGC
>JAYOMI010000176.1:0-588 GCA_038120765.1 Rhodospirillaceae bacterium
TTTCATTTGCTGACAAAATTAAGTCGATTTGATTTGAGATAGACTTCGCACCCTTCGCCGAAACCGCCTCGCTGCTCTATGACGGTCCCTGGGTTGCCGAGCGCTATGTCGCGCTGCGCGCTTTCCTTGAAAAGTCGCCGGACTCGTTTCACCCCGTGACCCGGGCGATTGTCGAGAACGGCACCAACTACGATGCCGCCGATGTCTATGCGTCGACCTACCGCCTCGCCGACCTCGCGCGCCGTTCGGAGGCGATCTGGCACGATATCGACGCGATGCTGCTGCCGACCGCCGGCAGCATGTATACACTCGCCGAGGTAGAGGCCGACCCGATCCAGCTCAACAGCAATCTCGGCTATTACACGAATTTCGTGAACCTGCTGGACCTCGCCGCCATTGCCGTGCCGGCGGGGTTTGCCGCAAACAACCGCCCGTTCGGCGTGACGCTGGTCGGTCCCGCCGTCAGCGATGCCTGGCTCGCCGATCTCGGCGGAATCATTCATCGTTATGCCGCGACAACCATGGGCGCGACGGGCGTGGCCCTGCCGGAATCCCCCGCAGGTTCGATAGATCAAACCCCGGCGGCGG
>JAYOMI010000176.1:598-4289 GCA_038120765.1 Rhodospirillaceae bacterium
GGATACGGTGCTCGTCGCAGTCAATGGGGCGTATATGCGCGGCCCGCCGCTGAACTGTCAGCTTGTCGAACTCGGCGGCAGATTCGTGCGCGAAGACCGAACTGCGGCCCATTACCGGCTCTATTCGCTGGATGAATTCTCCCCGATCCGGCCGGGCATGGTGCGCGTGGCGGAACCGGCAGATGGCGCCTCGATCGCGCTGGAGGTCTGGTCGCTGCCGAAAACGGCTATCAGCGGACTTCTCGTCCAGATTCCGGCGCCGCTCGGCCTCGGCACCCTGGAGCTCGCCTCGGGCGAACCGGTAAAAGGCTTCCTCTGCGAGGCGGCCGCCGCCGTCGATGGCAAGGATATCACCGGCCATGGCGGCTGGCGCGCCTATCTCTCAACCCGAGACTGATATTCTTCTATTATGAAGCGTTCCCACCCCCGAAACTCGGGGATTTGTGGGGTTAGCGGAAGAATAGGCCTATTCCCCGAACGGATAGCTGTCCCCGTTGATAAGATACCTGAATCCGACTAAAAAGCTTAGATAACTTAACTTTTAGGGTTTCCCCCAATGAATGCCGCAACATCCTCGCTCTCTTTAGCCGCCGATAATGTCGCCGCCCTCGGGGGCGCCAGCGTCACGCCGATCAAGGCAGCCATCGGTTCCCGCGTTTCGGGCTACCGGTTCGACGGCGAGTCTGTATCGGAAGAGTTCCGGACCGCGATGCGCGATCTGTTGCACAACCGGGGGCTGCTGGTTTTTGAACCGGGCACTGTAACGGCCGAAAACTTCACAAAATTCGCCGGCTGCCTGGGAGAATTCTTCCACTATGCAGGCCCCCACACGCCCCGCGCGCCGGAAAATCCCGATGCCACCGTGATCAGCGCGGGCAAGGACTCGCACCTGCGGAACCATGTCTGGCATGCGGATGGCGGCTTCCGCGAGGACGCTCCCGCCTTCACCGCCCTGTTCGGCAAGGCGACCCCGAAAGACGGCGGCGACACGATGTTTTCGAACACCGCCCATGTATATGAATCGCTCGACCCGCTTTTCGCGCAGTATCTGGATTCCCTGCGGGTGATCCAGTCGCCCGACGCGACCGGTCACATCACCGACCGCTATCTCGATCCCGAGGAAGCCGCCCAGGCGCGGCTGCGCATGCCTCCCTTCGAGATGCCGCTGGTCCGCACCCATCCCGAAAGCGGCCGCAAATGGATCGCGGTGAACGAATCCTATGTCTGCTACATCAAGGGCGTCAGCCGGGTGCACAGCCAGAATATCCTTGGGATTCTTTTCGACATGATCAAGGGACCGGAATCGTCCTGCCGTTTCGAATGGACCGAAGGCACGATGGCGGTCTGGGACAACCGGGTCGTTCAGCACCGCGCGGTCAAGGATTACGAAGGCGGCGCAACGCGGCTTCTGTATCGCTGCACGATGACGGCCTGACTGTGGCATGAGCGACCTTCGTTCGAGCGTTCTTGTCACCGCCGCCGACCTGGCCGGCGAACTTGCCGCTGGCACGGCGGACGCACCGGCTCTGATACTCCTTGATGTCAGCGACGATCTGGAAACAGCACCGCTGGAGCGTCCCGTCATTCCGGGCGCGATTGCCGTTTCGCTGGCTGCCGAAATATCGGGCCCGGCCACGAAGGATGGCGGACGCCGCCCCCTGCCCGATCCCGCGGTCCTGCAGGAAACCCTGCGCCACTGGGGGATCAATGCCGATTCCCGCGTCGTCGTTTACGACAATGCTTCCGGCGCGCAGGCGGGACGTGCCTGGTGGACGCTCCGCTGGGCCGGGCACGAAAATGCGCGTCTTCTCGACGGCGGCCTTGCCGCCTGGATCGCCGCGGGGCACGACACCGCGGACCAGCCGGTCCATCCGGCGGGCGGCGGCAGCTTTACGGTGACCCCGGGCGGCATGCCCGTCATCGACGCCGATGCGGCCGCCGAGATCGCCCGCAACGGCGCCTTGCTCGATGCGCGCGGCAAGACCGCCTATGAAGGGGATCCCGACAAGCCTGCAACCGGCCATATCCCGGGCGCCATCTGCGCCGGCGCGAAAGATGCGCTCGGCCCCGACGGCTGTTTCAAATCGACAGAAGAGCTGCATGCAATGTATGCCGCGATCGGCGCCGACGGCGCACAACCGGTCGGCGTCTATTGCGGCAGCGGAAATGCGGCGGCCTTCGAACTTGCCGGCATGTGCGCCGCCGGCATCGAAGCCCCGCTATACGTCGGATCGTGGTCCGCCTGGTCGGCCGATCCCGAGCGCCCCGTGGCGCAGGGGCCGGAGCGGGGCTAGCAGAATCCTCATAGACGGGGTTCCGGGGGCAAGAACTGCACGTTGTCGATATCCCGGCGGTGCCTCAAAACTCGTGAAGCGTCTCGCGCAGGGTATTTCCTGTATATTCGGTGCGGACCAGCCCGCGATATTCGGTGCGGACCAGCCCGCGCCGCTGAAGTACCGGGACCAGCCCTTCCTGACCTGCCCCTGCTGACTGGTCCGGTTTGAATTTTAGTGCATCATTCGTTTTTGTTCCATGGGGATGATGCTTTCCGTTGCTGGCGGCTTGTATCCAAGGGCTGAGTGTGGCCACTTCGTGTTGTAGTGCCGTCGCCATTGTTCGATGACGATCTGGGCCTCCTTCAGGCTGTAGAATATCTCCCCGTTCAGGAGTTCATCGCGGAACCGGGCATTGAAGCTCTCGCAATAGCCGTTCTCCCATGGCGACCCTGGTTCTATGTAAGCGGTCTCCGCACCAACTGCCTTGATCCACTGTCGAACCGCATTGGCGATGAACTCAGGTCCGTTGTCCGAGCGGATGTAAGCCGGAATGCCACGGATGATGAACAGGTCCGTCAGGGCATCAATCACATCCACCGAGTTGAGCTTTCGCTTCACCCTGATCGCAAGACACTCCCGGCTGAACTCGTCGATGATGTTCAGTGTTCTATAAGCCCGACCGTCTTCCGTTCGATGATGCACAAAGTCATACGACCAGACGTGGTTGGCGTATTGTGACCGGAGACGGACGCACGATCCGTCATTCAGCCACAGCCGCTTTCGCCTGGGCTGTTTTATTGGAACCTTTAGCCCCTCACGACGCCACAGGCGTTCGACCCGTTTGTCGTTCACCTGCCATCCGGCATCTCTCAGCATGGCGGCGATCCGCCGATAGCCGTAACGACCATACTGCCGAGCCAGCTCGATCATGTCCTGAACCAGCCGTTCTTCGTCATCACGGCACTTCGGCACATAGCGATGCGTCGAACGATGCTGCTTCAATACACGACAGGCCCGGCGTTCAGAGATGCTGAACTTATGCCGAACCAGGTCGATGCAGGTCCGGCGACGTGCGGGGCTCAGAAGTTTCCCTTCGCGGCTTCCGTCAGTATGAGCTTGTCCAGTGTGAGATCGGAAACAGCCCTGCGAAGACGCTCGTTTTCCTTCTGCAGACGCTTCAACTCCTTGAGTTGATCCGTCCCCATGCCACCATACTGCTTGCGCCAGCGATAATACGTCTGTTCCGTAATCTGAACCTGGCGTATCGCGTCAATCCGTGTCTGACCTTGCCCGACAAGCACATCAACCTGCCGCAGCTTCGAGACAATCTCTTCCGGTTTATGTCGTTTCGTTGCCATCCTTGATCCTCCGTTGCCTATCATAAGCGGTGGACCAATTCAGTGGGGGAGGGTCAG
>JAYOMI010000177.1:0-3533 GCA_038120765.1 Rhodospirillaceae bacterium
ATCACGGACGGCACGTTTGGGGTGATATTCATCATCCCGATCGTGAATTTGGTCTGGGGATCTTCGTTGATCCGATCATAGAGCTCTGTGACGATTTTCGACGCCGCCTGTATCGCGTCCCGGCGCTCTGCGGTTGGCGTGGTGCCGGCATGGGCTTCTTCGCCGGTGACACGCACCCGCATACGGCGCACGCCCTGAATCCCGGTAACAACGCCGATCACTTTTTCCTCGGCCTCCAGCACGGGACCCTGCTCGATATGGGCTTCGAGGAACGCATATACCGGAGAGCCGAATTCCCTGCGAACGGCATCGGGCGTCGCGGCCAGCGCGGCGGACAGCGCGTCCTGCACACTGATTCCTTCCCGGTCGGTCACAGGCAGCATGTCTGCCAGATTTCGCACCCCGGCATAGGCCTCCGACCCCATCATGCCGGGCGCGAAGCGGGAGCCTTCCTCGTTCAGCCAGACGGCCACTTCCACCGGCCTTTTCAGTTCGATACCCGCATCGATAATCGCCTGGATCGCCTCGAACGCGGCGACGACGCCGTAACTGCCATCGAACTTGCCGCCTGTCGGCTGGCTGTCGATATGCGAGCCCGTCATGACGGGCGCAAGCGCGGGATCGGTTCCTTCGCGCCGGAAAAACAGGTTCCCGATATCGTCGATAAATGCGGTGAGGCCTATCTCCTTTGACCAGTCCATCAGGACCTTCCGCGCCTCGATCTCTTCGGCGGACAGCGCCTGCCGGTTCACGCCGCCCCTGGGCGTCTCCCCGAAGGTGGCGAGATACATCTGGCGATCCCACAAGCGCTTTTCGTCGACAAAATCCGATGCGCGTCTTCCATCAGGCATTCGGCATTTACTCCTGACCGGAACCCTGAAAGCCGGAAAGCAGCGCCGATGCCTCGCTGTACTCCGTCTTCTCGGTCCAGAAACCGGCCTCGACGCTGTCGAAGAACGACCCGAGCGCCTGGTTGAACAAGGCGGGTTCCTCCAGATTGATCGTGTGGCCGGTTTTCGGGACCACATACAGACCGGAGGCTGGGATCGCGCGTTTCAGATAGAGGCCGGGCTCCAGACACCAGTCGTCTTCGTCGCCGCTGACGATCAGAGTCGGCGTTTTCATTCGCTTCAGATCGTCTTCGAGGTCGTAAAGCGACGGGCGGATCTTCTGCACGCCGCGCATGGTCAGTGCCGCCCCCTCGGCGCTGTGTTCGCCGAGCTGCGTCCGGAATTCTTCCCAGCCGCGCATGTCTTTTGCCTTGAACTGCTGGCGAAAAGCGCCGTCGGCATACATCTCCGCCATTTTCACGGAACCGACCTTCTCGTACTCGCGCGCCAGGGTCTCTGAGTCTTCGGCGTACTGATCCCGGTCCTCGTAAGCCGCGCCATATCCGCAGGCGGCAACCGTCAGCGACAAGCCGCGGTCCGGGTGCCGGATGCCGAAATGGAGAGCGGCGAACCCGCCCATCGAGATTCCGACCACATGCGCTTTGTCGATCCCGCAGGCATCCATGACGGCCGCGATATCGTCCGTCGCGATATACTGGGAATAAAGGCTCTGGTCCGAAGGCACATCCGACGGCGGATAGCCGCGCGCATTAAACGTGACGCAGCGATAACGTCTCGAAAACCATCGAACCTGAGGCTCCCAGCTGCGATAGTCGCCGGCAAACTCATGCACAAAAATGATGGGAATGCCTGTTCCGGTCTCTTCATAGTAAAGTTTCGCGCCGTCACTGGGGGCATAGGGCATCGGTAATTTCCTAAATCGTTTTGACCTGACCACCGTCGACATCGACCGTCGACCCGGTAACATAACTGGCCTGCGCCGATCCGAGAAATACCGCAACCGAGGCAAGCTCTTCGGGCTTGCCGTATCGCTTCAAAACCGTCTCCGCGGTGAGTTCGGCAACCGCCTGTTCCATCGGGATATTGTCGTCTTTCGCTTTCTCCTCTGCCAGATACACCATGCGGTCGGTTGCGAAAGGGCCGGGATTGATGACGTTGCACAGGATATTATGCGGCCCGCCATCTTCCGAAAGTGCCTTGTTCACGTTCTGCAGCGCCGCATTGCAATAGCCCGCCGTGATCGCATGTGCATGAGGCTGTCGGCCATGGGTGCCGGCCATGAAGATAATGCGCCCGCCGCCGCCGCGCGCGACCATTTTCCGGAACGCCAGCCTTGCCGCACGAATCTGGGGGATAATCTTGGTTTCGGCCGCCTCGCGCCACAGATCGTCGGTCATGTCGACAAACGGCGCGGTCCTGGCCCCGCCGGAGTTCGCGACAAGGACGTCGATCCCACCCTGCTGGTCCGCAACCTGATCGATCATCTCGGCGATCGCGTCCGCATCGGTCATGTCGGCGACAACGCCTTTGACGGTGCCGCCCGTCTCGGCGCGGATTTTGCCGACCGCCTGCTCCAGCCGTTCGGGATTCCGGGCCGACACCGTGACCGAAGCGCCCTCGGCGGCATAGGCTCTTGCGATGTAGTAACCAAGGCCGCCGCTACCCGCGGTGACGATCACGTTTTTGCCTGCAAGTCCGAGATCCATCGGCATATTTCTCCTGATATTATGGTCCGAAAATTCTGGTGGGTATGTGATTCCAGACTTCGCCGGCCTATGACGAAAAATGCGGAATCGCCGCGACGAGGGACTTCGTGTAATCCTTCTGCGGATCCGAGAGAATTTTATCCGCCGCCCCCTGTTCGACGATCTCGCCGGCATTCATCACGATCACCCGATCGCATAATAGGCGGACGACGTTCAGGTCGTGGCTCACAAAAATATAACTGATCGCCATTTCCTGACGGAGATCCGCCAGCAGATTGAGTACTACAGCCTGAACCGATACGTCGAGCGCCGATGTCGGCTCGTCCAGAATCAGCAGTTTCGGATTCAGGGCGACCGCGCGCGCGATCCCGACACGGGCCTTCTGGCCACCGGAGAGCTGATGGGGAAATCGGGTCAGCAGATGGGCAGGCAACCCGACCTGTTTGGCGACGCGTTCGGCCCGGCTCCAGGCCTCGTCGGTCGACGTGACGCCGCCAAGACGGCGCATCGGATCGGTAATGCTCTGGAAGGCGGTAAAGCGCGGGTTCAGGCTTTCCGTCGGGTCCTGGAAGACCATCTGGATCGCGGAGCGCAGTTCGTGCCGCGCGAAGTCCTTTGCCGGTACGGCGCCAATGTCGACGCCGTCAAAGACGATTTCGCCCTCGGTCTTGTCGATCAGCCGGGAGAACATGCTGGATGTGGCCGACTTGCCGCAACCGGACTCCCCGACCAGGCCGATACTCTCTCCGGCGGCGACGCTGAAACTGATGCCGCCGACGGCGCGGAATGTCTCTGCAGGCGTTCTCGCCACCTTGCGCCGGACGCTGTCCATGAAGGAAAGCGGCGATGCAGACCCGACGGGATAGGTTTTTACGAGGTTCTTCACATCCAGAAGAACTTCTGAAGAAGCCTGTGTCGTCGGGGCCGGGATTTCGGACGAGGCGGAATCGGCCCGATCCGTCAACAGGTCCCTCAG
>JAYOMI010000177.1:3543-4155 GCA_038120765.1 Rhodospirillaceae bacterium
CGTGGAATCGGGGCGCGGGGTCGCGCGGATCAGACGTTCCGGATAGGGATGACCCGGATTGGCGAAAAGCTCTTTTGTCGGCCCCTGATCGGCAAAACCAATCTCGACCAGTTCGCCACCGGCCTGGTCGGCGTCCGCTCTCCCTATGGCGTGCCGCGCAATGCCGTCGATGCGTCCTGTGTGCCGGGCGGATCGAGCTCCGGTTCGGCAGTTGCCGTGAGCGCGGGCCTGGTGAGCTTTTCGCTGGGGACGGATACAGCGGGGTCCGGGCGGGTGCCCGCCGGGTTCAACAATATCGTCGGGGTGAAACCGACCAAGGGTCTCTTCAGTACGCGCGGCGTCGTCCCCGCCTGCCGGACGCTGGACTGCGTGTCTGTCTTTGCGCTGACGACGGAGGACGGCGCCGCGGTGCGCGATGTCGTGGCCGGGTTCGATCCGGAGGACGGCTATTCGCGGCGGGCGCCCGCGGACGCGAGACGCCACGGCGCGCCTGACCTGGCAGGCCTGCGCTTCGGCGTCCCGACGGGCGCGTATCTGAAATTCTTCGGCGACGATGCCTATTAGGCCGCCTTTCATCTCGCCGTCGAAGACGTAAAATCCCTCGGTGCTGCG
>JAYOMI010000178.1:0-4085 GCA_038120765.1 Rhodospirillaceae bacterium
TGCGGAACCAGCCGCCCATCTGGACGCCAGTATTGCCGCACATCAGGCATTTCAGGCCGTAGTCTGCGGCAAGTTCGTCCCAGAGCTGCTGGCCGCCGCCAAAGCGGATCCAGGCATTCATTTCGGTATAGGTGAAACCGAACGGAACCGCGGTGAAATACGCCCAGCCCGGATGCTTGCCTTTCCAGTAGTAGTCGGCGGCGTGATAGGCCTGGGCATTGCCGGATGCAACGGCGTCGAAGGAATCGAACGCACCGACACGTTCGCCGGCTGCGAAATACTGCACCTTGATGCGCCCGTCCGAGAGATCTTCAATCCGTTTGGCTGCCCGCTGGGCGCCGGTTCCGAGACCCGGAAAATCGCGCGGCCAGGTGGTGACCATGGTCATTTCAATGCGCTGCTGGGCGACAGCCGGGGCCGGAAAGCTGGACGCTGCGGCGACAGTCGCGCCCGCGCCCGCTAGCGCAGCACCCTTGATAAAGGACCGGCGATCCGGCGTTTTTGTTGTGGCGGCCTTTGTCGTATTGGCTTTGGCAACCTTCTTGCCGATTGATTTTGTCATTTGTGTCTCTCTCCCTAAGTTGGATTTTTCACGTTTCCACCCCGAAGGATCAATCTGATCCATGGGATCATATTAAGTTTGTTATGCTTTGGGCGCAACGTGCGATGCGCGGGGCGCATGGCGGAATTCAGGGCTGACGGACTGTCCAGCCATCGTCACCGAGAACTTCAAGCGGCTGAAAACGGGCCTTGTATGCCATCTTGTCCGATCCCTCGATCCAATATCCCAGATAGACATAGGGCAACCCAAGGGCGAGTGCGTATTCCACCATCCAGAGAATCATAAACGTGCCGAGGCTGCGCTTTGCCAATCTTCCATCGAAAAAGCTGTAGACCGCGGAAAGCGAGTCTTCCATCCGGTCCATCAGCATCACGGCGACGAGGGTCCCGTCTTGGTCGCGGAACTCGACCGTTCGGGATGTGACCGGCGTATCTTCGACCATGGCCCTGTAGTCGTTGAAGGCCATGCCGGACATGTCACCGCCTTCATGCCGCGACCGTTGATAGGCGGAGAACAGCCGGTACTGCTCCACAGTCGCGATCGCATCCGTGTCGTCCGCGGTCAGGTCTGAATTTGCGCTCAGAACCCGGCGGAATGATTTTGTCATATCAAAATCGGTAGCCGCGATACGGACGGGTATACAGGCACTGCAGGTGGGACAGGCCGGCCGGTAGGCGAGGTTATGGCTGCGTCTGAACCCGGCACGCGAAAGGCGTTCGTAGAGTTCTTCTGCATTGCTGCCGGTCAGGTCGGTGACGACCTTTCTTTCTATCTGCCCTTCGATGTAGGGGCAGGGCAATGATCGCGTGCCGAAGAAAAACCGGTCGGGGCGGATAAGTTGCTGGTCCATCGATTGGTCAAACGCCAGAAAATATTCATACGGCGCAAATATATAGCTTTATGCGATACGGGAAAAGTTTTCCGAAAATATTGGTAAATATCCCGATACCAGAGCCCGAATCCCTGTATCACGAATCCCCTTGAAGGGGGCTCACGTCGACGTCAGTCGAGCCTATCTGAGGCGCGGACCGCTCCAGTCGCGCCGCAAGGAGGGGTCGGGGGCCAAACCGACGGGGGCAGGTGCCCTGGCTTCCGGTGAGTCTTTGCCTGCCGGTGCTTTATTTTCCTTGCCCGTGACGTGGGAAATCTTTTCGATTTTCAGGCCGCTTTCCACCATCACGCGCCGGCTTGCCAGGGCGCGATTGGCAGAGAGTTCCCAATTGCCGTAGCCGCTTCGGCTCCCGCGAAACGGCGTCGCGTCTGTATGGCCCGACAGGGAAATCTTATTCGGCAGCTTCTGGACGACCTGGGTAATTTTGGCCAGAAGCTTGCGGGTGGTCTCCGGCATGCGGGAACTGCCGCTCGCGAACATCGGTTTACCCTCCTGATCCACAATCTGGATGCGGAGGCCTTCCGGCGTCTGGTCGATAATCAGGTGTTTCTGAAGGTCTTTCAGTTCGGGCGTATCCTCAATCGCCTGTTTGATCTCGGCTTCTGCCTTCTGGAAGTTTTCTTCCTCTCGCCGCGCGATTTCTTCCTTCAGTTCCTCTTCGGAGATATTGGCGGTCTTGTCGGGATCTTCGTCCTCAACGGCGCCGCCGCCTTCTACCTCAGCTTCACCGTCCTGCGCGCCGCTGGTGGGCCGAAGTTCGAGGGAGACACTTGGAACGGCGGTGCGCGATGTCATGGCGCCGGGCGACGATACCGCCGCGCCGCCCAGAAGCCCGCCCGCGCCGCCGGTGGTGTTCGAGACGGTGGAGGGGGAAAAGTATTCGTATATTCCCTGCTTCTGGTCCTCGGTGGTGGCGTTCAGCAGCCACATCAGCAGGAAGAATGCCATCATTGCCGTCACGAAGTCGGCATACGCAACTTTCCACGCACCGCCATGGTGGCCATGGCCGCCTTTGACGACCTTTTTGATAATGATCGGCGCGAGTTCGTTTCCTGCTGCCATAACGGCGTCGTTTCCCCCGAAAGCCTATCCGACGGCCGGTAGCGCAGAGGTTGCTTCTTCTACCTCGTAGAACGTCGGGCGAACGTCGGATTCCAGGGCCTTGCGTGCGAACTCGACACATACCGCCGGCGCGTATCCATTCAGGTATGCGAGCAGGCCCGCTTTCATGCACTGATAATATTTTGTTTCCGCTTCATGGACGGTGCCGAGAACCTGGGCAATGGGCCCCACCATGCCATAGGCGACAAACACGCCGAGAAACGTGCCGACGAGCGCGCCACCGATAAGCTTTCCGAGAACTTCCGGCGGCTCGCTGATCGAGCCCATGGTTTTGATAACGCCGAGCACGGCGGCAACGATGCCGAGCGCGGGCAGGGCGTCCGCCATCGACTGGATGGCTGCGGCTACGCGGTGGTTTTCATGATGATGCGTTTCGATTTCTTCATCCATCAACACTTCCATCTCGTGCGCCGTTTCGCTGCCGAGGCTCATCATGCGGAGATAGTCGCAGACGAATTCGACGGCGTGATGGTTGTTGTGAAAAGACGGAAACTGGTTGAAGAGGTCGCTTTCATCGGGGTTTTCGATGTGGGCTTCCAGCGTCAGCATGCCTTTGGAGCGTGCCATCTTGAAAATCTGGTACTGAACGCTGAGCAGCTCGATATAGTCCTCTTTCTTGTACGCAGGGCCCTTCGCAGCCTTGCCTATACCCTTGCCAAGCTTGCCGATAACGCTTTTCGGATTGCCGATAATGACGGCGCCGATCGCGGCGCCGACGATGATCACGACTTCGAAGGGCTGCCAGAGAACGGCGAGTTTGCCGCCCATCGCCACATAACCGCCGAGAACGCAGGCGAACACCGTCACGATGCCTATTATAACGAACATACGTTGCCTCTGGTTTCAGGTTCCCCGGCATCATGACCGGGCTTAGTTAATTTCCAGTAAAACCACTCGTCCCCGCGCAGGGGGCGACGGGCGGGAACAAATCCGCTATGGATGTCGCCAATTCGTCAATTCAACAGAGGATCCAATATGCCAGCCAATGTCGTCACCGCTGAAGCACTGCAAGAACGTCTGAGCGCAAATCCGTTCAACGCCTGGATGGGACTGGAAATTCAGTCCCTTACAGACGACGAATTGGTTGTTTCCCTGAAATGGCGCGAAGAAATGGTGTCGAATCCGAAGGCAAAATATACCCATGGCGGTATTCTCGGCGCTCTGGTGGACACGGTGGCCGATTTCATGATTGCCGCGAAGGTGGGCATGCCGGTCCCGACAGTGGATATGCGGGTAGATTATCATCGGGCAGCGATGCCGGGTGATCTGAAATGCGTGGCGAAAATCGTCAGGCTGGGCGGGACCAACTCGGTCGCCGAAGCCTATGTCTATGACGGCGACGAAAAGCTGATCGCCAGCGGGCGGGGCACCTATTTCACGGCCGCGGCAAAACCGAAAGAGTAAAACCCGGGTGAAACGCCTTCCGTTAACCGTCTGCACAGGCGATTACGACCGTGTGCGTGCGCTGGCGGACGGCCGCATCGGCATCGAGGGTTGCGACGTCAATTA
>JAYOMI010000179.1:0-4017 GCA_038120765.1 Rhodospirillaceae bacterium
CCCTCCGGCAACTCGCACACCGCCGAAAAATCCGCACCGCCGCCCAGGACGGAGAAACTGGTATCGGTCAGATTCGCCCCCATCTCCCAGAGCCGCGCGGTGATCCCCAAGACGAGTCCCGTCTTGTCCGGGCAGAGAATTGTTACGATAGCGGTCGTCATCATCAAAACACTCCGGGTTTGTTCCCGCGACACTAGCAATCCGGAAGCTGTGGCGCGAGGATGAAGAGACAGAAACGGCGCGCTCGGCAGTATATTAAACTACCTCAACCCCGCGCATACGGGATCAAAGGGTCTATGATCATCGCCAGCACAGTCCCAGCCAGATGACAGTCACGGCAGCAGACGTCCGCGCAGCCGCCCATGCGATCGCGAACGGCATCGAACGTACGCCGTTCTTTCATTCCCGCACACTGTCCGATATCTGCGGAACAGAAATCTGGCTCAAGCTCGAAAACCTGCAATACACGGCCTCCTTCAAAGACCGCGGCGCGCTGAACAAGATGCTGTCACTGACCGAACAGGAACGTTCCGCGGGGGTCGTCGCGGCATCGGCCGGCAATCATGCGCAGGCGGTCGCCTGGCATGCATCGCGCCTCGGGATCGATGCGACCATCGTCATGCCGCTGTCGACGCCGCTGGTGAAAATCACCGGGACGGAAAAGCTAGGGGCAAGGATTGTCTTGTTCGGACAGGGTGTTACGGATGCCGCGGAGCACGCGAGGGAAATCTCCTCCCGGACGGGTGCGATCCTGATCCACCCCTTCGACGACGACCGGATCATTGCGGGCCAGGGCACAGCGGCACTGGAAATTCTGGAAGACCGGCCGGATATCGAGACGCTCGTCGTGCCGGTCGGCGGCGGCGGGCTTATCGCAGGCTGCGCCATCGCTGCAAAGGACGTCAATCCCGCGATCGAAATCGTCGGTGTCGAGACGGAAATGTATCCGTCCATGCGTAATGCGCTATCCGGCGAGGGAGACGGGCGTATCGGCGGTTACTCCATCGCCGACGGGATCTCCGTCAAAACGCCCGGCGAACGCACGCTGAAAGTCGTCCGGGAACTTGTTGCCCGGATCGATATCGTCCGCGAAGATGACATCGAATCCGCCATTCACATGATGTCGGAGATTGAAAAACAGGTCGTCGAAGGCGCGGGCGCCGTGCCGCTTGCCGCCGTACTGGCAAACCCGGATGCATTCGCGGAAAAACGCACCGCATTGGTGATATCAGGCGGCAACATCGACAGCCGGCTGCTGTCGTCCGTTCTGATGCGCGGACTTGTGCGGTCGGGGCGCCTGGTGCGGCTCGGCGTCCAGATCAGCGATCTGCCGGGCAATCTTGCCAACGTCGCGGGGTTGATCGCGGAACTCGGCGGAAACATTGTCGAGGTCGAACACGAACGCTGGTACCGCGATGTGCCTGTCCGGCTCGCACAGATCGAAGTTCAGGTCGAGGTCCGAAGCGCCGGCGACGGGCAACGTATCGCCGACGGTTTGGCCGATGGCGGGTTTCCGACGCGCATCCTGGGGCCGAATTACGGGTCTTCCTGAACAATCAGGGCAGGTTGGCGTAGCCGCCTTTGAAATACAGCAGAGGGCGGCTCTCGCCCTGTTCGTAGGTCATTTTCTTGACCTCGCCGACCATGATCAGATGGTCCCCGCCCTCGTATATCGCATACTTGTCGCATTCCAGCACAGCGATGGACTCCTCGAACACAGGGCAGCCGTTTTCGCCATAGCCGTGTTCGATGCCGTCCCACTTGTCGTCGCTCGAGCGGGCGAAGTTATTCGACATGGGCATCTGGTCTTCGCCGAGTACGTTGATGTTGAAATGACGGCAGGATTCGAAAGCTTCGAAACTGTTGATCTTGGCATCCACGCAGAACAGAACCAGAGGCGGGTCCAGCGAGAGCGACGAGAAGGAATTGGCGGTGATGCCTATCTTCTCCCCATCGTGATCAAGCGTCGTGACGATCGTCACGCCCGTTGCAAAACATCCCACCGCATTACGGTATTCTCTCTGATCCATCGCCATAGAACTGTCCGTTACCTCTTGATTTTGGCCATTCGACGGGCCGCCCCGCCGATACTAATAGATTGTCTGCAGTTGGCAAACGGGGGCGCAGCCGTGATCGGGAGATTCAGAAACCGGCGATCTCCAGCGCTTTCAGATGATCGTCAAGAATGGCCGGCAGGGTATCCGGGGCTTCCCGCCCAAAGCCGCAGAATGCGCCGATACCGAATTCGGGCAGGTATTTGCGCGCCGTTGCAAGTAGTTCTGCAAAGCCGTCCATATTATGAATCATGCCAAGGTAGATTTTAGCGCCCGAGGGCCGGAGGTCGGCGAGCGGCGCGAAGAAAGCATCGTCGCTCCGGTCAAGGACTGGAATATGGACCCAGTCCACCCGGCGGCCGGCACGTTCAATGAAAGCATTCGCCATTTTGACGGCACCGGTCAGATCATCCGGCGCAAAACGCGGCCAGCCGCCGAGCGTGCCGAAGCAAAGATGAAAACCGAGCCCCGCAATTTCCGGAATATCCGGACACATAGCCTCGAACTGTGCGACATTCCGCTCGATGGCGGTGGCCGGATCGAAACCGTCCAGCGCGCCATAGCCATCCATCATTTCCGTCGCGCAGTCCCACTGGATCGCTAGATCTTCCGCCGGAATATTGTCGATAATGGTGCGCAGTTCCGCATGGACCGCTTCCTGGTAGCCAGGCTTGATCTTGTCCAGGTCGCCCGGCGCGGGAAACACGCGCGGCGCGATGACGCTGTTCACCGAGGGAATCGACACCTGAAAACGGAGACCGGGCGCAAGAACGCCTTTCTCGCGGAGGGCCCGGAAGACGAAGTAGGAGTTCAGCGCGTCGCGCGCATAGCCAAGCCGCCAGCCCGGATCGCCGAAGCGGACCCGATCGACGCCGTCTTTTACACGAAACAGCCAGCTATCGCCGGGTCCGCGCGGGTGAAGCCTCTCTGCGCCGTTCTCATATTCGGGGCGTCTCAGAACTTCGAATTCCGGATGACCCGCCATCACCTGATAGTGAACCTTGCTGATCCAGTGCCGCCGGGGGCCGACCTCGCCATCCGGAACGGCTGCAAGGTATTCTCCAAGCCTGGCGCCGAACGTCTCGAAGACCTGTTCAGGCGTGTCATAGGGAATGCTCCCGACCAGCATCAGATCCTTGCTCATGCTCTTCAGATCCTCGCCCGATCAAGTGTCGCGGGATGAAACAGTTCCGCCGGCTCCATCTTGCGTGCGGCAATGCCCTGCGCGACGGACCAGCGACACATGGTGTCGAGTTCCTTGAAATTCTCCCGGAAACCATACGGCCAGATGTCATCGCCCATGAGGCTCCGCGTCTCCTCCAGCTCTGCGGCAATCCACGGCATCGATACCGCCAGCGCCGTCACATCGGACATCTCGGCAAGGCATCGATCTTTCGCCTGAATAAAAGCTTTCAGAACGCTGGTTGCCAGCCACGGTTCACGTTCCGCGAGTGTTCGGCGAATTGCCAGGACATGCATGATCGGAAACATCTTTGTTCGGGCGTACCACTCCCGTTCGGCCGTCCTGAAGTCCGGAAAGAGCCGCACAAGATCCGGATTGTGCGGTCCGAAACAGGATGGCTCCCGCGCGGAGACAAGCGCCGCGATTTCTCCCCGGCCGAGCATTGCCGACAGGGTATCGTGATCGCCGATCTGTGAGACCCGGATATCGGGCGGCAGGCTGGGGGCGAATCTCGGCCTGCGCCCGCCCTCTTCCAGTCCGCCCGTCCGCCAATGGATATCTGCCGGCGCAACGCCATAATCGTCCTGCAGAAACCCCCGGATCCACAACGCCGCCGTCTGCGCATAGACGGGGATTCCGACCTCCCGCCCCCGCAGGTCTTGGGGGCTTTGGATACCGGCATCCTTGCGGATATAGATGCCCGAATGCCGGAACATGCGGGACGGGAATACCGGCACCGCGATATAGTCGTCCCAGTCCGTCGATTTCGCGAGGATATAG
>JAYOMI010000180.1:0-3929 GCA_038120765.1 Rhodospirillaceae bacterium
GGACTATGTCGGCGCGGCGAGCGAGGGCGAAGCGGTAGCCATCGCATCGGGCGCCTGGCTGGCGGGACGCAAAACCGTGGTCATGTGTCAGAATTCCGGTCTCGGCAACACGGTCAATCCGCTGACGTCGCTGAACCACCCGTTCAGGATCCCCACCATGATGATCGTCACCTGGCGTGGCCAGCCCGGCATCACGGACGAACCGCAACACGAACTGATGGGCCCGATCACCGCGGATTTGCTGGACACCATGCATATTCCGCACAGCGTATTCCCCCAATCGGAAGACGAGATAGCGGACGCGCTGGCAGCGGCGCAGGCGAAAATGGACGAAACCGACCTACCCTTTGCCTTCGTCATGCCGAAAGGCTCCGTCGCACCGGAGAAACTGGACGAAGCCGCCCGCGCATTGCCGCCGCGCGGCACGCTGACGGATTACACGGAAGGCGGCGAGCGTCCGACGCGCTACCGGACGCTGGAACGCCACCTGGCGCTGGTGCCGGACACCGCGGCGGTAATCGCGTCCACGGGCAAGTCCGGACGCGAGCTGTTCACCCTCGACGACCGCGACCAGCATCTCTACCAGGTCGGCTCCATGGGCTGCGCCAGCGGCATGGCGCTCGGCGTGGCGCTGAATTCGGACCGCAAGGTCGTCGCGCTGGACGGCGACGGCGCCGTGCTGATGAAAATGGGCGCGCTGGCGACCGTCGGCGCCTATCAGCCGGATAACCTGATCCACATTGTCCTCGACAACGGCGTCCACGATTCCACGGGCGGCCAGTCCACCGTCTCCGCCTCGGTCGAATTCGCCGAGATCGCCATTTCGTCCGGCTACGCGACAGCGGCGAAATGCGACAGCCTCGACGGGTTCGAAAAGGCCTATTCGGCGGCGCTGTCGGCAGACGGCCCGCACCTGATCCATATGCGCATCCGGCCGGGCTCGCTGAAGGAACTCGGCCGGCCGACGGTGAAGCCGCCGGAAGTAGCCCGGCGGTTCAAGGCGTTTCTGGCGGGGTAGCAGACAAGAATGAGTCCCCTCCCCCTTGAGGGGGAGGGCTAGGGAGAGGGTGAAATAAGCTTGTCTCCCCCTCTCCCTAACCATCTCCCCGGTGGGGCGAGGGGATATTCAGTGCCGTCGTCCCGCATTGACTCCCCTGCCCGTTGGCGCAAGAAACACGGCACAAAAGGGAGACATCCGATGGCC
The DNA here is from genome assembly GCA_038120765.1 of Rhodospirillaceae bacterium. Lineage (GTDB taxonomy): Bacteria > Pseudomonadota > Alphaproteobacteria > MPNO01 > UBA830 > CAXBCP01. The sequence continues at coordinate 1,205 of JAYOMI010000180.1, forward strand.
GACATCACGCTTTACTGCTTTCCGCAATCGACCTGCAGCCAGAAGGTGCGCCTTGCCCTGTGGGAAAAAGGAATTCCGTTCGAGGAACGCCATGTCGATCACAAGAACCGCGAACATCTGAGCGACTGGTACCTGAAGCTGAACCCCAACGGGGTGGTGCCGACGCTGACCGACGGCGACGACGTGATCATCGATTCCTCGGTAATCCTCGAATACCTGGAAGAGGTCTACCCGGATCACGCGATGTCGCCCGATAACCCGGTGAAACGGGCCCATATGCGCAAATGGCTGCGATACCTCGAAGAAGTCCCGACCCCGGCAATCCGGGTTCCGTCGTTCAACAAGCATCTCGCCAAGCGCTACGAGAACATGGAGGATGACGCCTATCAGGCGATGGCAGAGGCACATCCGGTCCGGAAACATTTCTACAAGCGCATGAACAAGACCGGTTTCAGCGCCGAGGAAACCGCGGAATCGATCGACCGGCTGGACAGCGCCGCCCAGCGCGTCTCGGATGCGCTCGAATCCCATGGCAAGGACTGGATCATGGGCGACATGCTCACCATCGTCGATCCCGCCTACATGCCGACCGTCGATCGGATGATCGATCTCGGTCTTGGCGACATGATCTTCGACCGCCCGGCCCTCAAGGCATGGTACGAGCGCTATGCGAAACGACCGGCCTTCGAAAAGACGTTTTACGAAGGCGCCCGGCTGACCGACATTTTCGGCAAGGATGCGGCCTAGGCGCTTTTCGCCTTTTTTCTGTCGCTCTTGAGCCGGATCAGGTGTCCAGCGCCGCTGCGGCCAATTCCTTGAGGTCGCGGCGAAGCACCTTGTTTGCGGCATTGCGCGGCAGCACATCGAGAAACACATAGGCTCGCGGGCGCTTGTAATTCGCGAGGCTCGACTCCCGGCACCACGCATCCAGCGTGTCCGCATCGATTCCGGCGGCAACCACACAGGCAACGACACGTTCCGTCCATCGGTCGTCGGGCATGCCGATAATGGCGGCGTCTTTCACGGCGTCATGCTGCAACAACACACTTTCGACCTCCTCCGGGTGGATATTCTCGCCCCCGGAGACCACCATATCGTCCACCCGGCCGCGCAGGTCGAGATCGCCGTCCGGACGCCGGGCGACAATGTCGCCGGTCCGGTACCAGCCATCGACAAGCTTTTCCGCCGTCGCATCCGGCCGGTTCAGATATCCGAGAAACGTCGCATCCGCCGAGGCATCGACCAGCAACTCGCCCTCCTCGCCGACGACGCAGATATCGTCCACCGCGCCGCCGATGCGCCCGACGCGCACGTTAGAGTAGAACCCGGGCCGGTAGCGCGTCGGCCACCCTACCGGATCAGCCAGGTACAGCGCATTCATGGTCTCCGTCGTGCCGTAGATGTTGGTCATGCGGGCCGACGAAAAAGCGGCATCCACGCGCTCCAGAAGCGGACCCGGCATCGCCGCGCCGGCATAGGCAAGCGTCTCTACCGTCCCGACATCGGCCGGATCGAACGCTGGCAGGGCGAGCAGCGCATGGAAATGGGCCGGTGCGCCGAACAGATAGGTGATCCCGTTATCGCGGATCGCGGCGCGCGCGGCTGCCGGGTCGAACGCGGAATGGACATAGTAGGTACCGTTCATCGACAGGGTCGTCACGAAACAGGCATGGAATCCGACGGCATGGAACAGGGGCATCAGTCCCAGCGCGCGATTGTGGGTGCCGTGGCGCAACCCGCACTGGACAGGTACGAACAGCACCCGCGCGTCGGTCGCCCCATGGGAAATCATCACGCCCTTGGGCAGCCCGGTCGTGCCGGAGGTATACATCACAAAGGCAAGCTCGTCGGCGCCCGGTGTCAGCCAGGGCGCGAGCCTGTCCGCCGCACCGCGACACCTGGCAAGGTCTGTTGTATCGCCGACCGTGCCGCCGAAGGTAAAAACCGGCGCACCCGATGGCAACGCAGCCCGCGCCGCGGAGACGATTGTCTCGTCCGCCGGGCAGACCAGACCGGTAATCTCGCCTTCCCCGATCAGCGCCGCCGCTTCATCCGGCTTGAGGCGCGGATTGATCATGCACACGACTGCTCCCAGCCGCTGCAGGGCGAGGATCGCTATCGCATGTTCATAAACATTCGGCAGCATCGTGGCGACGCGATGGCCGTACGCGATACCGGCACCTTCAAATCCCGCGGCCATGATCTCGGCTTCACCGATCAGTTCGGCGAAGGAAAGCTGCCGGTCGCTCCGGTCGTCGACGATCGCCGGATGATCCGGCGTCCGCGCAGCCGCCAGCCGTACGTGGTCCCAGACGGTTTGCATCTTTCCCGTGATCCTCCCGCTTGATCGGCGCGCATTGGCGCTTAGTTCTTTTTTCCGATCACATTATAGGCGACGCCGTCGGGTCGGCGGAAGGTATCTCTGCGGGATCACTGCGCGAGATCGTCCGCCTGACGCGGGTCGAGTTCGCCCGCAAGTGGACCGGCGCGCGAAACCGGAACGAACGGTTTTCGTTCTTCGGGCGGCGGGGCGGGACGCTGGCTCTGACGCCAGATGCAAAAGGCGGACAGCAGCAGGAAGATGACGGCAATAAAGGCGAACAATGCCTGCGGCGATGTCTGACCGATGATCCAGCCGCACACGACCGGCCCCACCACGGCCCCGACCGCATAAACCAGAAGAAGCCGTGCGCTGAGCGAAACGATGCTCCCCGCGTCGGCATAG
>JAYOMI010000181.1:0-3882 GCA_038120765.1 Rhodospirillaceae bacterium
GCAGGCGCGGATAGCTCACGCAATGCACCCCCATCTCCTGCAGGCGCTTGGGGTGGATAAGCGGCGTCGTCGGGCGCGAGCGGATGCCGAGCCCCATATTGACGCTGAGCGGCTTCGGCACGTTGCGCGCCGCCTTTTCGATATCTTCCGCCGTCAGCAGGGCGTCGGCGAACAGGATGTCGGCCCCCGCTTCGGCATAGAGGTTGAGGCGGTCGATGGCGGCGGGCAGCTGCTGACGGGGGGCGAAAAACTGACCGACACGCTCTATGCGCCGACCGTGATTTTCAATGCGCCGCTGGATTGCCGGCTGATGACCGAAGAGGTCTTCGGCCCCGTCGTCTGCGTCGATCCGTGGTTCAAGCTGGAGGATGCGCTGGACCGGGCAAATTCCCTGCCGACCGCGTTTCAGGCCGCCGTGTTCACCCGCGACATCGAACGCGCCATGGCCATCAGCAACGGCCTTGATGCCTCCGGCGTGATGGTCAACGACCATACCGCCTTCCGGACGGACTGGATGCCGTTTGCCGGACTGCGCCAATCGGGCCTCGGCACCGGCGGCATCCCGCATACGCTCCGCGATATGACGGTAGACAAAATGATCGTGCTGCGCACGGACACGCTGGAATCCCCGCCCGACGCCGACCCCGTCTGAACGCGCGTTAACCCGCAACAGAATTACCAAGGACCCATCATGAAAGCCTCCGATCTTTTTGTCCGTTGCCTCGAAGCCGAAGGGGTCGAACGAATCTTCGGCGTTCCCGGCGAAGAAAACGCCGACCTGATGCTGTCGCTGAACGACAGCAGGATCGATTTCATCCTCTGCCGTCACGAACAGGCCGCGGCTTTCATGGCGGATGCCTACGGGCGGCTGACCGGCAAGGCGGGTGTCTGCCTGTCCACGCTGGGGCCGGGCGCGACGAATCTGGTAACGGGGCTTGCCGATGCCAACATGGACCGCGCGCCGGTCGTCGCGATCATCGGTCAGGGCTCCACAAGGAAAGCCACCAGAATATGGACGCCATCGGCATGATGGAGCCCATTTCGAAATGGGCGCAGACCGTGTGGAGCGGCGAGACGGTGCCGGAAATCGTCCGCAAGGCATTCAAGATCGCCGAGACCGAAAAGCCCGGCGTGACGGTGATCGAACTGCCGGAAGACGTCGCCAAGGAAGAGGTCGACAAACCCGTCATGGAGCCGACAGTGACCCGACGCCCCGCCGCGGATCACAAGGCGGTGCGCATGGCCATCGACGCGATCGCGCAGGCAACCAATCCCATCATCCTCGCCGGCAACGGTGCGCTGCGGAAACGCGCCGCCAAACAGCTCCGCCGCTTCGCCCGCAAAACCGGAATCCCCGTGGTCAACACATTCATGGGCAAGGGCGCCGTCGCCATGTCCGACCCCCATTGCCTGCTCACCATGGGCCTTCAGGGACGCGACCATGTGAACAAGGCGTTCGATAAATCCGATACCGTGATCACGGTGGGGTACGACCTGGTGGAGATCGCGCCGGTTTTCTGGAATCCCCGATGCGACAAGTAAATCATCCATATCGATTTCCTCCCCGCCGAAATCGATATGGACTACCCGGTGATGGTCGATGTGGTATCCGACCTGGCGGACGCGCTGTGGCAGATCAACGAAGGGCTGAACGAGCGCTTCGAGGGCAAGCTGCCGCTATACGACATCAACGACTGGGCCGAACTGCGCCAGACCATCTTGGACGACCTGGCGGCGGAAAAAGACGACGACTCCTTCCCGATGAAACCGCAGAGTATTCTCAACGACGTGCGCAGCTTTCTGGCGCCAGAGGAAATCGTGTTGTCGGACTTGGGCGCTCACAAGATGTGGATCGCCCGCTACTATCAATGCGAAGAGACCAATACCTGCCTGATCTCCAACGGGTTCTGTTCGATGGGCTTTGCCCTGCCGGGTGCGATCGGCGCCCAATTTGCGATGCCCGATTCCCGCGTGCTGGCGATCTGCCGCGATGCGGGCTTCCTGATGAACGTGCAGGACCTCGAAACCGCGGTGCGGATCGGCAGCAGGATGGTCATCATGGTCTGGGTGGACGGTGAATACGGCCTGATCAAATGGAAGCAACAGAACCATTTCGAAGGCCGCCATTCCGATCTCGCCTTTAACAACCCGGATTTCGATTTGCTGGCGAAATCCGTCGGAATGTGGAGCAAGGTGATCGACGGGCCGGGCCAGATTGCCTCCGCGCTGGAAGAAGCCTTCGCCCAGAACGGCCCGGCGCTGATCGCGGTGCCCGTGGACTATTCGGAGAACCAGAAGCTGACAAAAAGACTGGGTGAGATAGAGGTGGCGATTTAGGGCCGCCCCCCGCACCCGGGATACGGACGCGTCAGATTACCGGGGCGTCCAGTTCGTACCTGCGATCGCGGTCTTCGATTTCGAGCACCCAGATATCCGGATCGAAATCCGCTTCTCGGGCAATCAGCTTGCTGGCGGTTTCGTAATCCACCGGCTCCGGCCCGCTCGCATGTCGCCAGGCGCTGCCGCCGTCGAGGTCTGTCGTGCGGGCAAACAGCTCGAACGTGCCGTCTAGAAGGTTGCGCAGAATCATCACCTGCCCCGCATCGCTGTCGCCGCGGCGGGCGACGACCGCAGGCATAAAGGACAGATCGCATAAACGTATCTGCGCGCTGATCCACAGGCTGGTCTTGAGGCGGGGTTCCGGCATAATCGGAAACTAGTCTATCGTGACGGACTCGGGAATGGTGCCCTCACAACCTTTGGCAACCCGATGGCAAAACAATCTGTCCGGGACGGGTTCGCGTATACTCCCCCAATACCACCCGAACCGATTTACTGAACGGATGATCGCCATGACGACCCCAAAAGCCCCCTTTCCCGTCGCCTGGATTACCGGCGCAAGCTCCGGAATCGGTCGCGCCCTGTCGCTCCGGCTGGCAGCGGAGGGCTGCACGGTTGCCGCCAGCGCGCGCGGTATCGATGATCTGAAGAGCCTCGAGGAGGAAGCGGAGGGCTTTTCGGGGCGCATCGTCGCGGTTCCTCTGGACGTCACGGATGCGGATGCCATCGGACAGGCGCGCGACCGCATCATTGAGGAGTTCGGCACCCCCGACCTCTGCGTGCTGAACGCGGGCACCTATATTCCGGTGGACGCCATACACCTGAAGGCGGAAGACTTCCGGATCCAGTTCGATCTGAACGTGATGGGCACGGTAAAAATGCTGGAAGCGGTCATCCCCGGCATGGCGGCGAAAAAATCGGGCCGGATTGCGGTCGTCGCCTCGATCTCCGGTTATCGCGGCCTGCGCACGGCGTCGGGCTACGGCGCGACCAAGGCAGCGCTGATCAATATGTGCGAAGCGCTGCGCATGGAACTCGGCGACGTCGGCATTACCGTACAGCTGGTAAACCCCGGCTTCATCAAAACGCCGCTGACAGACAAGAACGAATTCGCAATGCCGTTCCTGATGCCGGTCGACAAGGCGGTAGACCAGTTTTATCGCGGACTGCTGACCGACAGGTTCGAGATCACGTTTCCAAAGCGGTTCACGTGGATGCTGAAATTGCTGCGTCTGCTGCCCTACGCGCTTTACCTGCCGCTTGTCAGCAGGACGACCAAGGCGGATTAGCTATCCCTTTACCAGGGCGACCTGCAAAGCATCTATATTTCCAGCGCGGAATCCGCCCTCGCAATAGGCGAGATAAAACGACCAGCAGCGGCGGAATCGCTCATCGAAGCCCATGCCGGCAACGCGGTCGGCGACGCTTTCGAAGCGCTCGCGCCATCGCGCCAGCGTTTCGGCATAATCCAGCCCGTAGCCGGCAGACGCCGTCCATGACAATCCGGCTGCGGAAGCCTGGTCGCGCAGGACCGCCGGGCTC
>JAYOMI010000182.1:0-3876 GCA_038120765.1 Rhodospirillaceae bacterium
ATCCCGCCAACACCGATGAAGCCCTGCACGAAGTTGCCCTGGATCTCGCCGAAGGTGCGGACATGGTGATGGTAAAGCCGGGGCTTTTCTACCTCGACATCGTGCGCCGGGTGAAAGACCAGTTCGGCATGCCGACATTCGCCTACCAGGTATCCGGCGAATACGCGATGATGAAGGGAGCGGCGCTGAATGGCTGGCTCGACTGGGATCGCGTGATCATCGAAAGCCTGCTGGCGTTCAAACGTTCCGGCGCCGACGGTGTTCTGACCTATGCGGCGGTGGAAGTGGCAGAACGCCTGAGGACCGGCTGATCAGCCCGTCCCTGCCCTGTCCATGAGGATTTGGTCGTAATCGCCGAGTTTCGCGGCGACCATGCCGAACACGGTGTCATCGGGATATCCCCCCGATGCATCCGGCGCACCGGCAGGCATGCCGAGAAACAGTTCAACCGCATCTTCAATGGTCTCAACGCTGTAGACTGAAAACCTGCCGTCCCGCACGGCGGCTTCGACATCGCCGCGCAAGACCAGATTCTTCTCGTTGGCGGACGGGATGGCCACGCCCTGCGATCCGTCCAGGGTTCCCGCTTCTTCGCAGGACCGGAAAAATCCCTCGATCTTGTGATGCGCCCCGCCGATGGCCTGTGCGGCGCCGTGCTGGTTTACCGACCCCGTGATCGCAAGGTCCTGGCGTACCGGCACGCCGGAGAGATCCGAGAGGATCGCGACGAGTTCTGCGAGCGATGCGCTGTCCCCATCTACCCCGCCATAGGACTGTTCGAACGTGATCGACACATTGAACGACAATGGGTAGCTGCGGGCAAATGTGCCCGATAGCCAGCCCTGCAGGACCAGAGCGCCTTTCTGTTGCAGCGGGCCGCCAAGTCCCGTGTCGCGCTCGATGTTCAGGACTCCCCGGCGCCCCACAGAAGACCGGGCGGTCACACGGCTGGGCGTGCCGAAAACATGGTCCCCGACATCCCGGACCGTCAGGGCGTTCACCTGGCCGATGGCCGAGCCCGTCGTCGCGATCAGAACGGATTTCTCGGCGATTCCCTCCTGGATACGGTCTTCGATCCGCGCATTACGGTCCCGCCGGTTGCAGATCGCCGTCTCGATGACCTCGTCGGTGACCTCTTTTCCGCCCGATTTCCGAAGCACGTGTCGCGCTTCGGCGAGCACATCGTCGATCCGCTCGAACTGGGATGACAGCCTCGTCCGGTCGGCCGACCAGCGTGATGCCTGCCCCAGCAGCCGGACAATGGCGGAATCGGCGTAACTGATGTCGCTGCCCCCGGCGCCTTCGGCAAGTTGACGGATCAGACCGGCATAGGTCTCGATATTTTCGGGCGCCGCCTCGACGTCGGGGTCGATATCGGCCTTGACCCGGAAATAGCTCTGGAACTCCGGATCGGTAGAGAAAAACGTGTAATACCAGTTCGGTGCGCCGACCAGCACCAGCTTGACGTCCAGCGGGACCGGCCGGGGCGACAAGGCACCCGCAACGGTGGGCCCGTTGCTGCGATACAGTTCCTCAATCCTGATTTCCCCGTCCCGAAGGGCCGCCTTGATAAACGGCCAGATGGACGGGTTGGAGGCGATGGCATCCGCGCGAATAACGAGAACCCCGCCATTTGCGCGGTGAAATGCCCCGGCTTTGATGAGGGTAAAATCGGTCTCCATCGCCCGGGCGGACTGTCGGTATTCGATGCGCCCGAACAGGTTCTCGTATGTCGGATTGGCCTCGACAATGACCGGCCGAGTCTCATTGCGTTGGTTATCGACCAGAAGATTCACCGCATAGCGCCGCGCCGGATCCAGTTCAGGCGGGCGCGCGGCTTCTTCGGGCGGCTGCAGGAATACCTGAAAATTTTCGGTGACATCGTTTCGAAGCTCTACCAGCCATCTGTTCAGCCCGTGATGGTCCGCAAAGCCGGCAAGGATCGTGTCGATCACCGGGCCGCTGGTCTGATCGGCGACCTGGGCACCGAGTTCGGCGCCCCGTTTCTGATAGGCAGCCTGCAGTTCGGCCGTCCGGCGGTTGATCGCGAGTATCTGCTGCGCCAGCGCCGGTCCATGCTCGGCCAGCAACGCACGCTGCGCCTCTGTCATGTCTTCGGCGGCGACGGCCTCGCCCTTGTCGTCGGTCGCGACAATCACAGGCCCCTGCTGGTTCTGCAGGATATTCAGCCCTTTTTCCCGCGCCGCTTTCTGAACAGCCTGCATCTGCGTGTTCAGTTCGTTCTGCGCCGCTTCGCCCTCGGCCTGCATCTGCGACTGAAAGGTCTCTCCGCCGAAAGCCGTCCGGAGCGCCTGGGTCAAACCGCCGACAAGGCGCTGCATGGCCTCACGCAGCTTTCTGCCTTCGCCGGCGGGCAGACGGACCGCGACCGGTTCCGCCGGCACCCCGAAATCGTTCAGATAGACCCAATCGTCCGGCGGCCGGCTGTCACTGAGCGCCTGCTTGAGAAAATCGACGGTCGACGTCAGACGCCCGCTGTGGTTCTCGCCGAGAACAAAGACGTTGAATCCGGGCTCCCGCATCGCGAGAGCGAGTTCAAGGGCTTCGCGCGCCCTCCGGTGGCTGGACAGGTCGAATACCACGCCGCCGCGGCGGCTGCCCGTTGCAAATACGGGAATGCCGATGTCGTCAGCGTTCAGTTTCTTGGCAGACATCGGTACTCCAGTGAACATGTTTCAGTTTCTGGGATAGTCGCGCGTCGTCCCCGCGAGATCAAGCAGGCAGGCCCAGTCCCAGAAACGACCGCAAATACGTGTAAGCACACGCATTGTGCCAGGGCGTTCTATCCGCTCGCCCATGAAAACCTACATGGCCTCCGCTATTTGCGAGCGCCAGCGTTATTTTGGGTAAGCGCGAGACGTTTATCGTGTCGTACGCGGCGGCCGGAATCCATGGATCGTCCCGCGCATGGATCAGCAGCGCGGGTGTCGAGATATCGCCGAGCATGTTTGCAGCGGAACATTTACAGTAATAGTCGTCCGCCCCGTCAAACCCGTTTCGGGGCGCGACAAACCGGTCGTCAAACGCGTAAACCGTGCGCGCATCTTCAATCGCCAGCCGCTCGGCGTCGCTCAGGACCGCTTTGCCGGCTGCAGCCTCTGCCGACATGCGTTTGAGCAGCCAAGCGTGATAGAGGCGGTTGCGCAACGCCATCATGCGATGAGAGGCAGCGGCAAGATCGATCGGCGTGGAAACGGCAATCGCGCAGACGGGTTCCACCGCGAGCGGCGCCTCGGCGAGGTATTTCAGAACGATGTTGCCGCCAAGCGAATAGCCGACGGGAACAATCCCCTCTCTCAACAAATCCGGAGGCAACTGCCGCAGAACGGTTGCAAGATCATTGCTCGACCCGGCACAGTAATGCCCCTGGCAGGTCTGCCGGGACGGGCCCGCGCCCCGGAGGTTCAGCCGAAGGACCGGTATCCCCTGCGACAGAAGAAAGCGCGCCGTCTCGAGGACATAGAAACTCTCTTCGCACCCGGTCAATCCGTGAAGGAGCACCACCAGCGGTCCGCCCTCTGTTCTGTGCAATACGCCCTGCAAACGGTCGCCCGACCCGTCATCCGTCTCGAAAAATACGCGTTCCGACGGCCAGCGCGACAAATCCCACCCGCCGGGGCTCAGATAATTCCGCAGCGTCTGCAGGTCCCCGCCGATCCAGGGAAACCTTGGACGGAATGTCGGGAATTCAGGTTTCAAAACAGTGTATCAGGGTATCTGTCAGAACCGTTCCGCCCGGCAACTCAAACCCAGCGCCTCCGCCGTATTCGTTACCGTCGCAATGCACGCGTCGGCAACGGCATCGGGAAGCGATACCTCCAGACGGATTGCGTAACGGCCCTGCTGTTCGGCCAG
>JAYOMI010000183.1:0-1231 GCA_038120765.1 Rhodospirillaceae bacterium
GCTCTGGGGTCGGCATCGGGCCGGTGCCACCCTCGGGCATGAAGCCCTCGCTTAGGTCGGCATCGAATGTGATGCCGGTGCGCACCGCGTCCGGGACCAGCATCCCGCGGAGGTCGATGCCTTCCGCCTGGATATCCCCACGCGTCAGATCGCGGGTATGTTCGTAATCGCTTGCGGTGAATGTGACGGTCAGTTTCGACATTTTGATTTCCCCAGGGAATTAAGCCGGATTCCGGACAGAGTCCGGGCGGGACAATAGCCCCGCCCGGTTGCGATATTTGACTATTTGACGGACTGGCGCCAGCCCATCTTCTTGTTGAGCGCGTCGCCCGCATCGGCGATCCCGTTGAGATAGTGATCCCAGACGATCAGGTTCTCCTCGCAAGCGTCGACGACCTCGTCTTCCATGTGAAGATTGGCGGCATGACCGGCAACCGTTTTCCAGCCGAGGTCCGAATGCTTGATATCGGCTTCGGAATGCATGCCGAAGAACAGGCGCTGTTCCTCGGTCAGACCGAACAGCTTGCCCCAACGGCGGTTTTCGTTGCCGAACCAGCCCTTTTTCTTCACTTCGCCCTTGCCGTAGCCCGGGATGTTCGCGCGTTCGGCGCAGGTATTCGCCATCAGGCCCAGCAGCCAGTGCCGATTGCTCATCAGCCCGTCCCAGGCGCGCCATGCAAGGCGGGTCGAGGGCAGCGGCTTCGCGTTGGAAATCTGCGCGCGCTTCATGCCGCAATCCACACCGAGATCTTCCAGCACCTTCCAGTGCGGGCGGCCGTCGCCATGTTCCACATCCGAGACCAGTTCCTCGACGCAGGCCTCGAGGATATCCATTTTCACTTCCCAGACGGGCGTATTGGTCGCAACGCGCAGTTTCAGGACCGAGTTGCGCTGACGCGTGTTCAGGCGGTGCTGCATGACAAACATGTAGGCCCGGCCCTTGGTCATCGGCTCGTTCAGCATGCGGTTGTTTTTCGAAAAATTGTCGACTGCCTTATCGATCCCGGCGATCACAGACTTGGTGCTCATGAATTCGTCTCCTTGCTGATGATTATCTGTTTTCTTGATTACTGGCGCCATATAGGGCCTGCGTTTCCGATCAATGCAAAAACTGTTGTGCGATAGCTGATATTAGCAATTTATATCTCAATGATCATACCGATAACATTTATGCCTTGTGAAGCCGCCCGCCGCTCTCCTCGATACTCTCGTATACCACACGGTCTATAAC
>JAYOMI010000183.1:1241-3702 GCA_038120765.1 Rhodospirillaceae bacterium
GTCTATAACGTCCCTCACGGCGCTGGCCGCCTTGTTCGCGCTATGAGAGGCCGCGTAGGCAATATTCAGCGTCCGGGAAATTTTCGGACGTACGATCTCCGAGGCGAACAACCGCCCCGCCTCCGCGGACTGGCGCACCGCGGCATAGGGCAGGATCGTATAACCGAGACCGCTCTCCGCAAGATCCCGCTGGGTCGCGACGGAGTCTATCTCGAAGGTGATCTGCAGGTTCAGCTCGGCATCCCGCGCGGCGTTTTCGACGCATTCCCGGAGCCCGAAGCCGCGACTGGGCAGGATCAGCGATCGCTTGCAGACTTCCCGGAACGAAATCTTGTCGCCGGGATCGCCGGCGCCGGGCGCGCCCACCAGGAACAGGTCTTCCGTGAGCAAAGGTTCCGTCGCGATCCCCTTTGCCGCTCCCGGATTATAGGAAAAACCCATATCGAGCGAGTTGTCCGACAAACGCCGCATCACTTCCTCGCTCAGGCCCTCGAACAGGTTCAGGGAAACACCCGGGTAAAGATCCCGGCAGGTTCTGATCAGCCTGGTTGCCAGCAGCGCGCTCGCCGTCGGGGTGATGCCAAGCACAACCGATCCTCTCGGCGCACCCGACAAATCAGCGACATCGCGCTGCGCCTGCTCGATCTGCTTGAGGATCGCATTGGCATGCCCGAGCAGGACAACGCCCGCCTCCGTCGGTTCTACGCCGCGCGAATGACGGTGCAGCAGAGAAACGCCGAGTTCTTCTTCGAGCTTGCGGATCTGCAATCCCAGCGCAGGTTGCGCCACGCGCACGCGGTCCGCGGCCCGGGTAAAGCTTCCGGCTTCGACAATTTCCCTAAAATAGCGAAGCTGACGGACGTCCATCGACGGCCTCTCCTGATATATCCGGTATTAATTTTTTAGATACAATACCACCTTATCATACCGCAACAGCCTTCGACGAGAGTCGACGGCGGCCGCTTTCCTGACGGACGGGCCGCCGTTGCGAGTATGGCCTCTCCTATACGACCGCCTCTCCCTTCACGGTAATACGACGCATCATGCGGCGTTCGGCCGGATCGAAATCCGTGCGGGCATGCATGGAACAGCGATTGTCCCACATCACGAAATCGCCCACCTGCCAGACGTGTTCGTAGACGAAGCGGTCCTGCTCGCCATGTGCGAACAGCTTCTCCAGGATTTCCGCGCTTTCGTCTTCGGGCAGACCCTCTATGTAATCGGTCATCAGCCGGTTCACATAGAGCGCCTTGCGCCCGGTTTCGGGATGGGTTCGGGCGACGGGATGAAGATACTGCGGCGAGTCCGGGTTGATATTCTTGCCCCGCTTCATGGGGTTACCGGCGTAGTCGTATATGTGGTGCCCCTTCAGTCCGTCGAGTTTTTCACGGAGTTCGGCGGGCAGCGTCTCCCACGCGGTGTAACAATTCGCAAAAAGCGTATTGCCGCCGACGGACGGAATCTCGATTGCGTACAGCGTCGAGGCCTTGCAGGGGTATTCGTAATAGCACTGGTCCGAATGGAACCACATATCACCGTTCTCGAGCGCCGTCTGGAGCCCGGTATCGGTGACATTGGTAATCATCATCGTATGCTTCATGTCCTCATTGGCGAAATTGCCCGTGCGAACCTCTTCCAGATCACCAAAATATTTGCAGAACCGCACCTGATCGTCGTTGGAAATATCCTGTCCGCGAAAAACGATCAAAAGGTGCTCGTGCCAGGCATCTTCGATGGCCTTCATCGTTGCGGCATCCACCGGCTGCGAAAGGTCGACGCCCTGGATTTCCGCACCCAGCGCATCCGAAAGTGGTTTCACCGTTATTTCTGCCAGTGCTGTCGCCATGGTCGTTTCTTTCCCTTAACAGTCGTTTTTGATTGATACTTCGCAATCGAACTATATTGCCCCGCGTGCGGGGACGCAATTCGCAGGATTGGCTAGAAGCGTTATCCTGGGCACGACATCGCTCGCGGCGGGCTTCTTCATTATGGGGACGATCATCGCCGCCATTGCAGGCATAATGACGCTTGTCCCGATTGGAATTCTGTAAAGACAGGCGGCAACAACCGCCCCGGAGGCATATCATGAACAGCTACAACGACCTTTCGATCGACAGGCTTTTCCGCATGGACGGCGACGTCGCCTTCGTCACCGGCGGCGGGGACGGATTCGGGCGGATCGCGTCCATGGCCTATGCGCAGGCCGGGGCATCGGTCGCGGTCACCGATATCGACAAGCACAAGGCGGATGCCGTCGTCGCCGAAATCACGGAAGGCGGCGGGCACGCGGTCGCGCTTCAGCTCGACGTGGCGGACCGCGCCGCCCTGAAACAGACGATCGACAACGCTGCGGCGACGCTGGGCGGTCTCCATATACTGGTCAACAATGCCGGCATAAGTCATCGCGGACCGACCATCGACATGGCGGATGAGGACTGGGATCGCGTCGTCAAGGTAAACC
>JAYOMI010000184.1:0-3626 GCA_038120765.1 Rhodospirillaceae bacterium
CGTTGCCGCCGTTTTCCGGTCCACTGCCGAAGGTGAAACCGGCCACGCGCACGGCCATCTCGAATATCTCGAGGAAACCGGCGATCCCGCAACGGGTGAGCCCATCGGTTCGACCGAAAACAACCTGAAGGCGGCTGTTGCCGGTGAAACCCACGAATACACCGACATGTATCCCAGCATGGCGCGCGAAGCCCGTGACGAAGGTTTTGACGAAATCGCCGACTGGTTCGAGACCCTTGCCAAGGCTGAACGCTCTCATGCGGGACGCTTCCAGAAGGCTCTCGACGAACTCGGGTAATCCGATTCACCACCGGCCCCATCGGGGCCGGTGGTTGCGACCGCATCCAGTCCGGGATACGTCACGAGCTTGTGCGTGCCGCCCGTCAGATGCGCAAAACCATGAAAATATTGAATAAAAACGAGGTCGACCGATGTCTGAAGGCAGTTTGGGCGCGCCGGAACGCCATCCTATCCCCTGGCAGGAACCGGATTTCTATGACGAGGAAAAACTCGACGCGGAGCTGCGTCGCCAGTTCGACATCTGCCATGGCTGTCGCCGTTGCCACAACCTGTGCGACTCGTTCCCGCTCCTGTTCGATCTGATCGACGAATCCGAGAGCATGGAGCTCGACACGGTCGATTCAAACGATTTCAAGCCGGTCATCGACGCCTGCACCCTCTGCGACATGTGCTTCCTGACCAAGTGTCCGTACGTGCCGCCCCATGAATTCAACCTGGACGTTCCGCATCTGATGTTGCGATACCGCGCGGTGGAACTCAAAAAAGGCGAGGTTCCCTTCGTCGCCAAACAGATTTCCGAGACCGACCGGAACGGCAAGCTCGCCGGCGCTGTTGCCCCCCTATCAAACTGGGCGACCGGCACGGACAACAAGCTGACGCGCCCCATCATGCAGGCCGTAACCGGGATCGACACCAAGGCTGCTCTGCCAAAATTTCACAGCAAGACCCTGACAGACCGGGCGAAAAAGGAAGCCCCGGCACGCAATGAACAGGCGCCCGCTGCCGGCCGCAAGGCTGTCGTCTACGGGACCTGTTTCGTCAATTACAACGATCCCGCAATGGGCATGGATGCCCTGGAAGTGCTGGCGAAGAACGGTGTCGAGACAGAAGTGCTGCACCCGGCCTGTTGCGGCATGCCGAAGCTGGAACATGGCGATATCGCCGCCGTTGCGGAGGCGGCCCGGAAAGTCGCCGCCGAGTTCAAGCCCTGGATCGAAAAGGGTTATGACGTGGTCGCCTTGACGCCGAGCTGTTCGCTGATGCTTAAATTCGAATGGCCCCTGATCCTTCCCGATGATCCGGATATAAAGCTGCTCTCGGAAGCGACCCAGGACATCAGCCAGTACGTTGTCGATATTTCAAAGAACGAGGGAATGGCCGAGGGTATGAGCCCGCTGGACGGCTCTGTGACGGTCCACCTTGCCTGTCATTCCCGGGCCCAGAACATGGGCCAGAAGGCCGCTGAATTGCTTCGGCTTATCCCGGATGCCGACGTGAACGTGATCGAGCGCTGCTCGGGTCACGGCGGCTCCTGGGGCATGATGAAGGATAATTTCGAAACGGCCATAAAGGTTGGTCGCCCCGCCGCGCGGAAGGCGCTCGAAAATGTTCCCAAATATGTGGTTTCGGAATGCCCGCTGGCGGGTATGCACATTCTGCAGGGGATGGAGCGGCTCGCCGAGAAGGAAACGCCGCCGCCTGCCGTGCCGGTCCACGCACCCCATCCGGTGCAGCTGCTGGCGCAGGCCTACCGGCAGGAAAGGAAATAGGATGAGCAATATGAGACAGATTACCCGCGACGATATTCTGCCCTTCGACGAATACGCCTCAACCCGCCGCGAGCGGAAAAAGGCGCTGATGTCCGTCAAAAAAGACCGGCGGATGGAAGTCGGTCCGCATGCCACGTTCTACTTCGAAAATTATGAAACGATGTGGAACCAGGTGCATGAAATGCTCTATATCGAACGCGGCGGCGAAGCCCAGATTCCCGACGAACTTGCGGCGTACAATCCGCTGATTCCCCAGGGCCGGGAACTGGTGGCGACGGTAATGTTTGAAATTGGCGATCCCGACCGGCGCGCGAGGGTTCTCGCAACCCTCGGCGGCGTGGAGGAAACGATTTTCATCACCGTCGGCGGGGAAAAAATCATGGGCATTGCGGAAACCGATGTCGACCGTACAACTGCCGATGGCAAGGCGTCCTCGGTCCAATTCGTTCATTTTCCGTTCACGGATGCCCAGGTCGCTGCATTCCGGTCACCCGATGTCGACGTCACCGTCGGTTTCAGTCACGAAAATTATTCTCACACCGCCGGTATGTCAGCTGCCACACGGGCGGCCCTTTCCGCTGATTTTGACTGACTTTCGGGCGCTTTACATTGATTTCCGAGGATTGGGTCTACGCCTGCAAACGAAATCTTAATGTGTTGCCATTAGCTTTTACCTCCTAGATGCAACGGGTTCTATCACCAGTGGCATAAGCCATGGATAGAACGAACAGGAGTTATTTGAGATGGCGAATGCAATGAACGTGCATGGTGATCACGTCGAAATCACGTTGTCCGGCGAATTGACGTTTTCAAGCTATAAAGAATTCCAGGAAGTCATGAAGTCCGCCACCGCCGCCGGCAAAAAATCCTGCATTATCGATCTGTCGGGTCTGAACTCGATCGATTCGGCCGGTATCGGCATGCTGCTCTTCGCGAACGACGAGACCAAGCAGACAAATATCGATTTGTCTTTGCGCGGTCCGCAGGGCCCCGTCAAAACGGTTCTGGAGCATACCAAGATCAACGAAGTCATTCCTATCGTCGCCTGATCCGGAGCCGGGCCGTGGGTCCGGATGACAAACCAACTGCGATCAGTCGCCGCCCGCTCGGGGATCAGCAACGCTCTTGCCGGTTAGGGGTGCGTCCGCTCTATGAATTTTATCGAACCCAAATACGGGACAGGCGAGTCAATCGCTGATTCCGTGCGGGCAGATGCTGCACTCGAAGCGGCAATACGAGCTTCCCGCATACTGATTGTCGACGACCAGAAAATGGTCCGGGAACTCCTCAAAATTTATCTGACAAATGGCGGCTACGAGAATCTGCTCTTTGCCGCCGACGGGGATGAAGCGCTCGACATTATAGCCGCCGCCAATCCGGACCTCGTGGTCCTGGACCTCCAAATGCCGCGGATGAGTGGCCTCGAAGTCTGCAAGAAGCTGCGCGCCGATCCGAAACATGAACTGTTGCCGGTGCTCGTACAGACAGCGGCCGATTCAGCAGAGGACCGTAAAGAGATTTTCCGGTCCGGCGCGACGGACATGGTGGGCAAACCGATTAACGATGCTGAATTGCTGGCCAGGGTCGGTATTCACCTTCAGAACCGTCATATGCTGAATGAGCTCTCGAAGTACCGCGAATCCATGGAACGCGATCTTCAGACGGCGCGGCACATGCAACACCAGCTCATGCCCAGTGCGCAGGCGTTATTGGCATTGCACGACGCGTACGATATCGAAATCAAAAGCCACTTCCAGACCTGCGATGAACTGGGCGGCGATATGTGGAACGTCTGGCCGATCGATACGCACCGTATCGGTTTCAGCGTCATCGATT
>JAYOMI010000185.1:0-3604 GCA_038120765.1 Rhodospirillaceae bacterium
GCAGGCGGAGGCAGAGGCGAAGCGGCGGATCGGGCTTGGCGTCACCGGGTTGGCCGACGCGCTGATCATGTGCGGCGCACGCTACGGCTCCGCCCGGGCGGTCGAACTGACCGAGCGCTGGATGGCGGCGATTCGCGATCATGCCTATCGGGCATCCGTCGCCCTTGCCGCCGAAAAGGGTGCGTTTCCCTTGCTGGATGTGGATGCCTACCTGGCGGGCGAAACGGTATCCGGCCTGCCGGAGGATATTCGCGAGGCCATCCGGACGGACGGTATCCGGAATGCGCTGCTCACGTCGATCGCGCCGACGGGCACCATTTCGCTGTTCGCCGACAACGTGTCCTCCGGGATAGAGCCTGTGTTCAGCTACAGCTATACCCGCACCGTCCTGATGCCGGACGGCACGCGGCGCGAGGAAGAGGTTTCCGACTACGCGTACCGCCTGTGGCGGCGGATGAAGGGCGATGCGCCGTTGCCCGATTATTTCGTCACGGCGCAGGATATCGCGCCCGCCGATCATGTGGTGATGCAGGCCGCGGCGCAGAAATACGTGGATTCGTCGATCTCGAAAACCATCAACGTGCCCGCCGATCTGGCGTTCGACACGTTCAAGGATGTCTATCTGCAGGCCTGGGACAGCGGCTGCAAGGGCTGCACGACCTACCGTCCCAACGACGTGACGGGCTCCGTGCTTCAGGTAAAGGAGACGGCGGATCCGGCGCAACCCGAACTGCCGCTGCTCGACGGCCCTGCGGCTGTCACGGCGGAGGACGAGTTCGAATCCGGTGTCGTCTATATGACCCAGCCTTTGTCGCGGCCGGAAGAACTGCCGGGGCAGACCTACAAACTGCACTGGCCCGATTCCGATCACGCGATGTACATCACCATCAACGATATCGTGCAGGACGGCCGCCGGCGCCCGTTCGAGGTTTTCGTCAATTCGAAGAATACCGAACACTATGCGTGGACGGTTGCGTTGACCCGCATGATTTCCGCGGTCTTCCGCCGGGGCGGGGATGTGTCTTTCGTGGTAGAGGAACTGCAGGCGGTTTTCGATCCGCGCGGCGGGCAATGGATGCAGGGGCGCTATGTCCCCTCATTGCTGGCGGCGATGGGCGATATCATCGAACGGCACATGATCGATATCGGATTCATGCCGGGCGCAGACGGAACCGGTCAGGGGGATGCGCCGAAAACGGTGGAAGAGCGCAAGGTCGTCGGGCTTGGAAACAGCCCGCGTCTCCGCCAGTGCCCGCAATGCGGACAGGCTGCCCTGCTGCGCCAGGAAGGCTGCGACACCTGCACCGCCTGCGATTTTTCAAAGTGCGGGTAATGCGCCTTTGCCGGCATGTCTTTTATGAGGGCATGTTCGGGTCGTCGCTTCGAACCTGATATGCTGCGCCTGATCGGTCAGGTTGGGTTGCGAAATGGCTGGCAAAGCCTGTCCAATTGGGGAAGACTGCGTAAGTAGGTAGTTGTAAATTTTGGGGTAGGCAGAATGAGTATTCTTTTCAGACAGACGATTGCGTTTTCGGCCGATTTTTTTCTGGTCGTCGGACAGGCGGAAGCGCGGCAGAATCAGGGCGGCGCTATTCAGGTTGCGTCGAACCATCTGACAACGGAACAGGTGGTCGATAGGGTTTTCACCACGGTGGAACGCCGAATTCTTCGAAGATACTACGAAGCCCGGGGAGGGTCGGGCGCGAATGATTCCGGCGATCGTGGCGGTAAGCACGGGAACAAGGGCGCCGGCAAGGGCAAGAACAACGGCATGCCGCCGGGGCTCGCCAAGCGTGGCGGCGACCTTCCGCCGGGACTGGTGAAACGTGGCGGGGAACTGCCGCCCGGACTGGCAAAACGCCTGCCGTCGGACCTGGAGCGGGAACTGCCGCCGCGCCCGGGAACCTACCGACGGGTTGTCGTCGACAATGACATCGTGCTGATCGATGCCGCGACCAATAAAGTACTCGATATTCTGGAAGACGTTTTGCTGGGGCGTTAGCCGGCGGAGCTCACCTCTGCCGCCAGCCGACCGACGGAACCGACTTCTATTTCGACACGGTCGCCGGGCTTCAGCCATTTCGGCGGGTTGAATCCGACGGCGACGCCGGCGGGTGAGCCGGTTGTGATCATGTCGCCCGGCATCAGGGTGATAAACGTCGACAGGTAGCTGACCAGAAACGCCGCGGAGAACACGAGATCACTCGTATTGCCCTCCTGGCGCAGTTCCCCGTTCACCCATGACCTGACCGACATGTTCGCGGGATCGCCGGTTTCGTCCGCCGTGGTGATCCACGGGCCGAGCATGCCGGAATTTTCCCAGTTCTTGCCGGGGGCGACCTGCGGGCCCCGCGCCTGCCAGTCCCGCACGCTGCCGTCATTGGCAACCGTGTAACCGGCAACGTGTTTCAGCGCGTCCTCTTCCGAGACATGACGCGCAGGCCGCCCGATCACGACCGTCATTTCCGCTTCGTAGTCGAAATGTTCCGAATGGGACGGCATGTCCATCTTGCCGTTATGGGGCACGAACGTGCGGGCATAGCGCGAAAAAATGCTGGGCGATGTCGGGATTTCGTAGCCCATTTCCAGGATGTGTTCGCGGTAGTTCTGCCCGACGCAGTATATTTTTTCCGGATCGGGGATCGGCAGCAGGAATTCCACCTCGTCTACCGGATGGTCCGGCTGAACGCCCTCGATCGCGGCCCGGGCTTCGTCCAGCGCGTCGGCTTCCAGAACTTCACGCAGGGTTTGCTGGCGTCCCGGCAGTCTTCCGGTCAGTTCGATGACGCCACCGTCGGTGACCGCGCCGAAGCCTTCAAGTCCGCCAAAGGCAAAGCTGGCGAGTTTCATGCCCGTTCTCCGTTTTTATTATTCTGCGGCGATGGGATTGGTCAGCGTGCCGATCGGCTCGATATTGATGCTGATCGTCTCGCCCGGTTTGAGCCAGTTCGGCGGATTGTTTTCAATCGCGCTGCCGCCCGGGGAGCCGGTGGCGATCATGTCGCCGGGCTCCAGCCAGGTGAATTTTGAAATATGGGAGATCACGAACGGAATCTTGAAGATCATCATGTCGCTGCCGCCATCCTGGCGGATGTCGCCATCGATGCTGGTTCTGATCTGCAGGGCGTCGAGATCGGCGATCTCGTCGCGGGTGACCATCCAGGGGCCGATACCGCCGGAACGGTGAAAGTTCTTGCCGGGACAGTTCTGCGTGCCCTTGGACTGCCAGTCGCGCACGCTGCCCTCGTTGATGATCGTGTAGCCCGCGACATAATCCAGCGCCTTTTCTTCCGGTATGTGACGCCCGGATTTGCCGATAATCACACCGATTTCGCCCTCGTAATCGAGCTGCTCGGACACGGCGGGGCGGATGATCGCTTCGCCATGGGGCGCGAATCCCGAGGCAAAACGCGGGAAAATACTCGGCCATTTGGGGCCGCCGTCTTCCAGCACTTCGTGATAGGCGCGGTAGTTTCGCCCGATGCAGAAGATCTTCTCCGGCGACGTGATCGGGAACATGTATTCGATTTCGTCGAGCGATACGTCCGGATCCGCCTTGGCCGCCAGTTTTTCCATTTCGTTGATCGACAGGCCGGCGATGGCC
>JAYOMI010000186.1:0-1726 GCA_038120765.1 Rhodospirillaceae bacterium
GGTCTGATTTCATCCTCGGGCGCGATCGCGACCGTGATTCCGCCCTCTATCGGCATGATCCTCTACGGCGCATCGGCGGAACAATCCGTCGCCCTGCTGTTTGTCGCAGGCGTTATACCGGGCCTCCTTATTGCGGCTCTGATGGCGGCGTATATTTATGCCTTTGCTCTCCGCACGGGCATCCGTGAAGCCTCTTCTTTCTCTCTCGCCGAGTTCTTCACGGCGAGCAAGGAAGGTGTCTGGGCGCTCGGTACGCCGTTCATAATCCTCGGCGGCATTTATGCCGGTATCTTTTCGCCGACCGAATCGGCAGGTGTCGCCTGTGTCTACGCGATCATCGTGACGCGGTTTATTTACGGCGATATCTCATGGAAAGGCATCTGGACCGTTTCCGTCGATTCCATGTACCTGACGGCACAGGTTCTGATTATCGTCGCCGCTGCGGGGGTCTTCTCGCAACTGCTGACGATCAGCGGAATCCCGCAGGATGCGGTTGCGGCCATTCAGGATATGAACCTCGAACCCTGGATGGTGTTGATGGTCATCAATATCTTCCTGCTGATTGTCGGCTGCGTGCTCGACCCGGGGTCGGCGATTCTGGTTCTGACTCCGCTGCTGGCGCCGATCGCCGCCGCAATGGGTGTGGATCTCATTCACTTCGGCATCATCATGACGGTGAACCTCGCCATCGGCATGTTCACGCCGCCTTTTGGCCTGAACATCTTCATCACCCAGGCGCTGTTCAAGGTCCCGCTGTCGAGCATTTATCCCGGTCTGGTGCCGTTTATCCTCGTCAACCTGGTCGCGCTGGTGATCATCACCTACGTGCCGGAGCTCTCGCTCTACCTGACGCAGTTCGTAAACTAGAATAGAGGCGGCTTGCCCGGGGAGGGCGGTCGCCTAAATTCGTCCGGCGTTTGCAGGTCGGTAATCTCAGGCGGTTTCAGCACCGGTGTCCGCACCGCGCTTGAAAAGTCAGATACTCAACAGATATGAGGGAAGTTTCGGTTGTCGGCCGGCTGATGGACAAGCGATCCTGTCGGGCCGTCGAAGAGAACCGGTGCGATCAGGAGATCGTGTCGTTCTGCCTGTTGTTGATGCCGCCCGGGACGGAAAAGGCGGGGCCTTCGTGCAACTGCTGGCGAGCACGTTCTGCGATAGCACGATCGCGGAGATATTCTTCATATGTCCGTGCAGGCCGCAGCAGATATGGGATAACCCGTGTCTCTTCCTTCGGGTTTTCTTTTTTCGACATTACGGTCCCCGTGTCTTCGCTCGTGATCGCGAAACGCGATTAAAACCGGAAATTCGATCTGCATTCCAAGAGCGGTTCAGGTCAGCATGGCTGTGCTTGTGAACACCGATAAGAGCCGCTGGGCATCGAAACCTCAAACCGAATTTCCGAGTTATCCAAAAACGGCGAAAATTTTCTGTAGATAACCTGGGGATGGCTGTGTTGGTTAACGGCTCCAGCCCTGTGGTTCCGCCGATATCGCGGAGCGATCTGTCCGAATTTCCGGCAGTCCCGCGACAGGGCAATTTAAACGTGCTACCACGGATTTAATTTGACGGTTCCAAGAGACGACAATGTTTTCCGAAAATTCAAAGATGCTGTCACGCGCTGCGTTTGTCATCGTACAGGCCGGAACCGTTTTCGGGTGCGGGAACTGAATTGATCAATCCCCGGACGATCGGATTTATCGCACTCGCGGGAGCGATTCTCGGC
>JAYOMI010000186.1:1736-3602 GCA_038120765.1 Rhodospirillaceae bacterium
CTCCAAGACCGCCCTCGAGTTCACCCCTCCGTTCTGGTACGCGTCGATCCGGATTTCGATCGGGGCAGTCATCCTGTTCGGCGTGCTTCTCGCGACCGGAAAGCTTCGGCTGCCGACGCGACACGATATGCCGCTGGTGCTCAATGTCGGCATATTCATGATGGCGATCTATACCCTGATGATGCATATCGCGCTTGTATATGTCGATGCGGGAAGGGCGGCATTGCTGGGCTATACGACACCGATATGGGTGCTGCCGGCGGCATATTTCCTGCTGAAGGAACGTCCGTCGCGGCGTCGCCTGCTGGGACTCGCGGTTGCTCTTGCAGGACTCATCGTACTCTTCAATCCCGGGAGTTTCGACTGGACCGATACGGACGTCGTGATCGGAAATCTCCTGCTGCTGGGCTGCGGGTTGAGCTGGTCCGTATCGATCATTCATATCCGGAAGCACACACCGGTCCGCACACCGCTGCAGCTTGCCCCGTTCCAGCTGTCGCTGGCCGCGGTTCTGATCGCGATCATGGCGATAATCTTCGACCCCTGGCCGGTGTGGACCGGCGATGCGATCCAGATTGGCGTCTTTACCTACGGCGGCATTATGGGAACCGCGGTGGCGATGCTGTCGGTGACCACGGCGGTGCGCTATCTGCCGACCGTCGTATCGACAGTCGGGCTTCTGGGGGTTCCGGTGTTCGCGCTTGCGTTGAGCGTGATTTTTCTGGGCGAGCAGCTGACGGTCGATCTCGCCACCGGTGTGATCCTTATCCTCGCCGGTATAGGGCTTGTATCGGTGCCGGACCGGCGACCGGCCGCCCCGTAAAGCGCCGGACCCGGGTTCTTCAGGCCAGTTTGATCAGGCGCTCCAGATTGCCGCTGCAAATCTTAGCGCGCGTTTCGGCATCGATATCCAGCTTGTCGACCGCGTTGATCGTCTCGCGGATCAGTAACCCGCCGCCTTCGGGGTCGAACGGTGCATCGGTCGCGAACAGCGAATGGTCGGGGCCGAAGAATTCCAGGCCGCATGCCGCCGCCGCGGTTGAGCCGTTGGTTGCCGTGTCCGCATAGAACATCTTGAAGTATTCCTTGGGCTGTTTCTTCAGCCCGGCCTGTTCGGCCAGCGGGTTCCGCGCCGGATCGCCGGCGAATATCTGCTGGAACCCGATCCCGATCTTTTCGGCGAAAAACGGGATCATGCCGCCGAAATGGTGCGTGATGATCTTGATTTCCGGCAGCTTGTCGAACAGGCCGGAATAGATCAGCCGCGTCATGCAGGCGCTGGTCTCGTAGGGCCAGCCGAAGGTGAACCAGATTTCGAACTCGGAAGCGTCCTCCTGCGCGTAATCGGGAAAGTTCGGCCCGCGCATGGGGTGTATCCAGATGGGCAGATCATGCTGCGCCATGGTCTCGAACAGGGGATAGAATTCAGACGCCGACAGGGGCTTTCCCAGCACATTGGTAAACACCTGGATGCCTTTCGCATCCAGCTCGTTGATCGCGCGGTTGGCCTCGGCGACGGCGGCATCAGGGTTGTTCATCGGCATTGAGGCGATAAAACCGGCGAGGCGGTCAGGGTTCTGTTTGACGCGGGCGGCCAGTCCGTCATTGGCGATCCGTGCAAGGACGGGCGTCTGTTCCGGACTGCCCAGCATCTCGATCGGCGGATTGGCGAGCGAGATGATCTGACGGTAATCGTCGAACCCGTCGAGCAGGCGCATATGCGCGTCCTCGTCGTGCAGGGCCGTCAGCGCGCCGAAGAATTTGACAATGCCGGGGTCGGGCGCGATGTCGGCAAATTTTTCGAAATAGGATTTCGGAATAACGTGGTTGTAGGCATCGATGCTCGGCATTTGAACTCCCTCGGAT
>JAYOMI010000187.1:0-3024 GCA_038120765.1 Rhodospirillaceae bacterium
CGCTCGAGGGCGAGTATCGTGAGCACTTCCTGCTGCACTACAACTTCCCGCCCTACTCGGTCGGCGAGGCCAGCTTCCTGCGGTCTCCGGGCCGTCGCGAAATCGGTCACGGCAAGCTCGCCTGGCGTGCCATCCGCGCCCTGCTGCCGGCCAAGGAAGACTTCCCCTACACGATGCGTGTCGTGTCGGAAATCACCGAATCCAACGGTTCGTCCTCGATGGCGACCGTCTGCGGCACCTCGCTGTCGCTGATGGATGCGGGCGTTCCGCTGCGCCGTCCGTGTGCGGGTATCGCCATGGGACTGATCAAGGAAGACGATCGCTTTGCCGTTCTGTCCGATATTCTCGGCGATGAGGATCACCTTGGCGACATGGACTTCAAGGTGGCCGGCACCGAGGAAGGCATCACCGCCCTCCAGATGGATATCAAGATCACCGGCATCACCGAGGAAATCATGCAGGTCGCGCTCGGCCAGGCCAAGGGCGGTCGTATGCATATCCTGGGCGAGATGGCGGCAGCGCTGACATCCGGCCGTGAAGAAGTGAGCAACTTCGCGCCGCGGATCACGACCTTCCAGATTCCGAAGGACAAGATCCGTGAAGTTATCGGCACCGGCGGCAAGGTCATTCGCGAAATCTGCGATGAAACCGGCGCCAAGGTTGATATCGAAGATGACGGCACGATCAAGGTATCGTCGGTGGATAACGCCGCTGCCGAAGCCGCCGTCAACTGGATCAAGGGCATCGTTGCCGAGCCGGAAATCGGCATGATCTATACCGGCAAGGTGGTCAAGGTCGTCGACTTCGGCGCATTCGTGAACTTCATGGGCTCCCGCGACGGTCTGGTGCATATTTCCGAACTGGAAAACCGCCGGGTCGACAAGGTGACCGATGTTGTCAACGAAGGCGACCAGGTAAAGGTCAAGGTTCTGGCCGTCGACGATCGTGGCAAGGTCCGCCTGTCGATGAAAGTCGTCAATCAGGAAACCGGCGAAGATCTCTCCGATAAAAAGGAAGACGCCGACGCCGAAGCCTGATCTTTCAGGCCGAAAAGAACGCGTTCCGGTCCCGGGCGGTGAACTAATTCACCGTCCGGGACTGGCCGTTTCGCGAACCCTTCATATAATAGTGTTCATAGGGCACGTGTCCGGGAGATAGATTCTGAAACCGTTGCAACCGCTTGTCATTTCCGGCAAGGAGGTCGCTCCACTCGTGGAGGGCGGCAAGGGTATCGCTGTGTCCAATGGCGAAAGCTCGGGGGCATGGGCGGCAACCGGCGGGGTCGGCACATTCTCTGGTGTAAACGCTGATTCCTACGACGAAAACGGCAAGATCATTCCGTTGTCCTATCACGGACGCACGCGGCGTGACCGGCACGAAGAACTGCTGGCCTATGCCATCCAGGGCGGGCTTGCCCAGGCGCGGATCGCCCACGATGTATCCGGCGGCGAAGGCCGGATACACATGAATGTCCTGTGGGAAATGGGCGGTGCCGAAAGGGTGCTGCACGGCGTTCTGGGCGGTGCAAAGGGCCTTATTCATGGCATTACGTGCGGCGCGGGCATGCCCTACAAGATTGCCCAGATTTCGGCCGATTACGGCGTCTATTACTATCCGATCGTTTCGTCAGCCCGCGCATTCCGTGCGTTGTGGAAAAGATCCTACAACAAATTCCCGGAATGGCTCGGCGGCGTGGTGTATGAAGACCCGTGGCGCGCTGGCGGCCATAACGGCCTGTCCAACAGCGAAGACCCCAACGTGCCGGAGGATCCGCGTCCGCGTGTTGCGGAACTGCGGACCGTCATGAACGAGCTTGGCCTGAATACGGTGCCGATCGTCATGGCCGGCGGGGTATGGTATATGCGCGACTGGGCCGACTGGATCGAGGATCCCGATGTTGCGCCGGTCGCCTTCCAGTTCGGCACGCGGCCGCTCCTGACCCAGGAAAGCCCAATTTCCAAGGAATGGAAGACCCGCCTGCTCACCCTCGAGGAAGGCGATATCTTCCTCAATAAATTCAGCCCGACCGGCTTCTACTCTTCGGCCGTGCGGAATCCGTTCCTGCGCGAACTGAAGGAACGTTCGGACCGTCAGATCGCGTTCGTCGATGAACCCGTCGGGGAACTGAGCCATGAATTCAAGATCGGCCTGCGCGGCCGAAAGATATTCGTGACCGCCGCCGACAAGGCGCGCGCGGAGCAATGGATGTCCGAAGGATATACCGATGGTATCCGGACGCCGGATTCGACCGTGATCTTCGTCACGCCCGAAAAAGGCAGGCAGATCCGCATCGATCAATCAGACTGCATGGGGTGCCTGTCCCAGTGCCAGTTTTCCAACTGGGCGCAGAATGAGGCCGGCACGACGGGCCGCCGACCGGACCCGCGCTCCTATTGCATCCAGAAGACGCTGCAGGATATCGTTCACGGTGATCCCGTCGATGAGCAGCTGATGTTTGCCGGCCA
Source organism: Rhodospirillaceae bacterium (assembly GCA_038120765.1). Taxonomy (GTDB): domain Bacteria; phylum Pseudomonadota; class Alphaproteobacteria; order MPNO01; family UBA830; genus CAXBCP01. The sequence goes on from JAYOMI010000187.1 coordinate 2,466, forward strand.
TAACGCCTTCAAGTTTAAGGACGATCCGTTTTATTCGAACGGATTTATTCCTACCGTCAAGCAACTGGTCGACCGGCTGCATACCGGCGATTAGGGGCCTTTCCCCGGAGTTTGGCGAATACACTTTGAATCAATTCCAATTGTCGGGATTGGGCCTTGTGTTTTTTGGGCTTTAAATTTTCTGTCATACGTCCTATATCTACCCCATGACTGAGAATACGTCTCATAACCGGCCGTTTTCTGGCGTCATTGCGCGCCTCAAACAGGCAGGCCTTCGGCCTACCCGACAGCGCATCGCCCTGGCGAAGCTTCTGTTTGAGGGCGAAAATCGCCATGTGACCGCCGAAGAGCTTCATGCCGAAGCCCGTGCCGCGGGTGTTAGCGTATCTCTGGCGACGATATACAACTCACTGAACCACTTCACCGAAGCGGGCATCATGCGCGAAGTCGTGGTTGAAGCCGGGCGGTCCTATTTCGATACGAATACCGGCGATCATCATCATTTTTTCCATGAAGATACCGGTTCCCTAGAAGATATCCCGTGCGAGCTGATCAATGT
>JAYOMI010000187.1:3065-3462 GCA_038120765.1 Rhodospirillaceae bacterium
CCCGCCGCCCCCTCGGGCAAGTCCGTTCAACGGGTTGATGTCATCGTCCGGGTCAGCGCCGACGACTGAAGCTGCGCATGCTCGCGGCTTTCTTTTCTGGAATAATTCTAAACTATTGACGGCGGTCATTGTCCAGCCTATATAAACCGTGGGCAGCGGCGGAAGCGCTGTTGCCCGGTCCGGCAGGAAACGGATCGCAGGACACAGCACTTTGTGATTCAGCAAATCAAAACGACTGACTTCATAACCAGAACAAGGAGTGTGACATGCCGTCACTTGGTGGAACGAAGACCGAGAACAACCTGAAAGAGGCTTTCGCCGGCGAATCGCAGGCCAATCGCCGCTATCTTTATTTCGCACAAAAGGCCGATGTCGAAGGCTACAACGACGTTGCCGC
>JAYOMI010000188.1:0-3410 GCA_038120765.1 Rhodospirillaceae bacterium
AACCGTGCCGGCACCGATCGCTATGTGGCGCCGCACTTTCCCATGCCCGCCGACCGGGCGCGTCAGGTCGGCCAGCCGGTCGCGAAGGACATTGCCGCGACGTGTTCGCAGGCGAAGGACGCTGCCGAACTGGTGGAGGTCGATTACCTTCCCCTCGATCCCGTCATCGATACGGACCGTGCCGCCGATCCCGCTTCGGAAGTCGTCTGGCCGGATCTCGGCTCGAATATCGCCATCGACGCCGACGTGAACGATCCGTCGGAAACGGCGGCGATTCTCGACCGTGCGGCACATGTGATCCGTCTTAAAACCCGGCTCAGCCGCATTGCCGGCGTGCCGATGGAGCCGCGCTCCGCCGTCGGCAAAATTGATGCGGACGGGCGCTATATCCTACAGACCACGGCCGGCGGTATCTATCGTTTCAAAACCGAACTGGCCACGATCTTCGGCGTCGAGGAAGACAGGGTCCGCGTAGTGATCCGCGATGCCGGCGGCTCCTACGGGCCGAGAAACGCGATGTATGTCGAGCATCCGCTGGTGCTCTGGGCGGCGCGGCGTGTCGGCCGGCCCGTCAAATGGACCGCGGACCGGACAGAGACCATGCTCACCGACTACCAGGCGCGCGACCTCGTGGTGGACGCGGTCCTCGGCTTCGATGCCGATGGCAGGCTGGTCGCGCTGCACACACAGAATACGTCGAATATCGGCGCGTTCTCGGCATCGTGGATACCGCTGGTGAAGGGGATCATGATCATGACGGGGCTGTACCGGATCCCCGACGTCTCCGCGCGGGCCATCGCCGTACAGTCGACAATGCCGCCGACCTATCCCTATCGCAGCGCCGGCAGGCCGGAGGTCATGTATGCGCTTGAACGGATGATGGACATGGCGGCGGACGCAACCGGGCTCGACCGGGTCGAAATCCGCCGCCGCAACGTGATCACCGCCGCCGACATGCCCTATGACAACGGTTTCGGGCTGACCCATGAATCCGGCGACTACCCCCAGGCACTGGAAGCGGCGGCGAGTCTGTCGGACTGGGACGGCTTTCCGGCACGCCGCGCAGAAGCCGCAAAGCGGGGCAGGCTGCGGGGCATCGGCATCGCCAACTACGCCGATCTGTCCACCGGCTACCCCCGTGAATGGACCGAGATCGACGTCCGCCCGGAGGGCGAAATTCTCGTCCAGATCGGGACCATGGCGACAGGGCAGGGGCACCAGACGACGTTCAGCCAGCTGGTCGCGGAAGTGCTCGAAGTGCCGTTCGACGCGATAGACATCGGCTACGGCGACACGGACAAGATAAAGGATGGCGGCGGCACCCATTCCGGGCGCAGCATGCGCATGGGCGCCATCGTGTTATGCGATGCCAGCAACAAGATCATTCAGCGCGCAAAGCGTATCGCTTCCCACATGCTGGAGGCGGCCGAAGCCGACATCGAATACAGCGAAACCGTCTTCACCGTCGCGGGGACCGACCGGCGGGTCAGCCTGTTCGATATTGCCGCGGCGGCGCGCGACCGCACCGATCTGCCGGAAGACCTGCGCGGGCCGCTGAAAGAGGAAGCCGACGTTCACTACCCGAAGGCGGTGATCGGCTCGGGCTGTCACGTCTGCGAGGTTGAAATCGATCCCGATACCGGCATGGTCGACGTCGTCGACTGGACTGCCGTGGATGATGTCGGCCGGGCGATCAACCCGATGACGCTGGACGGCCAGACCCACGGCGGCGTGCTGCAGGGGATCGGCCAGGCGATCATGGAGAACTGCGCCTACGACCCGGGAACTGGCCAGATGGTCGGTGCGACCTTCATGGATTACGCAATGCCGCGCGCAGACACGGTGCCGGCCTATCGCACGAAACTGCTGGAAATCCCGAGCCCGTCCAACCCGCTCGGGATCAAGCCGGGCAGCGAAGGCGGCACCGCCGTCGCGCCGGCAGCGGTCGCCAATGCGATCGTCGATGCGTTGCGGGATTTCGGGGTGAAGCATATTGAACTGCCGGCGACGCCGGAGCGGATATGGCGGGCAATGAGCGGGGCATCCGTGTGATACGCCCGTTGCCGTCGGATACGAACCCGCTTCATATCCATCTGGATATGCAGCGGGAAACGATGGGGATAAACAAAACATGTGGCGCCTGATTTCGGTCTTTTTGCTTGGCGGCGTGCTCGGAACGGGTTTCGGCGTTGCGGCCGGGTTTTTCGCGTTTCCATACGTGTTTCCGCCGCCCGAAGCGATGGACCGGCTGACGGAGGGCGAGAAATCGGGACTGGCGGCAACCGGCACGTTCATTCATACCGATCCGTCGGATCCGATCCACTATGGCCGGGGCAGGGTCTCCGTCTATGAGCGGGTCGTGTTTCTGGGCGAGGATTTCGAGGTCGGTCCCGGGCCGAAGTATCATGTCTATCTGGTGCCGGCGGAAAAGATCCGCGATTCGTCGCAGGTTAAAAGCACCATGTTTGTGGATCTCGGTCGCCTGCGCGCCTTCAGGGGAAGCCAGAAATACAACATACCGGCCGGGATCGATCTGAACCAGTATCCCAGCGTCGTCATCTGGTGCGAGCAGTTCGGCGTTCTGATTTCGCCCGCCGATCTGAAATTCGGGACATGACCGGGACCGACAGGACGATAGGATCAACGGATAAGAGATTTTGTCATTCAGTGCGTCGGCGCCGGACGGCGAAATAAAATCGAAGATCGACTTTACACCCGCGGTGACGACGATATCGTTGTCGCTTGGCAATCAAAAGCGCCGAAGGGCCAGAAGGAGGACACATGATCAAAGTAGAGGATATCGCGTTCGGGCGGCTTCAGTCGCCGGACCTCGACGAGGCCGAGGAATTCCTGACGAATTTCGGGATGGTCCGGTCGGAGCGCACAGACGACACGCTGTATATGCGCGGCACCGACCCGGCCCCGTATATCCATGTGACCCATAAAGGCGACCCGAAGTTTATCGGGCTCGCATTCCGCGCGGCAAGCGAGGCAGACCTCGAGAAGGTCACGAAGGTTGCGGGCGCTTCAGGGATCGAAGACCTGGACGGACCCGGTGGCGGCAAACGCGTGCGCCTGACCGAACCGAACGGTTTCCAGATCGAGATCGTTTGGGGCATGGCGGACCTGAAGGAAATTCCGGTGCCGCGTTTCGGCATCAATACCGCTGCGGCGCGCGATTCCCGTCTCGGCGAGCTTACCCGGATACAGCGTGGCCCGTCCCACGTGAAGCGGCTGGGACATGCCGTCATCATGACACCGGATGTGGAGGGCGGCACGAAGTGGTTCCGTGAGACACTTGGTCTCGTGCCGTCGGACGAGGTCTATGCCGGCGAAAAAGAGAATATCATCGCGACCTTCAACCGGATCGACGGCGGCGAAAGATTCGTCGATCATCATACCTTCCTCTG
>JAYOMI010000189.1:0-1125 GCA_038120765.1 Rhodospirillaceae bacterium
ACATAGCGCCGTTCAATCTGGTGCCGGGCATTATCTGGTTCGCGGCCAAGATCGCGCTCTGCCTGTTCGTGTTCCTGTGGGTCCGCGCGACGTTCCCGCGCTATCGCTACGATCAGCTTATGCGCCTCGGCTGGAAGGTGTTTCTCCCGTTCTCGCTGCTCTGGGTGGTGCTGACGGCGGGCGCGCTTATCGCGTTCGACTGGCTCCCGAAAGCGGCGGGTTAGGGGAAGGGGAAACGGATGTCTTTTATTAAAAAATCTTCCCGTGCGTTGCTGCTGACCGAGCTTGTCTCCGGCATGGCGCTGACGCTGCGATACATGTTCAAGCCGAAGGTGACGGTGAACTATCCGTTCGAAAAAGGCCCGCTGAGCCCCCGTTTCCGGGGCGAGCACGCACTCCGGCGCTATCCCAACGGCGAAGAACGCTGCATCGCGTGCAAACTGTGCGAGGCGATCTGCCCGGCGCAGGCGATCACGATAGAGGCCGAGCCACGCGCCGACGGCAGCCGCCGGACGACCCGCTACGATATCGATATGACCAAATGCATCTATTGCGGGTTCTGCGAGGAAGCGTGCCCCGTGGATGCGATTGTCGAAGGTCCAAATTTCGAATTCGCGACCGAAACCCGCGAGGAACTGATGTACAACAAGGAAAAGCTCCTTGCGAACGGCGATCAGTGGGAGGGCCACCTCGCGCAGCGCCTTTCCGCCGACGCGCCGTACCGGTAGGACGCTGGCATGATCATTCAGACCATTGCTTTCTATGCCTTTGCCGCGGTGACTGTCGCCGCCGGCGTGATGGTGATATCGGCGCGCAATCCCGTGCATTCCGTGCTCTTCCTGATCCTCGCGTTCTTCAATGCGGCCGGGCTGTTCGTCTTGATGGGCGCCGAGTTCATCGCGATGATCCTGGTCATCGTCTATGTCGGCGCGGTGGCCGTGCTTTTCCTGTTCGTCGTGATGATGCTCGATATCAATTTCGTCGAACTGCGGCAGGGTTTCCTTCAGTATCTCCCCATCGGCGCGCTTGTCGGCCTTGTATTGCTGGCGGAACTGGTTCTGATTTTCGGAAGCTGGGTCGTCGCGCCGGATTCCGCAGAACGCGCAGCATCGCCCACACCGGTGC
>JAYOMI010000189.1:1135-3379 GCA_038120765.1 Rhodospirillaceae bacterium
AAACCACCAACACCAACGCCCTCGGCCAGATTCTCTATACCGACTACGTGTACCTGTTCCAGACGGCGGGCCTTATCCTTCTGGTCGCCATGATCGGCGCGATCGTCCTCACCCTGCGGTCGCGGGAGGGCGTCAAGCGCCAGCGCATAGGCGCGCAGGTGTCGCGCAGCCGCGAGGATTCGGTCGAGATCAAGCATATCGAACCGGGGAGTGGTGTCTGATGATGGAAATCGGTCTCTCCCATTACCTGACCGTGGCGGCGATCCTGTTTACGCTCGGAATATTCGGCATCTTTCTGAACCGGAAGAACGTCATCATCATTCTGATGTCGGTCGAACTGATGTTGCTGGCGGTGAATATCAATTTCGTGGCGTTCTCTGTTCATCTCAACGATCTTGGCGGGCAGGTGTTCGCGTTGTTCGTGCTGGCCATCGCCGCCGCCGAGGCCGCGATCGGGCTCGCTATTCTTGTCGTCTACTTCCGAAATCGCGGCTCCATCGCGGTTGAAGATATCAACCTGATGAAGGGCTAGGGTAGGATGTACGCGCTTGCCATATTCCTGCCGCTGATCGGCGCTGTTCTCGCCGGTTTCGGCGGCCGCTGGCTCCAGGACCGGGGCGCCCAGGTGGTTACCTGCGTCTGCATGCTGGTCTCTGCGGCAATCGCCTGCGTGATTCTGGCCGAGGTTGCCCTGGGCGGCGAGCCGCGCACGATCGAGCTGTTTTCCTGGATCAATTCCGGGACCTTCGAGGTCAACTGGACGCTGCGCTTCGATACGCTGACAGCCGTGATGGTGTTCGTTGTGACCGTCGTCTCGTCGATGGTGCACGTCTATTCCGTCGGCTATATGAGCCACGATCCGCACATCCCGCGTTTCATGGCCTATCTCGGCTTCTTCACGTTCTTCATGCTGATGCTGGTGACGGCGGACAACCTGCTGCAGATGTTCTTCGGCTGGGAGGGCGTCGGTCTGTGTTCCTACCTGCTGATCGGTTTCTGGTACGAGAAGCCGGAAGCGAATGCGGCGGCGATAAAGGCTTTCGTGGTCAACCGGGTGGGCGATTTCGGCTTCGCGCTCGGAATCATGGGCGTGTTCCTGCTGTTCAACTCGATCAGCTTCGAGACGATTTTTGCGGCAGCGCCTGACAAGGCCCAGGCCACAATCCATTTCCTTGGACTCGAGATGCACGCAATGACGACGCTGTGCATTCTGCTGTTTATCGGGGCAATGGGTAAATCGGCCCAGCTCGGCCTGCACACATGGCTGCCGGACGCCATGGAGGGGCCGACACCGGTCTCCGCGCTGATCCACGCGGCAACCATGGTGACCGCCGGCGTCTTCATGGTCGCGCGGCTTTCGCCGCTATTCGAGCAGGCACCGATCGCCCTGATGGTGGTGACCGTGGTCGGTGCGACAACGGCGCTGTTTGCCGCGACGGTCGCGCTCTGCCAAACGGATATAAAGCGCGTGATCGCGTATTCGACCTGCAGCCAGCTCGGATACATGTTCTTTGCCTGCGGTGTCTCGGCCTATTCGGCCGCCATTTTCCATCTGACCACGCATGCGTTCTTCAAGGCGCTTCTGTTCCTCGGCGCGGGATCCGTCATCCATGCAATGTCTTCGGAGCAGGATATGCGCAAGATGGGCGGCATCTGGAAGCTGATACCGCTCACCTACACGCTGATGTGGATCGGCAGTCTGGCGCTTGCCGGCCTTCCGTTCTTTGCCGGTTTCTATTCAAAGGACATCATCCTCGAAGCGGCATTCGGCGCGCATAGCGGGGTCGGCTTCTACGCGTTCTGGATGGGGATTATCGCGGCAATCCTGACTGCGTTCTATTCCTGGCGCCTGATCATCATGACATTCCACGGCGAAAGCCGCGCCGACGAAAAGACGCTCGCCCATGTCCATGAATCGCCGAAGGTCATGCTGATCCCGCTGCTGGTTCTCGCGGCCGGCGCGATTTTCGCGGGCTGGCTGGGATACGATTACTTCGTCGGCCACGATATGAAGGAATTCTGGGGCAAGTCCATCTATGTCCTGCCCGGCACCGATCCGATCGCGGCGGCGCATCATGTGCCGCTCTGGGCCAAGCTGCTGCCCATCATCGTTGCGGTTGTCGGCATCGTTGCGGCCTATTACGCCTACATGATGAACCGGGACCTGCCGGGCCAACTGGCAAACCTGTTCAAGGGGCTTTACCGGTTCCTGCTCAACAAATGGTACTTCGACGAATTGTACGA
>JAYOMI010000190.1:0-2961 GCA_038120765.1 Rhodospirillaceae bacterium
GTCTTGTGGTTGACCTTGTGCGAGAGCGAGTCCGGCAGGTCGTCGACGCCGCCGAGATCGCGGGCCTTTTCCGCCAGGGTCATGATGCCGACGCTTTTATCGGTGCCGGCAACCGTGAACTTGCCATCGACGAATTCGATATCCTCTATCGCCGCTTCGAGCACGTGGCCGGCAAGCTTCTTGCCGTTCTCGATGATCGTCTCGGCGCATTCGATGATGGCGCCGCTGGCGGCGATCATCGAGCGCGATCCGCCGGAACCGCCGGCGCCGTCGCTCATTTCGTCGGAATCCCACTGGACCAGATTGATCGCCTCGAACGGAATGCCGAGCTGGGCCGAGAGGACCTGGACGAAGGGCGTCGCATGGCCCATGCCGAAATCCTTGTTGCCGGTAATCAGCGTGACGGAGCCGTCTTCCTCGAACCGGATATCGGCAAGTTCGGTGCCCGGTCCGGCCGTGGTTTCAAGATACGGGGCGATGCCGATGCCGCGTTTCATGCCGGCCGCTTCGGATGCCTGTTTCCGCGCGGCATACCCGGCGTAGTCGGCGCGCTCCAGACACATGTCCATGATGATTTCGAATTCGCCGGAATCGTAGGTCAGGTCCACCGGCGTTTCGTGCGGGAACATGTCCGGGCTGATCATGTTGCGGCGGCGGATTTCGACACGGTCGATTCCCATTTCCTCTGCGGCCTTGTCGATGAGGCGTTCGAGAAAGAACTTGGATTCTGGCCGTCCGGCGCCGCGATACGGGCCGGTGGGCACGGTGTTCGTGAACACGCATTTCGCGTTGTAGGAAATGGCCGGAGTCTTGTAGAGGCTGATGATATTACGGCTCGTCACCATGGTCGCGGGCCACGGGCCCATCGCGGTGAGGTAGGCGCCCATGTCACCGACGCCGTCGACGCGGAGCGCCAGGAAATTACCATCCTTGTCGAGGGCGAGGGCCAGCTCGAACGTCATCGCGCGGCCGTGGTGATCGGACAGGAAGCTCTCCGAGCGATCGCCCGTCCATTTGACGGGGCGGCCGAGTTTCTTCGCCGCATGCATGACGACGATGGCTTCGTTGAAGGCGGAACCCTTCATGCCGAAAGAGCCGCCGACCTCCTTCGAGATGATGCGCACCTTGTCGGGCGTGGTGCCGAGCATGTTGGCGGTACCATTGCGATAGCCGGAGACGCCCTGCGTGCCGACATGGAGCGTGTAGCGTTCGGTTGCGGCATCGTATTCCGCGACGGTGGCGCGGGGTTCCATCGCGGCGACGATGATCTTTGTATTGGTCAGTTCGACCTTCGTCGTGTGGGCCGCCTCGGCGAAGGCTTTCGCGACCGCTTCGTCGTCGCCCCACTGGAAGTCGAGACAGGTATTGTTGGGCGCGTCTTCCCAGACGACGGGCGCGCCGTCCCTGACCGCTTCGACCGGATCGCTGACGGCGGGCAGGGTATCGATATCGAGTTCGATCATCTCCATCGCGTCGCGTGCCTGGGCAGCGGTTTCGGCGATCACCACGGCGACCGGATCGCCGACATGCTTGACCTGGCCGACCGCCAGAGAGGGGCGCGGCGGCACCACAGCGGCAGATCCGTCCCGGCTTTTGACGCCGATGGGGCAGGGAATGTCCTTCACGCCGTCGGCGCGCAGGTCTTCGCCGGTATGGACTGCGATGACGCCGGGGGCAGCGAGGGCGGCTGCGGTGTCGATGGACCTGATATCGCCGTGGGCGACGGGTGAGCGCAGGAAGACGGCGTAGGCTTGGCCTTCGGCGTTATAGTCGTCTGAATATTCGCCACGACCGGTCAGCAGCTTGGGATCTTCTGTCCGAAGAACGGGTTGGCCAATACCAAATTTCAGTGTGTCCAGAACGGCGTCGTCAGGCATATCGGAGGCTCTCTCATGCGTGGGATGTTGGTGTAATGTAACAGAGGGTTATACGGGTGCAATCCCGCCCAGCGCCGCAACAAGGATGGTTGCGCTCAGGCTTGACAACCCGGCGGGCGCGAACGAACCTTGTATGTACACAAACGAATAATCGTCTCACTGATTGTCCAGCCGGGAGCGCGCCATGCCAGCCAATATCCGTAAAACATCCGTCATTGTCGAAGAAACGCGCCAGGACATCGGCCGCGCCGTAAACCCGCCGACACGCAAGGCCGCGGCGATCGCCGTCATCGAAAACCCGTTCGCGGGAAGGTACGTGGAAGACCTGACGGAGCTGATGGATATCGGCGCAGAGCTGGGAGAGATGCTGGGCCGGATGTGCGTCCAGGCGCTTGGCATCAAGCCGGAAGAGGCCGAGGGCTACGGCAAGGCGGCCATCGTCGGCGAGAATGGAGAATGGGAACACGCGGCCGCCATCCTGCATCCGAAGCTTGGCGCGCCGCTGCGCAAGGAAGTCGAGAAGGGGGCGGCCCTTGTGCCCTCCGTCAAAAAGCTCGGCGGACCCGGCACCGCGATCGATATTCCGCTCGGTCACAAGGATGCAGCTTACGTGCGGAGCCACTTCGACGGTATGGAAGTGCGGCTCGCGGATGCGCCGCGGGCGAATGAAATCCTCGTCGCGATCTCGGTCACCGATTCAGGCCGTCCGTTCCCGCGGGTCGGCGGGCTGACGACGGATGAAATGATCGGCGAGGACGGGTTGCGCTAGCAGGGAAGCCAAGGGCTCAGACGACTTCCGGTATCCGCTCCGCCGGCGGCGTGTTGCGGCTGCGGCCGGATGCGACCTTGCCGTCGATAACGACCATGCCGACGCCCGGAATATCGCCCATCTGAACGCTTTCCAGCAGGTCCTTGCCCGCCGTGTGCTGGGCACGATCGAGGAACACGAAATCCGCAGCGCGGCCGACTTCGATCAGGCCGCAGTCCAGGTCGCGCATCCGGGCCGTGTTGCCGGTCGCGAAACAGAACGCGATTTCCGCCGGAATATCGCCCAGGGCCGACAGCATTGAGACCATGCGGATGA
>JAYOMI010000191.1:0-2918 GCA_038120765.1 Rhodospirillaceae bacterium
ACCTTACTGCGCGGCCTGTACCGCCGGGTCGTCGAGCAACGTCGCGATATAGAATTCGCGGCGTTCCAGGTTGCCGTAGAATTCCTCCAGGAAATTGGGGGCGACGGCACCGGTTACGACCTCGTTCGACAGCAGGGCGTCTGTCCATGCCTTCACATGCGGGAATTCGTCCAGAAGACCTGTTTTGAGAAACCCGTCTGCAATCACGAAGCGCTGCAGAAAAGGCGCGTAGGCGGCATCAACGAGTGACAGCGCGGGACCGTTGAAATATGGCCCGTCATTGCCGCGGCCCACGGCGATGGCCTGTTCCAGGCGCTCGACGGCCTGCGGCGCCTTGGCGAGCCCCGCTTCCATGTCTTCGCGGGTCTTCGTGTAATAGACGCCGTTAAGCGCGCTGGAAAATGTCGGGACGTAGTCGGTCCAGGCGCGGTTACGCGCGCGCAGGATCGGATCTTCCGGGTGCAGCCGGGGCGGCACCGTTTCGTCCAGAAACTCGGCGATGGCGTTGGATTCGAAGAGGATTTCCTCATCGACCTTCAACACGGGAACCTTCCCGTGCGGCGAAATCTGCAGGAACCAGTCGGGTTTTTCCCGAAGATTGACAAATGTGACGTCGAACTCGACGTCTTTTGCGCGCATGGCAATCACGGCGCGCTGAACCCAAGGTCAGGTGAACGAGCTGATCAGATGGTACTTGGCGGTCATAGAACCCCTCCTGTTTGAATGGATCCGTGGATGGTAACGCAATCCACGGGTGTTTTACATAGAGACAGCGGCTGGCAGATCTTCTTCGAGGATCGAGATGTTGAGCGTGTAGGACACTTCGCCTTCCTCTTCATCGCGGTAGAGGACGCCGACGAATTCGTCTCCGAGATACACCTCGATCGGCGCATCGGGCTTCTTCGGCGGCTGGATCCTGATTCGCGTGTTCGAAAAAGTCAGCCGGAGGTATTCCTGTACCCGTGTGATCTCGTTCAACGTCATTTTGGTGCTCCGGAACTGATTTTAGCGGTTATGCAGGTCGAAACTGCAATTTTCAGGCCCGTGGCTACTGAATACCGACCGGAAACGCAAGGGTAGCTGTGTGGGAAAGTGTTGCCCGTGCCGCGCAAAATCGATAACATCCTAGGTAATATGGACGTTTATGACGATCTGATAATTACTATATGGGAATGGAACAATGACTCGTAAAGCAAACCAGCCTTTTGTGCGCAACGCCTGGTATATCGCCGCCTGGTCGGAAGAACTCGATAACGGCATTCTCTCGCGGACGATCATGAACCAGCCGATGGTTATTTACCGGGATGCCGAGGGCAAGGTAGGCGCCCTGGAAGATCGCTGCTGCCATCGCGGCGCGCCGCTGACCCACGGACATGTCTCCGAAATGGGACTGCAATGCGGTTATCACGGTCTTACTTTTGATACGACCGGCAAATGCGTCGATATCCCGGGTCAGAAAAACATTCCACCGCAGGCGCATGTCCAGGCGTTTCCGATGGTGGAACGCAATGAAATCCTGTGGATATGGATGGGCGATCCTGCGCTTGCCGACGAGACCAAGATCGTCGACTACGCCTATCACGACGACAAAGAAAATTGGCCTCACATGAAGTCCATGTTCCAGATCAAGTCGAACTACATGCTGATGATCGACAACCTGATGGATCTGACGCATCTCGGCTACGTCCATAACAAGACCATCGGCGGCAATCCGCTGAACCATGTCGGTGCCGAGATGAATGCCCGGCAGACCGAAAACGGCGCCTATTTTATTCGCTGGATGATGGATCACGAGCCGCCGCCGACATACAAGAAGGGCGGCAAGTTCACCGGCCTCGTCGACCGCTGGCAGGAATTCGAATATGTCGGGCCGAGCGTCGTGCTCCAGTGGTCCGGTGCCCTTGAAAAGGGCAAGGGCGCCAGGGAAAACCGCGACCAGGACGGCTTTCACCTGCGCATCCTGCATGCGGCGACGCCGGAAACCGATACGACCTTCCATTATTTCTGGTCGGCGGCGAACGGATACCGCCAGGACGACCCGGCGGCGACGCAGGAACTGTACGACGAGATCTATCCGACGTTCATCGAGGACAAGGTCATCATGGAAGCCCAGCAGGACCGCATCAACCTGAACCCCGAGCGCGACCTGGTCGAAATCCATGCCGATGGCGCGCTGGCACTGGCGCGTCTGGCGCTCGACAAGATCATTGCCGAGGACCAGGCGAGCATGGCGCAGGCTGCAGAATAAGGCGCCTGTCCATAACGACTTTGGAAGCGGCGGGGACATTCCCCGCCGATTTCTTTTTGCGGGACGCTGTTCTACCCTCGACGCCATAACGACATTCCGGAACCCGAAGGAACGTCCCATGGAAATCGCCCTGTTCATATTCGACAAGATGACCCCGCTTGATGCGGTCGGCCCGCTGGAAGTAATCGGCCGGGTGCCGGGGGCAAAGGTCAAAATCGTCGGTAAGACGGCCGGACCGGTGCGGGCCGGACATCTGGGACTGACCGCCGATCATGCAATGGCCGATGTGATGTCGCCGGATATCCTGCTCGTCCCCGGCGCCGCCGATATAAGCCATATCACCTCCGACGATGAAATCCTCGACTGGGTGCGGGCGGTGGATGGGGCCTCAACCTGGACGACATCGGTCTGCACCGGCGCGCTGGTGCTCGGCGCTGCCGGACTTTTGCGAGGCAAGCGGGCGACGACCCACTGGTCCGCGATCAGGCAGCTGGAAGGCTATGGCGCGATTGCCGTCGACGAGCGCGTCGTCACCGACGGCAAGATCATGACCGGGGCAGGGGTGTCCGCCGGGATCGATATGGCGCTCACTCTGCTGGCCGAGGTCGCGGGCGACGATCACGCGCGGTTCGTGCAATTGATGACCGAGTACGACCCGCAGCCGCCATTT
>JAYOMI010000192.1:0-2737 GCA_038120765.1 Rhodospirillaceae bacterium
ATGGAAATCATCGTTCCCCGGCCGTCAGATACAATCCTGTCTTTCCCGATCGTTCAGGAAGACATGGATATCGTCGGCAATTTCTTCGTGACACTCGCTATGACGGCGGCGGCGACGCTGCTTGCACTCATTATCGGACTGCCCTTCGGGTATTTCCTGTACAAACGCGAAGCCTACGGCCTGGCGTATGAGGGCTGGCTTGCCGCCGCATTCTCGACCCCGATTGTCCTGCTTTACCCGTTGTTCCTGGTTCTTTTTGGGCGGAACTACCATACGCTCATCCTGATGGGGTTCATTCCGGGGGCGATACCCATCGCAATTCAGACCCGGCAGGGTTTGCTGGGGGTCTCGAAGACACTCGTCAATGTCGGGCGCAGCTTCAATGTTTCGGAACAGGACATGTTTCGCAAGATCATGCTGCCGAGCGCTGTCCCGACCATATTCACGGGGATACGGATCGGCGTGATGTACACGCTGGTGAACATCGTCGCGATCGAGTACCTCACCGATTTCGGCGGTCTTGGCCGCATCGTGTCGCAGTTATACGATAATTTCAGCATACCGGAGACCTATGCCGCTATTCTGGCAGTTATTCTGGTGAGTACGTTCTTCTACTGGGGATTCGGGAGGATCGAAAAATGGCTCAGGCCGGTGTGATCAAGGCGACTGTTCCCGCCACAGGGGCAGCAGAGCGCTCAATGGACGGACGGGTATCGCGTATCCGCCTTATGACCGTAATCGGATTTATCGCGTTGTGGGAGGTTATTGCGACACTCGGCTCCTACGGCATTTTCTATAATGATGTCGTTCCGCATATGTGGAATATAGCCATTGCGGTGTTTTACGAGATTATGTCCGCAAGTTTTTACCGTGATCTCGGGATGACGTTTGCCGCGCACATCGTGGGCTTTATTTGCGGCGCGCTCATCGCGATCGCCGTGGGCATCTGGCTCGGCACCAACACGCTGATACGCGAGGCGATGCTGCCTTATCTCAATGCCATCGGTTCGACACCGAAGATTATCTTCCTGCCCATTATTTTCCTGATGTTCGGTGTCGGGATCGAGTCCAAAATGGCAAAGGGCTCAATGTCGGCGTTTTTCCCGGTCGTCTTTACCACGACGCTGGGAATGATGCTGATCAACCCGGTACTTATCCGGGTCGGCAGAACGTTCAACCTGAATAAATGGCATATGATCACCAAGATCTATATGCCGGCGATGGTGAACCCGGTGATTACGGGGTTACGCCTCGGTGTTGCAATTACCGTGATCGGTGTGCTTGTGGCGGAATTGAAATTTGCCGATGGCGGACTCGGATACAGGCTCGGGATTTATTACGAGCAGTTTCAGATCGCGCCCATGTATGCGGTCATCCTCCTGATCTTCGCTCTGGCGGCAGCCGCGAATTCCGGCATGACCAGGCTGCAGGACCGGGTGAACCGACACATGGCGCCGACGACAACAAAAGGCAAAAAGGCCCGGGCAAGCGCGTCTGCGGGTCTTGGCATCACTTAAAATCGAATTCGCCATAAATCGCCATAAAAGGAACACAGAAGCATGGCCAAGGAACTATTCGTATCGAAATCTGCCGACCTCAAGGACGGGGATCGCAAGATCGTGCCGAATGGCAATTACGAAATCGGTGTGTACCGTGTGAACGGAAACCTGTTTGCCTACCAGAACGTCTGTCCGCATCAGGGCGGTCCTGCCTGCGAGGGTCTGCTGATGGCGAAGGTCGAAGAGGTTATCGCCGAGGACAAGACCTATCAGGGCATGACCTTCAACCATGACGAAATGCATATCGTCTGCCCCTGGCACGGCTGGGAATTCGACCTGGAGACCGGCGACATGGTTGCAGACCGCAAATTCCGGCTGAAAAAGTATGACGTAGCGGAAAAGGATGACGGCATCTATGTCACCATCTGACGAAATCACCGACGAAGACATCGCCAATTCGCCGTTCCACGGCAAGGCGACGGCGCGGATAGCGCAGGAGACCGGCGACCCGCTCGCCGACGTCGATGTCGAGACGGCGAAACTCAAAGCGCTTGCCCGGAAAATACTGGACCTGGAAGAAGGCGAGACACCGGATCAGGCAATGATCCAGAAAGGTCTCGAGAGCCTTACCCGGCTGTATACCGTCCGTTATCAGGCGGGCGAACGCTGGGACCCGTTTGTGAACGGGCGCGGCGTGCCGGTGACGTCGGTGATGATCATGTCGACCGCGATGTTGCAGTCGGTGAATATCGAGCTTTTCGAACTAGGAATGTGGCAGGCCTGGTCAGGCGGCTAGACTTTAAAAAAGGGAACCAGTGGCATGGAAATACCTACAGACCACCTAAACAAGATGTCCGTCGCGGAGTTCGATACCTCGAAACTCCTGATAAACGCTGCCCGCCAGCGCGACCAGCGCGGTTTCAACGATACGTTGATCATCGATGTCGACTGCCATCACTATGAAAACGAATCCATGAAGGAGATCGTCGAGTTTATCGATGATCCGGTGCTGAGACGCACCGCGCAGGTCTATTCGGGGGCCGGAACGGGGGCGAATAGTCCGTTCATGATGGGCAGCCCCGGCGCGCAGGATGTCGCGGGGCGCGTGACGCGCTATCCGCTGCGGAAGATGGATCAGACGCCGGAGGACGACAAGCATCGCGATATTCACCTGTCGCTCAAATGGATGGACGCCATGGGCGTCGATTACGTGATGCTGTTCCCGACGCCGATGCTGC
>JAYOMI010000193.1:0-2732 GCA_038120765.1 Rhodospirillaceae bacterium
CCCAGGTCGGCATCGTCCCGGGCGGGATTGTCCCCGCTGATATCGACGAGACGCCCCAGCGCCGCGAGGAACCGGGGCCGCTGGCGAAGCGTCTGGCGCTCGGCAAGGCGGAGGCTGTCGCGGCCGCCCATAAGGACGCGTGGGTGCTCGCCGCCGATACGGTTGTCGGGCTCGGCCGGCGCATACTCGGCAAGCCCGAAAATGCAGACGACGCCCGCCGCTTCCTGTCCCTGCTGTCTGGCAGGCGGCACCGGGTGTTCGGGGGGGTGACGGTCATCCCGCCCGGCGGCACCCCGTCGCGCCGGCTGGTTGTCACCACCGTCACCTTCAAGCGGCTGGAGACCACCGAGATCGAGTCCTACCTCGCCAGCGGCGAATGGGAAGGCAAGGCCGGCGCCTACGCGATCCAGGGGCGAGCGGGCGGATTCGTGCACCGCATAAACGGATCCTATTCCAACGTTGTCGGATTGCCGCTTTACGAGACACTGTCCCTTTTGCGAGGATCGGGTTTCGTCGCGCCTGTCATATCACCCGCCGGATGAGCCATTCATGAGCCAGGAACTTTTTATAAACGTGATGGCGGCGGAAGTGCGCGCCGCATTGATGGACGAGTCCGTCCTGATCGACCTGATCGTCGAGCGCCGCGAACGAGCGAGCGTCGTCGGCAATATCTATCTCGGCCGCGTCGAGCGGGTGATGAAGGGGATGGAGGCGGCGTTCGTCGATATCGGGCTCGGCAAGTCCGGCTTTCTTGGCCTAGACGACAACCGCCGCGGCAACGGGGAAACATCCGCGCCGGTGCACGAGGGCGAGGCGATCCTCGTGCAGGTCACCAAGGACGCCATCGGCACCAAGGGCGTGCAGCTTTCGCGCCGGCTGACCCTGCCGGGACGCTCGCTTGTCTATGCGCCGGGCCAGGACCGGGTGATGATTTCCCGCCAGATCGAGGACGAGGCCGAGCGCGAGCGCCTGACCGCCCTGATGGCCGGTATCGCAATGCCGGGCGAGGGCTTCATTCTGCGCACCGCGTCCGTCGGCGCCACCGCAGAGGAACTCGCCGCCGACCGCGAGGAACTTATGGACACCTGGCAATCCATCGAGGATGCCCGCACCACGATCAGGGCGCCGTCCTGTGTCCATGCGGATATCGATCCGGTCCTGCGGGTCCTGCGCGACCACGCGCTGGACGGCATCGACCGGATTCACGTCGATGACGGTACGGCGGCCGCCTCGGCGCGTCGGTTCTGCGAACGCGTGATGCCGGGCATGACCGAGCGCGTCACCCTGCATACCGGCCCGCAGCAGATGTTAGAACAATACGGCATCGAGGAGGAAATCGAACGCGCCTGCCGGCGCCGCATCGACCTGCCGTCAGGCGGCGGCCTGGTGATCGAGACGACCGAGGCGCTGACGTCGATCGACGTGAATTCGGGGCGCTTCGATGCGGCGTCCGATCTGGAACAGATGGCGCTGCGCACGAATTCGGAAGCGGCGAGGGAAGCGGCCCGCCAGATCCGCCTGCGGAACCTGTCCGGGCTGATCGTGATCGACCTGATCCATATGGAAAGCGACGACCACTGGAATACCGTCATCGATATTCTCGACGACGTCACCGGCCGGGACCGCAATCCGACCCGCGTGCTGGGCGTGACCGAGGCGGGGCTGGTCGAGATTACCCGCCGCCGGCGGCGGGAGCCGCTGCTCCATACCATGACGGAAATCTGCAAGGCCTGCGGCGGGGCAGGGCGGGTGAAGTCTCTCGACGCGGCGTCCATCGATATCCTGCGGGCGCTGAAGCGGGAGGCGGGCGTCGTGCCGCCGGGCGAGATCGTGGTCTATGCCGCGCCCGATGTGATCGACTCGCTGGAAACCGATTACGGCGAGATGGTCGACGGGGTGGAGGACGAAACGGGCCGCTCCATAGACCTGCGCGCCGATAATGAATACGGTCGGGACAATTACGACATCGTTGTGGAGTAATTGGATACGTGAGTACCGACCCCAAATGCCCTGTCTGCGGCAATGCGCGGACGAAGAAACACCGGCCGTTCTGTTCGAAGCGCTGCGCCGATGTCGATCTCGGCCGCTGGTTCACCGGCGCCTATGCGGTGCCTTCCGAAGAACTGCCCGATGAATTCGATATCGGGATGGAAGACCGGATCCCCGACGACGACATCTACCGCAACTGAGGCGCGCCGCTGCCGGGGATACCGGGCAGGGGATCAGCCGATAACCGCCTGACACATGATCTCGACGAGCGTGTCGGGGGTCAGCTCGACACCGACGCAGGCGCGGGCAGGTGGGTTGGCATCGCCCATCCATTCGATCCAGGCTTCGTTCATCCCGTCCTTGTCGGACATTTTCGCGATATAGATGACCGCGCTGACGATCTTCGTCTTGTCCGATCCCGCCTGGGCGAGAAAGCCGTCGATCTGCGACAGCACGTCCGCCGTCTGTTCCCGGATGCCCGCTTTCTTGTCGCCGGCGACGATTCCGGACAGCCAGACATAGCCGCCATGGATGACCGCGCGGCTGTTCCATTCGCCCGGTCCGATGTGTTGGATGGTCATTGGTATCTCCCTAAAATCCTGAAACAAATTATAGATTAACCCACGCCGCGGCGGCTGGACAGGCGCGGCGATATTGCCTATAAGCTGCGTTCGCTGAAAAGCGACGTGCCCAGGTAGCTCAGTTGGTAGAGCATCGCACTGAAAATGCGGGTGTCGGTGGTT
>JAYOMI010000194.1:0-2100 GCA_038120765.1 Rhodospirillaceae bacterium
ACCGCCAGTGCCAGAAACTCTAACCACAAATGGCATTGAACTTGGGAGCTAGACAGAACTGCGAAAAGCAGATGGTGAACCCGTGCATCTGACAGGCGCTGAGTTCAAGTTGCTCGCGGTGCTGGTACGCAATCCCGGGCGCACGCTGTCGCGCGACCGCCTGATAGAGGCAATGGCGGAACGGTCATGGGAACCGAATGACCGGAGTGTCGATCTCCATATCAGTCATCTTCGCAAGAAGATCGAACTGGATGCGCGAAACCCCTCCCTGATCAAGACCGTGCGGGGATTCGGTTATGTTTTCGCGGGCGCGCCGGCCGCCCGTTAGCGACGTTCATCCAGGCGTTTGCGAACGCCGTCGGCCAGCTGACGCCGGGTGAAGGGTTTGTGCAGCACCGGCACGCCCCTGGTCATAGCGTCCTGCAACAGGGTCGACGTCTCGGCATATCCGGTCATCAGCATGATTTTCAGGGATGGATGAGCGTGCGACAGTTCTGCGACCAGGCCAGGACCGTCGAGGCCCGGCATCACGATGTCGGTCAAAACCAGATCCGGTGGTCCGCTTTCCGATATCCGTGCAAGCGCATGGTCGCCATCCCGTGCTGCGACGACGCTGTAGCCAAGCGCCCGCAGGGCTGCGGCCGTTCGTTCCCGCAGCCGGCTGTCGTCCTCGACCAACAAAATGCGTTCCGTGCCGGTAGGCAGCTGGGTACGGGCCGAAACGGGTTGATCCGTTGCTGCTGGCACGTCCGCCCGCGGCAAACAGAGATTGATCGTCGTGCCGGATCCTTCGTCGCTGTAGATATTGACGTTTCCGCCACTCTGTTTGACGAAGCCATAGACCATACTCAGCCCCAGGCCGGTACCCTGCCGCCCTTCCTTGGTCGTAAAGAACGGCTCGAACGCCCGTTGCATGACCTCGGGCGCCATGCCGGTCCCGGTATCGGTCAGGGAAAGTCGGACATAGTCGCCGGCCGGCAATTCATCGAATGCAGGTTCGTCAGCCTCTTCGAGAGCGAGGTTCTCGCAGGTTATGGTGAGCCGACCGCCGTCCGGCATCGCGTCGCGGGAATTGATCGCCAGATTGATCAGCGTGTTTTCCAGCTGCCCCCTGTCGACCATCACCGGCCACAGGTTTTGCGGCCCCGATATGTCGATACGAATGCTGCCGCCCAGGGTGCGCCGCAGCAGTTCCGTGATCGACAGCGCCATTTCATTGATATTCGTCGCGGTCGGCACAAGGGTCTGGCGCCTCGAGAACGCCAGGAGGCGCTGGGTCAGGTCGATGCCGGTACGCGTGACGTCGAGCGCCTCCGCCACCAGTTCCGTGCTTTCCGGGTCGTTTTCGGTCAGATCCGCCAGCATTTCCAGGTCCATCGACAGGATCGCCAGCAGGTTGTTGAAATCGTGCGCAACGCCGCCGGTCAATTGCCCGATCGCCTCCATCTTCGATGCCTGCAGAAGCTGCGTCTCGATAGTCCGCCGCTGGGTGATATCGCGGACGATACCGATAAAATTCCGGGTGTCACCGTCGGGCATTTCGCCGACCGAGAGTTCCATGGGAAACGTCGTTTCGTCTTTGCGGCAGCCGCGGACTTCCCGGCCGATTCCGATTATTTTGGCGACGCCCGTCGCGAGGTAGTTCCACAGATAGCCGTCATGGGCCGATCGGTAAGGTTCCGGCATCAGGATGGAAACGTTCAGGCCGATAACCTCGGCGGGCTGATATTGGAAAATGGCCTCCGCCGCCGGGTTGAAATCCAGGATGATACCGTTCTGATCAATGATGATCATCGCATCGACGCAGTTATCCATCAGGGAACGGAAACGCCCCCTGGCCTCTGCAAGTTCCCGCTGGAGTTCTTCGGCTTCGCTCATGTCTGAACTGGGTTTTCGCTCTTGTGGATCCCGCGTTCGAATCGCGTGAGGGTGGGGCAATACCCGTTGAATATCAATACAGGCAATCGGGCGGGGGTGCGGTATCCCGCTCCTGACATTTCTGCGCTTGCAGCGATTCACCCGGCAACTCATAATCCGGGTCTGTATTCAACAATCGAAAGGAGGTGATCGAGTGTCTCATTGTCTAAAGGTGCGGCCTTC
>JAYOMI010000195.1:0-401 GCA_038120765.1 Rhodospirillaceae bacterium
AGCGCACCGGTTGCACCCATCGCGCCCGCTGGCGAACCGGCGAGCCCTGTGGCGTCTCTGGTCGCGATTCCGGAGCAGACGACAAATCTTCTGGCGGCGCTGGCGGAAGGGGAGATGCTGCATATCGTTGTTGGCTCGGCCATTCTGGGGATCGCCATTCTGTCGCTGCCGCGCGCGCAATCGCAACCGATCCTCGATCTGCTCGGCGGGCTGCGGGCGATCTGCATGGTGATCGTCAAATGGGTGCTCCGCTTCGCCCCGATCGCGGTGTTCGGCCTGATGGCGGATATCTCGGCCCGGGTCGGGTTGAAGGCAATCGTGGGGATGGGCGCTTATGTCGGCATAGTGGTTGCCGGTCTTCTTGTTCTGTTCGGCGTATATCTCCTGATTATCCTGATCTT
>JAYOMI010000195.1:430-1576 GCA_038120765.1 Rhodospirillaceae bacterium
GCGTTCGCCCCTCGCGTTTCTCGGACAAGCCCGCGAAGCGCTGCTGCTGGCGTTCTCGACATCGAGTTCGGCCGCCGTCATGCCGCTTTCCCTGCAGATCGCGGAGAACCGCCTGAACGTGCCGAGTGCGGTGTCCCGGTTCGTTATCCCGCTCGGCACGACGATCAATATGGGCGGCACCGCGCTCTATCAGGCTGTGGCCGCCATTTTCCTCGCCCAGGTATTCGGTATCCAGATCGGCACGATGGGGATCGTTCTCATCGTCATGATGGCGGTCGGTGCCGCGATCGGCTCCCCCGGCACGCCGGGGGTCGGCATCGTCATTCTGGCAAGTATTCTGGAATCGGTCGGGATACCCGCGTCTGGTATCGTCCTCATTCTCGGCGTGGACCGGTTGCTCGATATGTGCAGGACCGTGGTCAATGTGGCGGGCGACCTTGTCGCCTGCGTCGTGATCGGTGCGACCTTCAAGGAACTGGCGGCGCCAGGGGCCGAGACGGTAGCCGGTCGGCCGGCGTAAACCCGCCGCGGCCGGACTACCTGTTTCTGAGGTAGATAACCACCTGTCGAAAACCCCACATCACCAGACCGGCGGCGCCAAAGGCGAGCACGGGGCCGATCAGCACCGAGACGTCCCGTATCTGGCCGTTGACCAGCTGCACGCTCGCCCAGACCAGCCCGAAGGCGAGGCCGATTGCGACAAAGCGGATGATTTCGCGAAGCTGCGGGCTCATGCGATCTCGCACCATACCGGCGTGTGATCGGATGCCTTTTCCTTGCCGCGCGGGCCGCGGTCGATATCGCAGTCTTTCAGCCGGTCCGTCGCCTGGGGCGACAACAGCAGGTGATCGATGCGCACGCCGAAATCCTTTTGCCAGGCGCCGCGCTGGTAGTCCCAGAAACTGTATTTGTGCGGCTCCTGATGGATCACGCGATAGGCATCCGTCAGGCCGAGATGCAGCAGCCGCCTGAATCGGTTGCGGCTCTGCGGCAGGCAAAGGGCATCGTCCGCCCAGGCTTCGGGGTCGTGGACGTCCTCGTCGGTCGGCACGATGTTGTAATCGCCCCCGAACACGATGGCCTCGTCCAGCGCGAGGCGATCCGCCATGTGAATGTACAGGCATTCCATCCAGCGCAGTTTGTACT
>JAYOMI010000195.1:1586-1996 GCA_038120765.1 Rhodospirillaceae bacterium
TCTTTGTGGAATTTGCCATCGACAAAGGCGGGATTGCCGTTCGGCAGATAGATCGAGGCGACGCGGATGCCGGCGGTGAATCCTTCAATGTAGCGGGCCTGATCGTCGTCTTCATTGTTCGGCAGGCCGCGGATCACGTCCTCTATCGGGCTTTTCGACAGAATTCCGACGCCGTTGAAGTTTTTCTGCCCATGAATTTCGACGTTGTAGCCGCGGTCTTCAATCTCCATCCGGGGAAAAGTCTCGTCGGTGGCCTTGAGTTCCTGCAGAAGCGCCACATCGGGCTTGAACTCGTCCAGCCATTCGAGCACGCGGGGCAGGCGGGCGCGGATGGAGTTTACGTTCCAGGTCGCGATGATGGTCAATGCTCTGTCCGCCCGCTGTCATGATTGTTGTGCGCCGTTTTGTAG
>JAYOMI010000196.1:0-1944 GCA_038120765.1 Rhodospirillaceae bacterium
GTCGCTGCCTGTTCGGCCACGCGGACCGGATCGTTCAGCGCCATCACGGTCGCTCCTGTGGCGAGGCGGATATTCTCCGTCCGCCCGGCGAGATAGCAGAGGAAAGCGTAGTTCGCGGACAGAAACCCGCCATGGCGTACGAAATGATGTTCGACCAGCCACGCATAATCGATACCGATCCTGTCGGCATATTCGACCTGCTCGACGATATTGTGCATATGGGTGTGCACATCGCGGTCGCTGTCCGGCAGATGCGTCGGCAGGTAGAAAAGGCCGAATTTCATTTGTCTCTCCCTTTTACTGCGGCGGTCTTTGCCGCGTGCTCTGTAACTAATACAATCGTTCGCGGCAGACGGGCAATAACAACGCTTAGAAAGAGAGACCACCGTGATCGATAGCGAAGACATCCTCCGGCAGAAACTGAGCATCGCATGGCGGTTCTTTTACGGGCGCGGCTTCGTCGACGGGTTCGGCCATATCAGCGCGCGCACCCGGGACCCGAACGTGGTCCTGATGACGCCGCACGAGCTCGGCAAAATCTCGCATCCGGAAGATTTCCTGCTCTGCGATCTCGACGGCAACCAGATCGGCACCAGCGAAAAGCTGCCGGGCGAACTGCCGATCCACCTGGAGGTCTTCAAGGCCCGGCCCGATGTCAACTCGGTCGCCCATTTCCATACCCATAACGCGACCAGCTTTTCGATGTCGGAACACGACCTGAAACCGACCTATTTCATGGCATCGATCTTCAACGGCGGCATTCCGGTGCACCCGGATTCACGCCTGATCATGACCGAGGAACGCGGCCGCGCGATGGCCGAAACGCTCGGCGATTGCCGCGCCATGCTCCTGCGGGCCCATGGCATTGTCGTCACCGGGCCGGATATCGAGGAAATGACCACCGGCGTCTATTTCATGGAAGACAACGCCAAACGCACGGCCATCGCGGCGTCGATGGGGAAATACGAAGTGCTGGGCGACGCGGAAATGGAGGAGATCGCCGAAGAGCTTCTGCGCACGCGCGGACCCATCGGCCGGGTGTGGGCCCTGGCCGAGATCGAAGCAGCGGAGATGGGCCCGGCATGAGCGATCTGAAAACCGTTCACGACGCCGAATACGCGACCAAAAACCTCGGCGAGCGGATCGTCGCCGCCCTTACCGAGGCGGGTATCCCGCCCGAGAAATGGACCCCCGAAGTGCTGGGCCCGGCGGACCAGATTCACGGCGGCGGCCTGTTGCAAACGCAGGTTCATGCCGCCCTGGTCGATATCACGCCCGATATGCACCTGCTGGACATCGGCTGCGGCATCGGCGGGCCGGCCCGCTATTTCGCGACCGAGTTCGGCTGCCGGGTGACCGGCATCGACCTGACCAACGAATACATTGCCGCAGCGGATCTCCTGACCCGGAAAGTCGGTCTTTCTGACCAGGTGACGTTCGACTGCGGCGACGCCACCGCCCTGCCCTATGGGGACGCGGCGTTCGATATGGCCTGGGCGCTGAACGTGACGATGAACATCGAGGACCGCGCCGGTTTCTATGCCGGTGTGCACCGGGTGCTCAAACCGGGCGGCAAATTCTGCATCAGCGAAATCGGCCAGGGCCCCGGCGGCGCCCCCTATTACCCGCTGACCTGGGCCGCCGATCCGGCCTACAGTTTTCTGTTGCCGCCCGACGAAATGCGCGCCCTGCTCGAATCCTCGGGTTTCCGGGTGATCGAATGGATAGACGAGACCGCCCGGCGCCAGTCCTCGGCAGATGGACGCCCGGCGGAAACGGCGCCTGTAGACACCCCGCTGACCATCGAGATCACGCGCGGGGCAGACTATCCCGACCGCCGCAAGAACTCGGGCCGGAGCGCAAAGGAAGGCCGGTTGACCAATGTGATGCTAGTGGCGGAACGCGTCTGATAGCATCCCCCTGCGACGTCCACCCGGTGACAAT
>JAYOMI010000197.1:0-579 GCA_038120765.1 Rhodospirillaceae bacterium
CATTTGCATATGGCCTCCTCCAGTCCCGGGCAGAACCGGGCCGACCTGCAAAAATCCAACGAACGCTTCCGGGCGGAACTTGGCGAAGCGCCGACGATCATCGCATATCCTTTCGGGGAATACAGTCTCGCCGTGGCAGCAGTGGCAAAAGAGGCGGGGCTTACCGTCGGCTTCGGACAACATTCCGGCGTGCTGCACCCCGACGCCGACATGACCTACCTTCCGCGGTTTGCGATGAATGAAAATTTTGGCGGCGACAGCCGCTTCCGACTGGCCGTCAATGCGCTGCCGTTGAAGGTCTCGGACGTGTCTCCTGGCGACCCGATGCTGAGCCGCGACAACAATCCGCCGATTCTGGGATTCACCGTCAACGGTCCCGCCGCAGAAAGGCTCTCGCGGCTCGCCTGTTACGCGTCAGGTCAGGGCAAGGCAAGAATAGAGCGGCTGGGCGCCCGGGTCGAAGTCCGGCTGGAGAACGCGTTCCCGAGCGGCCGCGCCCGCATCAACTGTACGATGCCTACCCGGGACGGCCGATGGCACTGGTACGGGCTGCAGTTTTTCGTGCCGAAGGGATAGCGC
>JAYOMI010000197.1:589-1810 GCA_038120765.1 Rhodospirillaceae bacterium
GGATAGCGCTCTGGCTGACCCGACAGCCGGCCCGTCTTGAGGCGGGCCGTTGTCAGGCGCTGGGTGAGACGGACCGGCCCAGCCGCGCGCCATCGAACACGCGCAAGGTGTTTGCCCGCATAATCACACGGATCGTCTGCACATAGGCGACACCGCGTTCCGAATACCGCAACAATGCCCCGGCGAGATTATAGCCGTCTATGTCGCCGTTTTCGGTCCGCATCCTTGCACGCGCCTGACGGAAGTCCTTATAGGCAGGATGACTGTTGAGATTATGGACGTAGGATTTCACCCCATCGATCAGATGGTCGAATGCGCGAACCCGGAACGATTTACCTTCCGCCCGCTCCATTGGCACGATCCCTCTCTTGTGCGCCTTGTAGGCCCGCTGGCCGAACAGGGCGTTACCCTCTCTCGCAAAGCGGGACGTGCCCCACCCGCTCTCCTCTGCAGCCTGGGCAATCGCGAGGGATGGCGGGACGATGTCCACATGGGTCAACAGGACAGCCGGGTCCGCGCTCCCCGATCCATATCGATCCGCTATTTCCTCCAGCCAACGCTGGTCCTCTGCGGCCGGCAGGCGGCCTTCGGCGGCTTGATCGCGCAGCGAGACGAGACGTGCCCGGTCCTGCAGGATCAGCTCATTGACGTGCAGAATCAGCGGCAGCGTCGACTTGATAAACGTGGTCTTGCGCAGATCGGCGCGGGGTTCGTGCCGCAGATCCTGCGGCAGGCTCGCCAGAAACAGGCGGGGCACTTCGCCGTGAACACGCACGCCGTCGATCTCGTACCCGATCGTGCGGAACAGGTCCCATAATTTGCCCGTTGTGGAGGCGAGACTTACATCGACCGGTTTCGCGAGCCTCTCCACATCGAGCGCTGCTTCACCCGCGCCGGGTTGGGGAGCTTCGAAACCGGCGGACCCGGCTTCTTCGCCGTGCCCCGCGGCCGCGACGGGGTCGGACACATGCGATGTTTTCAGTGCGCCAAGCGCAAACATCGTCGCGGTGCCGGCGACAAGCAGCGCGATGGCTGTTTTATGAAAGACCGTAACTGCGTCCGCAGATGATGTGCCCGAATTGGCCATCTTTCGTTCATCCTCTCAACGTCGCCCGTATTTTTCCGGGTCGGTTCCGTTTTCCTGTTTCTTCCGCGGCCAGGCCCTCGCCCGGTCCGGTTAATGCGCCCCCGTGAGCTGTCGGAAGCCCTATTCGATCGCCT
>JAYOMI010000198.1:0-1560 GCA_038120765.1 Rhodospirillaceae bacterium
TCCGGCAGAAAGATATGGCGCTCCGCATCTTCTATGGCGGAAATGTCATAAATGCTGCTTATCCCGGGCAGACGCGTCTCCAGAAGATTTGAAATCTCTGTAGCCCAGCTTTCGACCTGTAGCCTGTCCGACAACTGCTGCTCTTCAAGGGGTCGTGCAAAAATCATCATTTCCAGAATTTCCGCGGGATAAAAGCGGCCAAGACGATTGATGATCGCATGAGCATCATTGTATTCCTTGACGATTGCCTCCAGGGAATCCCCGGTGATCGCCGGAGCATGCTTGTTTACATGCAAGCTTGCTCCTTCAAGGGCTGTCTGGGTCTGATAGGCAGCAAGTTCCGCATCATCCTTGAGATACTGTTCCTGTTTGCCCTTGCGTACCTTGTAGAGCGGAGGCTGTGCAATATACACGTGGCCTCGCTCCACCAGCTCACGCATCTGACGGAAAAAGAATGTCAGCAAGAGCGTCCTGATATGAGAGCCATCAACATCCGCATCAGTCATGATGATAATCCGGTGATACCTCAGACTATCGGGATTGAAGTCCTCATTCCCGATTCCGCATCCGAGCGCCTTGATCAGCGTTCCAATTTCCGCCGATCCCAGCATTTTGTCGAACCTGGCTTTTTCCACGTTCAGAATTTTGCCCTTCAGGGGCAATATAGCCTGATATTTGCGATTTCGGCCTTGTTTGGCAGAACCGCCCGCTGAATCGCCCTCGACAATGTAGATTTCTGATAGTGCCGGATCTTTTTCCTGGCAGTCTGCCAGCTTTCCTGGCAGTCCAGCAACGTCCAGCGCGCCTTTGCGGCGTGTCATCTCCCTTGCTTTTCTTGCCGCTTCTCGCGCTCTGGCCGCCTCTATTATCTTGCCGACGATCTGTTTTGCCTCTTGGGGGTTTTCCAGCAGGTAGTCTGTCAGATGACTTGTCATTTCCTGCTCAACGACCCCTTTTACCTCCGAAGAAACCAGTTTGTCCTTGGTCTGCGACGAAAATTTAGGGTCCGGTACTTTTACTGAAATGACTGCCGTCAGGCCTTCCCGAGAATCATCACCGGTAGTGTTGACCTCCTTGCCCTTTTTCGACGCCATTTCCTTATCGATATAGTTATTTAGCACCCGGGTCAGTGCCGCGCGGAAGCCCGCCAGGTGGGTCCCGCCGTCTCGTTGCGGGATGTTGTTGGTATAGGCAAAGATGTTTTCCTGGTAGGAATCGTTCCACTGCAAGGCAACCTCCACCGTAATGCCATCGGCTTCTCGCTCGGAAGTGAAGTAAAACAGCTTATTGATGGTGTTTTTATTCTTATTCAGGTAATCGATAAATGCCTTGAGCCCACCTTCGTACTTGTACAGTTCTGATTTGCCGGAGCGCTCATCGGTAAGGCGAATTGCAACGCCGGCATTCAGGAACGCCAGTTCTCTCAGCTTCTTGGCAAGAATGTCGTAATGGAATTCGACATTCGAAAAGGTTTCACGAGACGGTTTAAATGTGCATTCAGTCCCAGTGACGGAAGTTTCGCCCACCACATGAAGTGGTGCTTCAGGCACACCATGACGG
>JAYOMI010000199.1:0-1523 GCA_038120765.1 Rhodospirillaceae bacterium
GCCCTCGACACCCGTGATCTGCCCGGCAAATCGGATACGGGGCATGGCCTTCAGCCGCAGTTCACGGTCGAGCAGGCGGGGCGAGTTCAGGAAGGTATTGCGATGAATGCCGCCAAGCCGGGCGAATGATGCGTTTTCCAGCCCCGGTATCATGCCGAATACCCGGGCCTGCTCGCCATATTTCAGCTTCGTCTGGAAGCCTACCAGATTGTACAGCGTGCCGAGCGTGTTGTCCTGGCGCAGCTGAACGACCGCATAGGCCTTGCCGCCGGTATGCGGATTGGTCAGGCCGACCGGCTTCATCGGTCCGTAGCGGAGCGTATCCTCGCCGCGCGATGCCATGACCTCTATCGGCAGGCAGCCCTCGAAATACGGGGTGTTCTGCTCCCATTCCTTGAACTCGGTCTTTTCCGCTGTGTCGAGTGCGGCGAGAAAGGCCAGGTACTGTTCCTTGTCCATCGGGCAGTTGATGTAATCCTTGCCCGTACCGCCGGGACCGGGCTTGTCGTAGCGCGACTGATACCAGGCTTTCTCCATATCGATGGAGTCTGTGTAGACGATCGGCGCAATGGCATCGAAGAAGGCGAGGGCGTCTTCACCGGTCAGCTCGCCTATCGCCTCCGCCAGCGGGGCCGAAGTGAGCGGACCCGTCGCGATGATGACGTTTTCCCAGTCTTCCGGCGGCAGGCCTTCTATTTCCCCGCGCTCAACGCTTATCAGTGGCGCATCGTTGAGCGTTTTCGTGACGGCAGCGGCAAATTCATCGCGGTCGACGGCGAGCGCGCCGCCGGCCGGAACCTTGTTCGCATCCGCCATGGCCAGAATCAGCGAGCCGCAGCGCCGCATTTCCTCGTGCAGCAGGCCGACCGCGTTATATTCCGCATCGTCCGACCGGAAGGAATTGGAACAGACCAGTTCGGCGAGTTTGTCGGTCTGATGGGCGTCGGTTGTCCGGTCGGGGCGCATTTCGTGGATGATGACCCTCTGGCCGGACTTTGCGATCTGCCAGGCGGCCTCCGAGCCTGCGAGGCCGCCGCCGATGATATGAACGGTCTTTTGCGCCGGCATCAGGACAGCTTTTTCTCGACCATGTCGCAAAGCTTGCGCAACATGGGATCGTGGATGCCGAGCTCTTCAAGGTGCTGCGTCGTATTGAACAGGTAATCGGTGCAGGGCCCCAGATGACCACAGCCCTGGGCGATATGCCGGGCCATGTCTTCAAGCGACTGCTTGCCCGCGTAATTTTCGGATTCCCGGTTTGCGACGAAGGTAATCGCCTTGACCGTTCCTGCCGCCGTGCAGACCGTGCCCCATTTGGCAAAATAGGTTTCGCCCGTCATTTCGCGCATGAAGACGCTGGTAAGTTCTTCTTCGGCCCGTTCGCTTTTCACGCCGAGGACGATTCCGTTGCACGATCCGCCGGTGTCAAGTGCCAGCATCATGCCGGGGGCGTCCGGCGATCCGCGGCCGATCGTCGACCAGGAACAGAACCGCCGGTGATAGCCAAACAGCCGGCCGATGCG